>SFNW01000007.1 GCA_004554105.1 Clostridiales bacterium | reverse complement strand
ACTGGCAGGTCATCTCTATTCTATCACAAACGGAGGATTCCTTTTTATCGGCTTAGCCTCTTTTGAACCACGCGACTATCGCGTGGTTTTCGTTTACAACAACAACAAATCGGCACGGAAATCCGTGCCGATTTTTACAAGTCTTATTTTTTCTGCTTGCCGAGGTAAGCCTCTTTGACTTCCTCGTTTTCGAGCAGCTCCGCGCCGGTGCCCTTGAGCGTGATTTCGCCGGTCTGCATAACGTAGGCGTAATCCGCGACCTTGAGCGCCATATTGGCGTTCTGCTCAATCAAAAGGACCGTAATGCCGCTCTTGTTGATCGTGCGGATAATATCGAAGATGCCCTGTACAATCAGCGGTGCAAGACCGAGCGAGGGTTCGTCCATCATAATCAGCTTCGGGCGCGCCATCATCGCGCGACCGACCGCGAGCATCTGCTGCTCGCCGCCCGAAAGCGTGCCGGCAAGCTGCCACGAACGCTCTTTCAGGCGCGGGAACAGTTCATAAATATGTTCGAGATCGCCCGAAATGTCGTCCTTGCGCAGATACGCGCCGACGCGCAGATTTTCCGCAACCGTGAGGTTGGGGAAAACGTGCCTGCCCTCGGGAACAAGGGTAACGCCGCGCTTGACAATCTGGTCGGGCGACAGACCGAGCAGGTTTTCGCCCTCGAACAAGACTTCGCCGCTCTTTGCGCGGACGATGCCGGCAATCGTGCGGAGCGTCGAGCTTTTGCCCGCGCCGTTCGAGCCGATCAGCGTCACGATGCTGCCCTGCTCGACGTCGAGCGAAATGTCCTTTATGGCTTCGATACCGCCGTAAGACACACTGAGGTTTTTGATTTCGAGAATTTTACTCATCTTCGCTTACCCCCAGATAGGCTTTGATAACGACCTCGTTGTTCTGGACCTCCTCGGGCGTGCCCTTGGCAATCAGCTTGCCGAAGTCGATGACGTAAATGCGGTCGGAAATGTCCATGACGAGGTTCATGTGGTGCTCAATCATGAAGATCGTCACCTTGAACTTGTCGCGGATATAGCGGATAAACGCGGTCAGCTCGTCGGTCTCCTGCGGGTTCATGCCCGCGGCAGGCTCGTCGAGCAGCAGGAGCGTCGGGTCGGTTGCCAGCGCACGCGCAATTTCGAGTCTGCGCTGCTTGCCGTAAGGCAGCGAAGTCGCAAGCTCGTCCTTGACGTCGAGCAGACCGACTTCTTCGAGCAGCGACTCGACCTTTGCACGCATGGCGACCTCTTCCTTGTGGTCGAGCATAAAGGTCGCGGTGAAGAGATTGCTCTTTCTGCGCAGATGCGTTGCGACCAGTACGTTTTCAAAGACGGTCATCGACTTGAAGAGTCGGATATTCTGGAAGGTACGCGCGATGCCGAGCGCGGTGATTTTATCCGGCGTCTTGGTCATGCGGCGCTTGTAAACACCCGTGTTCTCGCCCGCGTACAGTTTCTTCATCTTGCCGCGCGGGAAGCTCTCGACAATCGGCTTACCCTGAAAGCTGACTCTGCCGTTGGTCGGCTCGTATACGCCGGTGACGACGTTGAACGCGGTCGTCTTACCCGCGCCGTTCGGTCCGATGAGCGAGACAATCTCGCCCTCGCCGACCTCGAGCGAAAGGTTGTTGACGGCGACGACGCCGCCGAACTGCATCGTAATATCATCGAGTTTCAGAAGCGTATTCATTTCGCCGCCTCCTTCTTGTTCTTTTTATGCGAGGCAGCAAACCTTGCAATCCGCGCGGTCGAGAACTCCTTGTCGCCCATAATGCCGCGGCGGAAGAACAGCACGATCACCATGATGACGGCGGAGAACACGACAAGGCGGAAGCCGTTGCGCGTAACGCCCGGAATGACACCGTCGGTATCGAGGAAGCGCATCCACCACTCGGAGCAGGCGATGTACAGGAAGCTTGCGATAACCGAGCCGCTGAGCGAGCCGATACCGCCGATAACGACGATCAGCAGAATCTCATAGGTCAGCGTCGTGGTAAACGGCTTTGCCTGAATGGTGTTCTGATACATTGCAAACAACGCACCGCCGATGCCGGCAAAGAACGAGCTGGTCACGAACGAAATCATCTTGTGCTTGGTGAGGTTGATGCCCATTGCCTCCGCGGCGACCTCGTCGTCGCGAATCGCCTTAAAGGCTCTGCCGTAGGTCGAATGAATCAGCAGCGCGATAATCGCGATGCAGACTGCGGAAACGAGGAAATACGGCATAATGCCCTTGAAGGTCGGGTACATACGAAGCTGGTTGGAGCCGTTGGTCAGGACGCCGAGTCCCTTCCACTGGCAGAGCGCGCGCAGAATCTCGGCAAAGCCGAGCGTCGCAATCGCGAGGTAGTCGCTCTTTAAGCGAAGCACCGGCAGACCGATGAGAAATGCGAACAGTGCCGCAACCGCGCCGGCGAGCAGAATCGCAACAAAGACCGGCAGCGTGAACTGCACAAGACCGCCGAGCGTCGTGCCGTCCGCCGCCGTCGTGGTGTAATACTTATAGACCGAAACGCGGTCGGCGACCGGAATCGTGAAAATCGCGTATGTATACGCGCCGAGCAGCATGAAGCCCGCCTGACCGAGCGAAAACAGACCGGTAAAGCCGTTGAGCAGGTTCATCGAGACGGCAATCAGCGCAAAAACCGCGCCCTTCTGCAAAACCTTTGCCTTGATGTCGTAGGAAGGCAGGAAGCGGTCTGCGGCAAAGACGAGGACAAACAGCAAAACAATGATGCCGATGTCCAGCCATGTATATTTTCTCTTGTTCTTCATCGCGTCCTCCTTAAACCTTGTCGGTCGCCTTTTCGCCGAACAGACCCGTCGGCTTGACGCAGAGGATCAGAATCAGCAGTGCAAAGGTGAACGCGTCCGAGAAAATCGAAAGTTCGGTGTTGGCTTTGATGATATTCTCGCAGATACCGATGATAAACGCGCCGACCACCGCGCCCGGAATCGAGCCGATGCCGCCGAATACCGCGGCAACGAAGGCTTTCAGACCCGGCATTGCGCCCGAGGTCGGAACGACCGAGGTGTAACTCGAAAAATAGAGCAGCGAGCCGACGGCGGCAAGGAACGAGCCGATGACGAAGGTCGTGCTGATGACCGAGTTGATTTTGATGCCCATGAGCTGTGAGGTCTCAAAATCCTTGGAGACCGCGCGCATCGCCATGCCGATTTTGGTATAGCGAATCAGCAAAACCAGCACAACGACGAGCAGAATCGTCAGCACAGGCGTAATCAGCGTGACGCGCTTGGTCGTCGCGCCGAGAATCGTGACCGAGTCGGAAATCCACGGAATCGCGGGATAGACCTGCGGCAGACCGCCGGTGATGTAGAGCGCGAGGTTTTGCAGCAGGTAGGAAACGCCGATTGCCGAAATCATGACCGACATACGCGGTGCCGAACGCAGCGGGCGGTATGCCGCGCGCTCAATCAAAACGCCGAGCAGCACCGTGCCAAGCAGCACCAGCGGAATCGAAAAGTAAAGCGGCATACTGGCGGAAGCATACACCATAATCAAGCCCGCGACCATGAAAACATCGCCGTGCGCAAAGTTAATCAGGCGCAGGATACCGTAAACCATGGTATATCCGATGGCAATCAGCGCATACTGACCGCCTGCGGAGATACCCGCCAGAATATGGTCAATCGTTATGTTCATGAGTTGTCCTCTCGTTTGTCGGAATCCTTTAGGCCGTCTTGAAAAGACGGGAGCCTCCCGTATTTTCAAGACAGCCCGAAAGCCGAGCTGTTTTTTCCCGATATATCAAGGTAAGGGCTTGACGAAATCGTCAAGCCCTTCTCCTCTGAAGTACCGTCCGAATCAGTTAACGCCCTGTTCCTTGACGAAGTCCCACAGACCCGTCTCGGTGTTGACCTTCTTGATGTAAGCGGTGGTTCTGACTGCGTCGCCGTTCGTGTTGTCGAACGCAATCGCGCCAGTTACGCCGGTGCAGCTGACGCCCCAGAGCGCTTCCATAACCTTTGCAGGCTCGGCCGAGCCGGCTGCCTTGAGTGCCTCAAGTGCCACAAAGTAAGCGTCATAGCCCATTGCGGATACGGCTGCGATATTGCTGTCGCCGCCGTTGTCGGTGAGGTTCTGGCTGTTGCCTTCGAGCCATGCCTTGAAGCCGGCGTCGAAGTCTGCATTACCGCCCTCCTGATAGAAGGTGGTGACCTGAATGTCAACGTTCTTGCCCTTTGCGGCAGCGAGGATCTGGTTGGAGTCCCAGGTATCGCCTGCCATCAGCGTTGCGGTAACGCCCTTGGCAGCCGCCTGCTCAACGATCAGCTGTGCGTAGCTGGTCGAGGTCGGTGCAAAGATAACCTCTGCGCCCGCATTGACCGCGTTGGTGATGTAAGAGTTGAAGTCCGAGGTGTTCTCGGGGAAGTTTGCATTCTCTACCTTGCCGCCGAGCTTGGTGAACGCCTCGGTGAAGTAGTGTGCAAGACCCTCGTCGTAGTCGTTGCCGTTTTCGGCAAGCGTGTACGCGGTTCTGTAGCCCAGTTCATTGTAAGCGTAGTTTGCAAGAACCGTGCCCTGGAAGGGATCGAGGAAGCAGATACGGAAATAGTGCTTGTTGCCCTCGGTAACCTGCGGGTTGGTGCAGGTGACGCCGATTGCGGGAACGCCCGCAGCCTCAAAGGTGGACGAAGCGGCAATCGAAACGCCCGAGCCGTAGGAGCCGAGGACGACCGATACGCCTGCGCTGACCAGCTCTGCCGCAGCGGAGGGTGCCTTGTCGTTAGAAGACTGGTTGTCTACCGGAACAAGTTCAACCTTGTAGGTTTCGCCGCCGATTTCAACCGTGGGGACCTTCTCGTTTGCATACTTGATGCCGAGAGTCTCCTGCTTACCGCCTGCGCCGTTGGAACCCGATGCAGGCTCATAGATACCGATTTTGACGACCTTGTCGCCGCCCTCGACAGCGGGCTTCTCGCCGCAGGCTGCAAATACCGATACCAGCATCAGCGCGGTGAGAATCAGTGCGATGATCTTTTTCATAATAAATTCCTCCGATTCAAATTGTTCTGTTTCTTTCTAATAACTGCCAGAAACAATTATGCAATTATTATAACGAGTCCTGCGCATTTTTTCAAGCCCTTTTTTGAATTTTTTCATAGGATTTTAACATTTTTGCAATTTTGGTTTTTCCGAACTTGCATTTTTGCGGTTTTGAGCGCAAATTTATTTACAGACGACAAAATTTGTGTTAAGATAAAACGGAATTGCCCGTTTGAACTTGACTTTCCGCAACACTTTAAATAAAAAGAAAGAAGAAAAACCATGCCGCTCCTCGGTACTCTCATCAACTGTGCGCTGATTATCGTCGGCACACTGGCGGGTCTCGCCGTCAAAAAAATCCTGCCCGAGCACGTCAAAAACACCGTCATGCAGGCGGTCGCGCTCGTCGTGATGTTCGTCGGCATCGGCGGCGCGCTCAGTGCCTGCCTGACCTACACGGACGGCGCGTTCGGCACGAAGGACTCGCTCGTCATGATTCTCGCCATGACGCTCGGCACGGTCGTCGGCGAACTGATCGACATTGAAAAGCATCTCGACGCGCTCGGCGAACGCTGTCAGAAGCGGTTTGTCAAGCCGGGCGCTGCCTCGACCTTTGCCGAGGGTATGGTCACGGCGACTCTGCTCTTCTGCGTCGGCGCGATGGCTGTGGTCGGCGCACTCGACAACGGCATTCGCGGCAATTACGACGTGCTGCTCGCCAAAAGTATCATCGACTGCATCTCGGCGCTGATTCTCTCGTCGACGCTCGGCATCGGCGTGCTGTTCTCCGCCGTCGCCGTCCTGCTCTATCAGGGCGCGATTTCGCTGCTCGGCGTCTACATCGAGCCGTTTCTGACCGACGCGGTCATCTCGCAGATGTCCTTCGTCGGCTCGATTCTGATTTTCGCCATCGGCATCAAGATGCTGAACATCGCCAAAATCAAGGTCGGCAATATGCTGCCCGCCATCTTCATGCCGATTCTCTTCGATCTGCTCATGCGGCTGTGGCATTTGATTGCGGCATAAACTATAGGATAAAAATTCCCGAACTGCGTTCGGGAATTTTTATTTTTAAGTCAGCCGCGCTTTCTGCAAACCGCGTCGAAAATCAGCCCCGCCGCGGCAAAGACGGCAAAAACAATCAAATACGCAAAGACCTGTACGCCGTGCGCGGCAACCGCCGCGTAAATCATAAACAAGCTGCCGCAGATTGCGAGCGCGGGGAGCAGGAAGCGGCGGCAGAAGCCGAATTCCGTCCCCTTAATCATAAAGCGCACGAGAACCGGCAGATAGAAGGCGTAGATTGTGATAATCGGCAACTCGGACGAATCGAAGCCGAAGAACCCGCCGAACCAGCCCGCAAGCTGCGATCCATAGAAATAGAAAAACCAGAACGCCGCAAAGAACAGCCCCGCAATCGCCGAATTGGTCGGGACGTTGGTCTCGCCGTCCACGCTGCCGAACACCGTCGGCGCAGGTCCTCTGCCCCGCGCCGCCAGCGCGTACATACCGCGTGCGCTGGCAAGCATCAGCCCGTTGAGCGTACCGATGCAGGAAATGGCGACAAACAGATTGAGAATGTTGCCGAACACCCCGCCGAATACGTTGGTGAAGGCGACGGTCGCGCCCTTTTCAATCAGCTCCGCCGTCGTTGCGCCGCCCGCGACGCCGACATAGTAGAGCACGCAAATCGAGATAATGACGACCGCGCCGAGCGCGAGTGCAATCGGCAGATTGCGCTTGGCGTTTTTCAGCTCGGCGTTGATGCCGGTCGCGATAATCCAGCCCTCATAGGCAAACGCCGTGGAGACGACCGCGCCGAGCAGCAGCGGCATTCTGCCGACTTCGGTATGTACGGCGGTGAAATTCTGCACGGTCGTGCCGTTTGCCAGCCCGACAATCAGCCCGACGACGCCCATCAGCACAAGCGGAATCAACTTGATCACCGTCGTGGAAACCTGAAAATGCCCCGCTAACTTCGGCGACAGCGCGTTGACCGCGTAGCTGCCGACCAGCATCATCAGCGTCAGTGCCATGCACTCGGGTCCCGTGACCGGATTTTCGACAAAGCCGGGCGAAATGCTGCAGACAAAGACGAGCGTATACCGTGCCGAAAGCCACGCCAGAACGCCGGTCATGCTCGGGTAGTAGATCGTCGTCAGAAACCAGCCGGTGAAATAGGCGTAGTTCTCGCCCACGGTCGCCTCGGCATAGTCGACGATGCCCCCGACCTTCTCGTACTTGGTCGCCATCGTCGCAAACGCGAGCGCACAGACGACCATAATCGCGCCGCCGACAAGCCATGCCAAAACGCCGAGCAGCACGTCGCCGCCGGTCATTTCGAGAATGGTCTGCGCCTTGAAAAAGACGCCGCTGCCGATAACGATGCCGACGACCATGGCAATCGCGGTCGGCAGCCCGTACTTTTTGGTCAGTTTGTTTTCTGTCATGTTTTCCTCCGTTGCCGCCGCACGGCGACAAAAAAATCAGACGGCAGCCGCAAGATTTCGTAGCTCCGGTCTGAGTCAATCATATTGTAACCATAATATCACAGAAAAAGGAAACGCACAATCTGCAACTTGCATAAAATTGTGCGTTTCCTTTTGTGAATATTTTACAGTTCGATTTACGGGCGATAGAGCGCAGACCAATCGTCCGCCGCGGTCGAAGCTTCAGAAGTCGACGCCGCGGTCGTTTCAGCCTTGTCGCCCGTCTTGCAGGCGGTCAACACCGTCAAAGCAAGCAGAATTGACAGCGTACAAAGCAGCGCGCGCATCTCAGTCAAGTACGACCGACGGCCACTGCGCCGTCGAGAAGTTCGACACACCGGTCAGCGTGTCTGCCGTCGAGCCGATACCGTCCATATTGGAGAGCGCGGGGCGCACCTTGAAGCTCGAAGCACCCGAAAGTCCGACAAGCGACTTCGGGATTGCGAGTTCGACCACATAGCCCTCGTCCTTATCGTCGTTGTTGCCGACCGTGCCGAGCACCTTGACCGCGGCGCTGCCGCCCGTGAGGCTCTGCTTCTTTGCGCCGCCCGAATAATAGTCAATCGAGCGAATGCCGCCGAGTCCGACCTCAATGCGGTAGTCCGCCGTCGAGCCTGCCGCGATGCAGATCGTCGCGGTATCGCCCTCGGTCAGGTAGTAGTCGAGGCGCGAAATAAGGAAGTAGATATTTTCATCGTCGTGCGCGACGCGCAGCGTCATCTGCGCCTGCGTCTCGCTGCCGACAAAGAGCGCGTCGGTATTTTCAACCGAATCCCAGTCGTTCGTGTAACCGTCGACACCGACCGCGACCTTCGGCGCGTTGATGCGATGATTCAGGTAGGAGCGAACAATCTTGACGCCGCGCAAATCGCCGTTGGCGACCGGCGCGGTCGAAAGCACCGCATGGCTGCCGACAATCTCGGTCGCGCCCCACGAGCCCGCAGCCGCGGGAACTGCCTGGAACGCCTTGGACGAAACCTCGGTGCCGTCGGCACTGCCGAGTCTGCCCTTGAGTCCCTTATCGGTATAGGTCAGATAGACCTCGCCCGAGAGGAAACGCGCAAGATAGGGCGCCGCACCGTCAAACGCGTCCGCAACCATCGTGTCGGTCGGTCCGACCTCGGTCATGCCGAGTGCTTTCCACTCGCCGCCGACCGCACTTGTCGCATAGGAGATGGTGTAATTGTCATTGAGATGATGCACCTCAACCGCGAGCATCGTTTTGCCGTTGTAAAGCTGGACCGCAGAGGGCATCTGCCCGCCGTAGTACGGCACGGTTTCGCCGGTCGGCGCGGTCTTGTCGCCGATGTACTGCTGATATGCGCGAATCGGCACATAGTAATCCTTGTTTCCGGGCTGAATGTCCGGCGTCCAGCTGTAGCCGCCGTCCTTGGAAACAATCAGACCGGCGCAAGCCGAGCGCTTTTCTTTGTCAAAGCCGTACTTTGCGATATAGCCGACCGACGAGGAGAAGTAAATCTCAATCTGCCCGTCGTCGCGCTGCATGATGAAGGGCTCCCAGTTGATGCCGGTGTAAATCTTCGTCGGCTCGGACCAGGTAATCTTGCCGTCGTCCGAAACCTTGCCGCGCACCAGTTCAAGTCCGCTCATCTCGATGTAGGTCTGATAGCCCTTGCAGGGGCGGACCGAGTACACGCAGAGAATATCGCCGTTATCCAACACGCAAGCGTCCGCATTGACGGCGTACATTCTGTCCTGCGTACCCGAAAGCTCGCCGTCCGTATAGTTGAAAACGTGGTCGGCAGAGCTGAACAGCACCTGCGGCGCGTCCCAGTTCAGGCAATCCTTACTGCTCGTCCAGTAGATGTGCTGGCCGAGCTGGCTGTAATGGTAGAACAGGAGATAGAGGTCGTCGCGCACTTTTTTGACGCGCGGGTACCACGCGTTGTCGTAGCGCGAGTAGCCGGTCTTTCCCGAGGTCAGCTCGACGGTCTGCCGATAGTCGATTTCAAGCGAAGCGGTCTTGTAGTCGTCGCTTGCATGGTCGCCGTCCGAACCCTTGGTATTGAGGCTTGCAATCGGCGTAATCACGGTTTCGGGCTTGTCGGGCGTTACGGGAACGACAGGCGTTTCACTTTCGCCCGCCATCGCCTTTTCGTAGGCGTCGCGGGTAAACACGCCCTTGTCGATGAGCTGCTCGTCAATCGTCTTGCCGCTCTTGACCTTGGCGGTCAGGGCGCGGTAGCAGATGACAAACGCGCCGCCGCGGTTAAAGCCCGCGCCCTTTGCGTTACACAGTCCGACTTGCTTTGCAAGCGTATAGGGGTCGTTCCACGCAAAGTCGCCCGCCCCGTCGTCGTAGCCGAGCACGCGCAGCATGATCGTCAGAAATGCCGCCTCGGAAACCTCGCTGTCGGGGTCAAACTTCGTTGCGCTGACGCCCTTTGTAATGCCGTTGGCATAGACATAGCCGATGTAGGGTGCCGCCCATGCGGGTACGTCGGTGAACGGGTGCGCCTGTACAGAAGCGGTCGCGTCCTTTTCCGCGCCGATGAAGCGCACGACCAGGACAAACGCCTGTGCGCGCGTCAGCTTGTCGCCGAGCGCGAAATTCACGCTGCCGTCGCTCGTCGCGTAGCCGCCGACAAGTTCGAGGTCATACAGCGTTTCGGCAGCCTTTGTCGCGGTCACCGACGGCGTGGGGGAAATCAGAATGCTGTCCCCGACCACAGCTCCGTCCGAAACCGTCAGTCCGTCCGCCATGACCGGAACGCAACAGACAACTGTCAGTACGGCAAGTACCAGTGCAAGAAGTTTTGTTTTCATAAGAGTCCTTTCCTTTCAAAGCAGCCTTTGCTGCCGGGGTTTTGGAATGCGAAAATGCTTTTATGATTCCAGATTGACCTTCAGCCAGGTCGCGGGGTCGGCGGTCGTGCCGTCGACGGTATCTAAGGTGCCGTCCGCCTTGACAAAGCCGGGGCAGACGCGCAGCGTACTGCCGGTCAAACCGAGCGCGGCGCGGTCAAGGCTAAACTCGTAAACGCCGCCGTTTTCGGTCGTTTTGCCGCCGCCGATAACGCCGTTTTGCGCCGTGACGACGCCGTCCGCCGAAATCTGCGCAGTTACCGTGCCGTTCGCCGTCTCAAGCAAGACAAACAGGCTGTCGCCCTCCGCGCGGCTTTTGTCGATATAGTCGATACAGATGTAGACGTTCTTTTCGTCATAGGCAAAGCGGTAGGACGCCTGCGCGGCGCTCTCGCTGCCGACGAAGAGGGCTTCGTTGACATTTGCCCACTCGCGCGGATTGCCGTCCGCGACGACATTCTTGCGCAAAGCGTTGACCGTGTGATTGAGTCTGCCCTGCACGATACCGATTGCGCCGTCATCATCGGCGGTCGACGAATCACCGCCGCCCAGATAGGTCGGGAACGCCATCGAGAGCAGCGCGGTATGCGAATCCTTTACCGCAACGGTCGACCAGTAGCCGCTCGTCTTTTCAGTGCCGCTTGTCGTGTTTTCAAAGACATCGAGCGCATACGCGCCGGCAAGGTCGCTGCCGTCCTTCTTGAGCAGGCGCGTGTACATTTTGCCGTTCAGATTGTAGGAGAGCAAAAGCTCGCCCGAGTCGAAGCGGCAGAGCGAGGGACCCGCGCCGCGGAACAGGCTTTCATAGCGGTTTTCGGGGCCCTCCTCGTCGATGCCGAGCTCGCGCCACTCGCCGTTTTCGTCCGAAATCGCAGCGGAAATCAGCATACCGTTTTTCGCCTCCGGCTCAAACTCACAGGCGAGGAACAGCCGCCCGTCGCTCATCTCGACGACCGCGGGCATCTGTCCCGAATAGAAGTTGACGTCCTTGCCGTCAATCGACATCACGCAGGCAAACTGCTGGTACACGCGCTTGCCCGCGAAGTGATTCGTGTCGTTTGCCGTGACGTTCGGCGTCCAGCTGTAGCCGTTGTCGTCCGAAGCAATCATCGCAACGCCGCTCGACCGTTTTTCGGCCTGGAAGCCGTAGATGTCGAGCATCGGCGCGGCGTGCGACCAGTAAACCTCCACTCTGCCGTTTGAACGCTGAATGATTTCAGGCTCCCAGCTGTTGCCGTGGTAGATCGAAACGGGGCTCGAAACCGTAACTGTATTGTTCGCGTTGACCTTCATGCGCACAAGCTCGATTGTGTTGAGCGCCGTGTACTCGTTATACACATAGCCCTTGCAGGGACGGCGAGAGTAAACCACAAGGATCTCTCCGTTTTGCAAAAGGACTGCATCGGCGGTCGCCGCATAGTAACTATCGGTCGTTCCCGCGAGCGAACCGCTCTCATATGTCAAACTGTTTTTGCTGCTACCGGAATTGTACAGCAGCGTCGGGATCTTATCCCAGTTGACACCGTCTGTACTCGTTGCGTAATAGAGATGCTGACCGCGATCATCGTACTGGAAGAACATCAGATAGAAGTCATCCCGCACGCGAAGCACGCGCGAATAATAGACATTTTTGCTGTAGCGGTAATGATCGCCGTTCTGCTGGGTGAGATACCGCAGCGTGGTGGAATCGGTCTCGATATAGGCGTTGTCGCCGTCCGCGCTGTCGGGGCGCGAATCGGTATTCAGTGCGGTAATCGGCGTCACAGAAACGACTGCGTCCGCCGCGTAATCCGCAAGCACGGCGCTTGCCGCCGCCTTCGCCGTCTCGCCCGCCTCTGCATCGGCAGTCACGGTCTCGGCAAGCGTGTAAAGGCTGACCGCATACGCGCCGGTACGCGCGTCCGGCTCGGTGAAGTAGCGTGTATGAACGACACCGTTTGCGTCGGCATAGGTCAGATAGGGTCGCGCCGCGATGTCGTCCGCGTAGGAAAAGAGGTCGACGCCGAGTACCGTTGCGGTATAGTCAAGCGAAGTGTCGCTCTCGGCAAAGGTGTAAACGCCGGGGACGCAGACACCGCCCGAGACAAATTCGCCGCCGATTTTTTCAAGGCGCGAGGCGACCTCGGTTTCAATCGCAAGCACCGTGCCGTAGCCGATGCCGGTCTCATGCTCGGTCAGCGGCGTCAGCGTGCCGTCCTTGCCCGCGCGGTTTTTCGCATTCAATGCCTCGACCGCCGAAAGAAGCTGCTTGTCGATACGGGACACAAAGCGAATGCCGTAAGGCGCTTTGGTATAGAGCTGTACGCCGAGCACCGTCATGCAGTCCTCGGGCAGCGAAAGCACCGCACCGTACATCGTCTCGGTCGGCGCGTCGGGCACATAGTTTCGGTTCAGCGTGGAAGCCGCATCGCGCGAGGTATACCAACCGCAGAACAGCTCGTTTTCGCCGAGTGCGACCGGAACGTCGTCAAAGGACGCAAAACTTCCCGCAGGGGCGGCAATCACCGTGACCGTGTAAGGCTCTGCCGCGCCGCCGACAAGGGCGAGCAAGATCAACAGGCTTGCCGAAAGCAGTGCAAGCGCCGAAATCCGTGCGATTCGTTTCATCAAGCAAATCCTCCTGTCTGGAGTTTTCGGTTCCCCTTTAAGTATATCATATACAACCTTACTTTTCAAAGGCAATTCAAAAAACGCTTGTCTTCGGTTGCATATTCTGCACGGGCAAAACTTCCTAACATAAGCATACACAAAAAGGCGCCGAGATACAATATAAAAATCTCTGCGCCTTTTCCCCTCGGATTAAACCCTTACTGAATGGCTTCCGTCGAAGTCGGTATGTACTTTTTGTAAATGTCGATGGCGTCGTAAACCGGCGCGTAGTTTCCGTCCGCATACGCGGTGACGAGAACATACACATGCCCGTCGGGCGTCCTTGCGGCGGAGGCAAGGCAGTTCTTTGCCTCAATCGTATAGCCGGTTTTCCCCGCAAACACCTCCGCAGTCTCCGGCTCGTCGCCGTACATACGCGAGAAAATCGTGCTGGTCAGCAGCAGTCCGTCGGGGTGCTGCTCGGTCGGCGCCGTCGTGTACTGATAGGTCGACAGCACCTCGCGAAGCAGCGGGATTTCGAGCGCGTATTCGAGAATCATCGCCATTTCGTGCGGCGTGGAATAATGGTCGGGGTCGTGCAGACCGCTTGCGTTGACAAAGTGCGTCGAAACAAGCCCCATCGCCGCCGCCTTTTCGTTCATCAGCTCGGCAAAGACCTCCTCCGAGCCGGCAACATAGTCGGCAATCGCCGCGGTCGCGTCCGCGCCCGAGGGCAGTGCCGTGCCGTAGAGCAAATCGGTGAGCGGAACCGTCTCGCCGACCGAAAAGCCCGCGACGCTTGCGCCCGCCAGCGTCGGCGGATTGATAATCTGGTAGGTAAAGGTGTAGGTGTCGTCAAAGTCCGCAATATGCTCAACGGCGACAATCAGCGTCATCAGCTTGGTCATCGAAGCGGGATAGATTTTCTCCTCCCCGCCGCGCGAGGCAAGCACGGTGTTGCTCTCGGTGTCGATCAGAATCGCATATTTGCTGTTGATGTCGTCCAATATCTCGGAGTCGCTGCCGTAAGCCGCGCGGGCGATTTTCGGCTCGTCAATCGGCGCAATCTCGGTCGAATGCGCGGCGGCGAGAGCTAACAGCGACTGCTTGTACGCATTGTCCGCCTCAATCTCGGCGTATCTCGCCTCAATCGCCGCCGTCCGCTGACTGAAAACCGCCAGCAAAATGAGCATGGCAGCAAGCGAGACGAGCAGAATCACGATGAGCAGCGGAATCGCGCGGGAAAATATGCGGTCGCCCTTGCCCTGCCGAACGGCGGCACGCGGCGGCGCATAGCGCTTTTGAATTTGCTGCGGTGCGCCGTTTCGCGGCGCATTCTTGATTTCAGGCATAAAAAAACCTCGGTATAAACTTCCGCCGAAGCGGAGCGAAGCACAGTCTCAAACAGTATCAGTATACCATATCTAAGCACATTTGGCAACACCAAACGCAAAAAAGGCGGCTATGCCGCCTTTTTTCGGATTTATTTCACGGATTATTTCTCGGAGGAATTGATTTGGAAATCGACCGCCTGTGCGCCCTTCTCCTCCGAATCGAAGTTGTAGTCCTTGCCGGGCAAAATCGCATTGAGCAGAATGCCCGCAATCGAGGCGACCGCCAGCGCGGAGAGCGAAATGCCCACGCCGCCTATCGTAAAGCTGACCGTGCCGAGACCGAGCGCGCAGACCAAGATAATTGCCGCGACAATCAGGTTGCGGCTCTTGGTGAAGTCGACCTGATTTTCAACGACGTTGCGCACGCCGATTGCCGAAATCATGCCGTAGAGGACAAAGGAGATGCCGCCGATGATTGCGGTGGGAATCAGGTGAATCAGCGCCGCAAACTTGGGGCTGAAGGAAAGCACCGCCGCGAAAACCGCCGCAATGCGGATAACGCGGGGGTCATAGACCTTGGAGAGCGCAAGGACGCCTGTATTCTCGCCGTAGGTCGTGTTGGCGGGTGCGCCGAAGAGCGACGCGAGCGCGGTTGCAGCGCCGTCGCCGGTCAGCGTTCTGTGCAGTCCGGGGGCTTTGATGAAATTCCTGCCGACCGTGGAGGAAATCGCCGAGATGTCGCCGATATGCTCCATCATGGCCGCAAGCGAAATCGGCATGATGGCGACAATCGAGCTGATGACAAGCGAGGTGTTCGCAAAATCGACGCCGCCGAAGACCGTGTGCTTCCATGCAACAGGGAGACCGAACCATGCGGCGTCCTTCAGTGCCTGCAAGGCGGCGGTGTCAAAGAGCAGCATACTCTCTTTGCCGAAGGCGGCGATGTATTCGGTGTCGCCGACCGTGACGGTCTGCCCGCATACCAGTGCCAGAAGGACGGCTGCCGCACAGGAACCGAGCACGCCGAGCAGAATCGGAATGATCTTCGCCATGCCCCTGCCCCAGATGTTGAAGACAACGATGATTGCCAGCGCAAGGAGGGCGAGCGGCCAGTTTGCGCCGCAGTTGCCGACGGCAGAGCCGGCAAGTCCGAGCCCGATGGCAATGATAATCGGTCCGGTGACGACCGGCGGGAAGAAGCGCATGACCTTGCCTGCGCCGACCGCACGAATCAGCGCGGCGAGGACAAGGTAGACAAGCCCCGCGCAGGCAACGCCGAGGCAGGCGTAGGGGAGCAGCTCGGAAGTCGTCATCGTCTCATAGCCCGCCGTGCCGGCAAGCCCCGTAATAGCGGCATAACCGCCGAGAAACGCGAAGGACGAGCCGAGGAACGCGGGAATCTTGCCGCCCGTAATCAGGTGAAAGAGCAGCGTGCCGACACCGGCAAACAGCAGCGTCGCGGCGACGTCCAGTCCGGTGAGCAGCGGGACGAGCACCGTCGCGCCGAACATGGCGAACAGATGCTGAAGTCCGAGGACAAGCATTTTCGGCACGCCGAGCTTGCGGGCGTCGTAAATGCCGCTTTCGGGGATTGCGCTTGTTTTTTTCGTCATAATTTCCTCCTTAAATTTCTTCTCGGAGGCACAGTGCTGCGCGGCAGACATAAAAAAAGCCTTGCCGCCGCAGGCAAGACAAAAGAATCCGCGTCAAACGGAGTCCGATAAAATCTTGCCGGCATCTCTGTACCGTCGTTAAAGATTTTAACCGAAAGCAGTATACCATAACGCCGCGGCTTTGTAAAGACTGTTTGCGTTTTTTTTTAATTTTTCCGTCTTTTCCGCCTTTCACCGCATTTTTTCAAAAAATCATTGCAAATGTATGCGTACTCATGTATAATAATATAGTAATTTTAAAAAACACGGAGGCTAAAATGCTTAATTTCTTTTTGGACGCCGCTGCCGGCGCAACCGACACCGTAGCACAGGAGGGCGGACTCATGGCACAGCTTTCTTTCCCGCTGATGCTGGTCGCGATGATCGCGGTTTTCTACTTTTTGATGATTCGCCCGCAGAAGAAGCAGGAAAAAGAAGCGCAGGAGATGCGCGACTCGCTCGCAGTCGGCGATGAGGTCACCACCATCGGCGGCATCATCGGCGAGATCGTTTCCATCAAGGACGAGACCGTCACGATTGAAACCAGCAAGGCAGGCACGAAGATTCGTTTCCTCAAGACTGCGATCCGCAGCGTCGACGTCAGCGCGGCAAGCAAAAAGCAGGCTGCCGAAAACGCGGGCGACGGCAAATAAACAAAATCGCAAAGAGCGGTGCTTCTGCACCGCTTTTTATTTTCGCCTGTCATGCGAGACGCGCCGTTTTCATATACTGAAACAAAAAAACGGAGGTTTTCCCATGTCCAAGCGTATGCTAAACAAGCTCCCGCTTACGGCAGCCGCCGCGCTGACCGCCGCATTCGGCTGTCTGTTTGCCCTGCTTCTCTGCCTGCTCTTCGCATTTGCGGCGTCCGCCGCCGAGGACCCGACCGCGCATCTTTCGCTCTACGGCGAAATCGCCTTCGGACTTTCGATGCTCTTCTGCGGCTTTGTCGGTGCGCGGCTCTGCGACGGCGAGCGGTTTCTGCGCGGCATTCTCGCGGGCGCGTTCTTGCTGCTTCTCGCGGTGGCAGGCTCGTTTGCGTTCGGCGGAGAGGGCAGCTTTGCAAAGATTGCCGTGCTCTGCAGCATCGGCGCATTTCTCTGCTGCGGCGGCGCAATCCTCGGCGCAAAAGAGCCGAAGCGGAAAAGACATTAAACCGGCATCAAATAAAAAGGCGGCAAATGCCGCCTTTTTATTTGATTTGATGCATTTACATCGCTTCGTTCATCGCTCGTTTATCTCGATTTGTACACCGCGGCGCAGATATAACCGTATGCCCAGTGATTTTGGTTTACGTCCGCAATCTGCACGCCGTCATTCTCCTTGATGCCGGCAATGCGGTTCATCACGGTCGCAAGCTCGGCACGGCTGATGTTGTCCTCGGGGCGGAAATTGCCCTCGTCGTCGCCCTTGAGATAGCCCGCATTCGTCAGCGCGTAGATGTATTTGTACGCCCAGTGCCCCTTCGCCACGTCCTTGAACGCCTTTGCGGCACTGACCTTTACGGTTTCGGTGTCAAGCCCGAGCGCAAGCGCAAGCACCTTGGCAAGTTCGGCGCGCTTAATGTGATTCTTGCCGCGGAAGGTGCCGTCCTCGTAGCCGTCGAGCAGCTTTGCGCCCGTAAATTTGGCGACCGCCTTTTTATGCGTGCTGTCCACATCGGAGAACACCTTGTCGCTGTCGTCGGCAAAGGAATTGAACAGTGCGTCGAGTGCCTCGATGACCTCATAGCGGGTCGCCTTATCGTCGGGGCGGAACTTTTTGCCGGTCTCCAGTTCCATATAGCCGCCGTTTGAAGCGTCCTCGTTCAGGTAGACATAGGTCGAGCCGTTATTGACTAAGTAAAGCAGTCCCAAAACCTCGGAGGGCTGCGCAAGACCGTAATCCGCATAAACCTTGACGATGGTTGTCTCTTTGATCTCAAGCGGCTCATCGGGGTCGTATTCGATACGCGCCGCATTGCTCGTCGGGCTCTTGCCGCCGAGTGCGTAATAGATCGTCGCCTCGGCAAGCGGGCAGGTGAATTCAACCTTGGTGCCGCTTGCAACCAGTCCGTCCCCGACCGACGCGGTGACGGGCGGCACGCTGTAGTCGGTGAGGTCCTTGGTGCCGCGCGCGATTGTGGTCGTTTTGGCTGTGCCGCAATTCTCACAGACGCACTCCGCCTTGCCCGCCGCCGTCGAAGTCGGCACTTTCGTCAGCACAAGGTCGCCGTAGTTATGATCGGTCTTCGGAAGGTCGATATAGACATATTCCTTGCAGCGCTTGCATTTTGCCCGTTTGCTGCCTTCCTCTTCGCAGGTCGCACGCTTGTAGACCTTCCATTCCGCAGAATCGCGGTCGGGTATCTGATGACCGAGTGCCGCCTGCGTTCTGCTGTCATAGGTGTATTTGCAGCGTTTGCAGGTATAGGTATACTTGCCGCTCTCGGTGCAGGTCGGCCCGCCGGTCGTCTCATAATCGTGTCCGAGTGCGCCAACGCTCTTCAGCGTCAGCTCCTTACAGCGCGAGCATTGATAGGTGCTTTCGCCCTTTGCCGTGCAGGTCGCCGAGGTGCTTTTGAAAACCGAAAAGTCGTGTCCGAGTGCTCGGATTTCCTCGGTCTTTTCCTCGCCGCAGCGCGTGCAGCGGTAGGTAAGGCTGCCCGCCTCGGTACAGGTTGCCGCAGTCTTCGCCGACTCCTTCCACTCATGTCCGGTCGGTGCCAGCGTCTCCTGCTTGGTCGTGCCGCACATCGAGCAGACATAGTTGATCGCGCCCGACTCGGTGCAGGTCGGTGCGGTACGGCTGTCCTCAACCCAGTCGTGGTCGAGCATCGGGATTTCCGTGGTTCTTTCCGCACCGCAGCGCGTGCAGCGCTCGGTCACGCTGCCCTTTTCGGTGCAGCTTGCGGGCGTGCGCCCTGGCTGCTCGACATAGTTGTGGTTGCAGTCCGCAGCCGCCGCGCAGAGCGCAAGCGAAAGCAGTGCGCAGAGGCACAAAGCGAGTAAAACAAGCTGTTTTTTCATTTCGGTCTCCTTTTCGGTGTTCTATCTTCCTTGATTTTTATTTCTGCTTTCAAAGGGCAAAACCGCCCCAAAAATATCATACCGCAAGCAGGCAAAAATGTCAATCCCGCAGGCGGAAAACTTTGCCTTACGACGCGTCGCGCACGACGATAAATTCGCGCTTTCCCCGCCCGTTCTGCAGGGTGATGAGATTGTCGCCCGTGCGCAGCGAAAGCGTCAGGGTAAAGCTGCCGTCCTTTTTGCGGTAGGGCGTGATGCCGTTGATGCTCAGGGCATACGCGGGATTGGAGCTGCCGCTCACGACGAGCGAGGCGTCCGTGACGTGCAGACCGTCGTACAGTCCCGTGGCGACGGGCAAGCTGCCGTCGTCGGCATAGGCGGGATAGAAAATCGCCTTTTCAAACAGGGCGCAAAGCTCGCTCCGCGCGCCGCGCGCGTCGTCTCGCAGTGCGGCATAGCCGTAGTAGAGACTGCCCTTGTAGGCATAGAGCTTGCGGGCGTACTCGGTCTGCCGCGTCATTTCGCCGCTCTCCATGTCGCCGTCCGCATAGCGGTAGACGCCGTGGCAGATATAGAGGTCGACGCCGCTGCCGTCAAGCGCCCTGCCCCACCAGTCGGCAAGCGTGTCAAAGCGCGCGCTCGCCGTGTCGAACGACCAGTAAAGCTGCGGGGCGAGGTAATCGACATAGCCGCCCTTGACCCAGGCGAGCGCGTCGCAGTAAATCGAATCGTAGGCGGAAAGCCCGCGCGTCGCACTGCCGCCGTTTTCGCCGTCGTTGTTGCGCCAGATGCCGAACGGCGAAACGCCGAATCGAATGTCCGTATCAACCGATTTCACCGCGTCATAACAGGCTTTCACCAGCTTGTTGACGCTGTCGCGGCGGAAGTCGCCGCGGTCGGCGAAGTCCCCGCCGTAGGCGGCATAGGCTGCATCGTCGTCAAAGGTCGCGCCCTCGACCGGGTACGGGTAAAAGTAATCGTCGAAAATAATGCCGTCGACCTCGTAATTTTCGCAGATTTCACGCACGCCGTCGGCGACGAGACTGCGCACCTCGGGCAGTCCGGCGTTGAAGTAGAGCTTGCCGTCGGCGTATTCGACAACGGTTTCGGGCTGCTCTGTGGCGGGACTGCCTGCGGGCAGTGCCGTGCGGTCGGTCTGCGGGTATGTCTTGCTGCCGGTCGTCACGCGCAGCGGATTGACCCAGGCGTGGACGGCAATCCCCTTTTCATGCGCCGCGCCGACGAGATAGCCGAGGCAGTCAAAGCCGCCGTCCGGCTCTTTGCCCGCCTCGCCCGAGACGAATTTCGACGCGGGAAAGATGTCCGACTTGTAGAGCGCGTCGGCGGCGGGGCGCACCTGAAACAGAATGGCGTTGAAGCCGTTTTCGACGGCAAAGGCAACGATGTCGTCCAGCTCCGCCGCGAGTGCCGCGGCGGACAGCCCGCGCTTGGACGGGAAGTTGATGTTGTTGACCGTGGCAATCCAAAGCCCGCGCATCTCGGCGTCGGCATCGCGCAGAGCGGCAAGCGGCTGCGGCGCGGCTTCCTCGGGGGGCAGCTCAGGCGCGGCGGCAGACGTTTCCCCCGAAAAGAGGAACAGCAGCGGCAGTATCGCCGAGAGTACAAGCAGCACGGCGGCACACGAAAGCAGGATATGCAGTTTTCTTTCACTCATTTTCTACGCCTCCTCCGTGCGGGGTTGTCCGCCCCCGCACAGTTTAAATCTATGCAAGGTCGGCGTCGCCGTATGCGTGTTTTTGCTCGGGGTGCCGGAAAGCGGCGGGAGCAAGCTCCCGCCCTACGGTTTGCGCGTGTAGATTATCCGCCGCAAATGTGACGGATTTCGACTGCTTTCATTCTATCATGTTTGTCGAAAAATGTCCATGAATCCCTCACGGCTTTCGGTTGATTTTTTTGCAAAGTCGTGATAGAATGGTTGCGGACTGCCGAAAGGCGGAATTTTTTCGCTCTGTCGAAAGGAATTTATGAAAAAAGTCAACATTTATACCGACGGCGCGTGCAAGGGGAATCCCGGACCGGGCGGCTACGGCGCAATCCTCGTCTACGGCAGTGCCGAAAAGGAATTTTCGGGCGGCGAAGCGCAGACGACCAACAACCGCATGGAATTGCTTGGCGCGATCACCGCGCTGTCGGCGCTGAAAGAGCCGTGCGAGGTCGTGCTGACCTCCGACTCGAAATATCTTGTCGACGCCGTCAACAAAAACTGGGCGGTCGGCTGGCGCGCAAAGGGCTGGAAAAAATCCGACGGAAAGCCCGCGCTCAATATCGACCTTTGGGAGCGGCTGCTCGACCTGCTCGACACGCACAAGGTCAAATTTGTCTGGGTCAAGGGGCACGCGGGACACCCGTACAACGAACGCTGCGACCGACTCGCCGTTACGGAGGCAGAAAAGTTTACAAAATGATGACAGAAGCACAGTTAAGCACAAAATTGCGTACAAAGCGCATTGATTTTTCACGCATACCGACGCTGCAGGCGCTCTTTGAACAGTCCCCCTCGCCGGTCATCTGCGACCGCAGCGTCGGCAACGTCTTTATGTGGCAAGCACAGCTTGACACCGCATTTGCCGAATGCGGCGGCTTCGGCGTCCTTGCCGAAACCTACGGCGACAGGACCTATTACGCGCCCGCAGGGCGGCGGGAGGACCTTGTCCCCGCCGTAAACGCGCTGCTCGACGCCTGCGGCGCACCGCTCTTTCTCTGCTCGCTCGACGAAGACGAGCTTGAGCCTTTGCGTGCCGCATTCGGCGACCGCATCGAATTGACGGCGCAGGAGAACGCCGCCGACTACATTTACGACGCCGACGCACTGCGCGTCTACCGCGGCAAAAAATATCACACGCAGAAAAACCACGTCAACGCCTTTCTGCACGACCACCCCGACTACCGTTTTGAGCCGTTCACGCCCGACCGCGCCGAGGCGCTCGCGGCGTTTTTCGAGGAATTTGAGGCGGGCGACGAAGACGGGAGCGAATCCGCCGTCGAGGAAACCCTCGCCTGCCGCAGACTGCTGCCGCTGCTCCCCTCTCTGCCGCTTGACACGCGACTTTTGACCGCAGGCGGCGAAATCGTCGGCTTCACGGTCATGGAAAAGGTCGGCGAAACGCTGATGATTCATATTGAGAAGGGGCTGACCCGCGTGCGCGGCGTCTACCCGATGCTGGTCACGCTTGAAGCAAACGCCTATCCCGATGTGCGCTACATCAACCGCGAGGAGGACGACGGCAACGAGGGACTTCGCCGCTCGAAGCAGTCCTATCGCCCGATTCGCCTGTTCCAAAAATACTACGCCGTGATTCGATGAATGCGGCACCGATTGCAACAACGCAAAAAACCGCCCGCGGGCGGTTTTTGATTTTGCCTGTAAATCGGCGCACAGATGACAAAACAGCCGCACCCGTTCGGATGCGGCTGTTTTTAACTTTTAGAACGTGAATACGATATATCCCTTTTCAACCTTGAAATCAACGGCGTGCAGATTGCCCTCGTCGTCCTTGACAACGACCTTGACATTCTGATAATCGCTGTATTCGTCGGGAAGCGGGATGCTGTAGGTGATGTTGGTGACCGTCGTACCGTCGGTCGAATACGAAACCTTGACCTCCGAGCCGTAAGCCGTATCCTGAAGCAGTGCGTTGAGCGCCGCCTTCTCGGACTTGGTCAGCTTCGACGATGCAACCGCAAAGTCAACCGGATTGCCGCTCTGGTCGACCGCAACAGGGTCGGTGGCAAGCGTGGTGTCGTTTGCATAGAGCAGCGCGGTCTCAACCTTGCCGCAGTCCTTGCACTTGCGCGTCTTGACGCCGGGCGCGGTATCGGTCGGCTCGACCGTCACCGTGTATGCGCCCCAGTTGTGGCTGCCGGTGGAAGCAATCGTGATTGCGAGACCGCAGTCCGCGCACTTCTGCTTGGTGACCGTGCCGCACTTGCTCGTTTCGGTATAAGCCTCACCCAGATGCTCATGTGCGCAATCCGCAGCGACCGAATAACGGCAGACCGTGCAGACGCCGTCGTCGCCGTAGGTGTGAACGCCGGTTGCGGGTGCGGCGGCGTTAATCTCATACTTCGTGTAGCCGCACTTTTGGCAGGTCGAAGCCAACGTACCTGCATGGATACAATCCGCAGCGGTATTCATGTCGGGATCGGGCGCAAAGCTGTGTGCCGCCTTCTGCGAAGCAGTCGTCTCGGTATAGGTCTCTCCGCAGTACGCGCAGGTGTAGCTGGTGTAGCCATCCTCATAGCAGGTTGCGTCTACAACCGTGCCGGTGCCGTTCGGTGCGTGCTTGCCGTCCGGCGAGCCGGTGCAGACTGCATTTTCAATCAGATGGTAAACAACGGCGCCGCTGACGGCAGGCGAGGTCTTGACGAGACGGTACATCTCGGCAGAGGCAGGATTGCTCGGGTTGTAATAAACCGTCAGCGAATCCAGATTGCTCATAATATCGGTGGCATTCGCACAGCCGACAGGGGCAATCACCAGCGACGAAGCATTCGTAGCAGCGGTGAATGAGCCGGCGGAAAGTGCACCGGAAATCAGATAAACTTCAACGTCCGATGCCTTCTGACCGTTACTGCTGCCGAAAGCAATATACTTTCCGGCAGTGACATTGCCGTCAACGATAATTGTAATGTCGCCGGCTCTGCCGCCGCTCGAGCCGCCGAAGACAGACTCGCGGACCGTAATATTGCCGAGCAGTTCAAGCGTGCTGTGACCGCCGGCAAGCCCGCAGGATCTGTTCGTCGAGCCGGTGATGATATTGCGGTACATACCGCTCATAATCGTCAAATGGCTGTCGGTCTCGGTGCAAGCACCGAACTTGTCGCTGTAGCAGCCGCCGACAACCGTCAAGTTGCCGCTGTGCGCATCGGTACCGCCGAGATTTCTGCGGAAGTCGGCAGAAACCTTCGGACCGATTGTCAGATGATTGTGTCTTGCGGTCAGATACAGGGGCTTTGTGTTCAAGCCGCTGCTGAACTCGATATTGTCAAAGGTCGTCGGGCCGTTCAAACCGTACTCGAGGCGGCTCTCAAAGGAATAATCAAACTTTAAGGATGCGGCACTGTCGCCGTAGCCCATGATTGCAATCGTGATGTCCGCATGCTCGGGCTCGAGGAAAGTGCCGTTGGCTTCAAGCGGAATCGTGGTGTCGCCGACGAGATAAATCGTCGCCTGATCCAGACCGAGTGCTCTCGTCTGCAGAATCGCAAGCTTGAACGCCTCTGTCAAATCATTGATCGGAGAACGGGCGGTAAAGCCGCCGGTCGCGAAGCCCGCATCCGAGACATAAACCACATTCGTCAGCGGGTCGGTATGCTCGATCCGAATCTTGCCGCAGCGCGAGCACTTCGACACCAGGGAATCGCCGTCCATAACCCAGTTGTAATCGTGGTTGTTCTCGTCTTTGTCCAAAGTCTCTTCACCGAAATGCTCGAAGCAGACCGTGCAGTACTGATAACGGTGTCCCTCTTCGGCACAGGTCGGCACAACATCGACAACCCACTCGAGTTTATGCTCGGTGCACTTCTTGATGCCGCAGAAATCGCAGACATTATTTGCGGCGTAGGTGTGACCGCCGCGGTAAGCAACGCAGTATTCGGTAAAGGTCATGGTTTCATTGATAACCTTATTGCCGATTACGGCATCCGCAGTGCTCTTGACCGAGAGCGTATCGTAGTAATAAAGGTTGACCGCATCGCGATAGGTGTCGTATGCCACAACAACAAGCATCGACTCGCAACCGGGGTGGAAGAAATGTCTGGTCGTGTAGTTAACGCTGCCGGTATCGGAGTTCAGAGTGCCTAAGTAGAGGTACTTAATCTGCGCCGCACCCGTGTAATGCACATCGGCGGTTACATTGTTGAAAACCGCGTCGCCGGTAGAGGTGGCGGAAAGATAAATAATCGACGGAGAGCCGATTGTCATCGTACCGGTCGAATCGGAAACGTTTTTCACGTTGCGGTTAAAGGTGCCGACATACCAATACTCACCGCTGAGAACCGTGAGGTCAGCGTGGGTATCCTTCGTCGGTGCGCTGTAGGGATATTCCGCATAAAGCGGGTACCTGGTGCCGCTGCCATGCCAGCCGCCGACGACATAAAGCTTGAGGTCGGAGACCTTGACTCTGTGGTCGGTCGAGCCCGGGTTCTCGATTTTACCTCTGATATCCTTCATCTCCAGCCCTTCGCCCATGACAAGCTTAAAGCCGCGGGCGACAATGGTATGACCGCCGATGTTGCCCGAGAAGGTGAGGTTTTCAAAGGTGGTCGGACCGTAGAGCAGATAGGTCATCGTGCTATTGCCGGTCGTCGGGAAATGAAGTTCGCCGCGCTCTGCGCCGTCTGCGCCGGTGAATACGAACGGGTGGTTCATGTGATTGCTCTCTTCAAAGCAGTTTGTGAACTGGTTCAGCTCCGAAGAGGACACCTTGCGTGCGTTGGTAATCTCGACCTTGCCGATGACATAGATGGTCACGGGCGTCGTCGTATCGGACGCGCCGTAATAAATATCCGCAAGTTTGGCGGCAAAATCCTGTGCATGCGCAAGCGTGTCAATCGGGTTCGCGGCAGATTCACCGCCGTTCGGGTCACCCGTGGCAGAAACATAAACCGCAACTCTACCGTCGGCTACGGGATAGGATTCGACTGTCTTGCTGCACAGCACACACTTGTGTACCATCGACTTGCCGTCGGTTGCCTCCACCCAAGCTGCGCCGTCCACAACATGCTTGCTTTCGTCGGGCTCGCCTTTTACAATCGCCGAAAGCGTTGCATAGCACTTGGAGCAACGGGTAAATTCCGAGCCGCCCGCAGCGCAGGTTGCCTCGGTGATATACGCCGTTTCGGTCTCTGCATGGTCGCAGGAAACAGTGCCGCCGTTTGCAAGCGCATAATCGGTCAGTGAGCCGTATGCGAAATTGTCGACGCCGCCGTTCACGGCAATATACAGGGTGCGCGCCGAATCCTCCGCCGTAGCGGTTGCAGGGTCAAAATACAGATTCAAAGACGATGTACCCGCCTTGGTTACGTCCACCGTTTCGTAGGTCAGCGAGCTGCCCGGCATCAGGAAATGATTGAAGGTCATCGCATTTTTTTGCGAAGTATCGGTAGACAGGCGCATCGGATAGAACGTGCCGACCTCGACTTTGCCCGTGTAGGATACATCGACCGCGATGCCTGCCGGAATGGTCTGTTTCTTATAGTTCGTCGCCGAAAGTGTGCCGACCGTGACATTGCCGAGCGTCAGCTTGGCACTCGTCCCGGCAGGCAAAGCGACCGTGAGGTCCTGGTTCAATGCGGCGATGAATTCATAATCGCCCGCAAGCACGGTCACGTCCGCGTTGTACGCAACTTTATTGCCACCGGTGGGATAGTTGTAGTTGATATGACCGCCGACAATGCCGAGCGGCTTGGTGTTGTTTTTGGTATCGACCGCAACATCGGCGCCGATCGTCAGCTTGTTGCCGCGCGCCGCAATCGTTGCATAATCAAAACCGGTTTTTTCCGTGCGGAAAACAACGTTGTCAAATGCCGTCTCGCCGTTCAGAAGATAAGAACGCACACCGGCAGCCTGCACCTGAAAAACGATTGCAAATTTCTCCGTGTTCGGTGCGCTCTCGATTTTCACCGGGTTGTTCGGGTGCTTATGTTCTGCATAGACATAGGCATAACTCGATTCCTGCGGCAGTCCGTCGTCCGGCTTCTTGAGCTGGGGCAGCGTGACGTCCTCCACGAGGTAAATCGTGCAGGTCTCGCCCTTCTTATCCGCATTGTTAAAATAATTCTCGCTGAAATACGCGAACGCGCCCTCCAGCGTCGTCGGAGCATCCGGCGTAGAGCCGTCTCCCTTAGGGACATACTTGCCGGTTTCTGCATCTTTGATAAAGTCCCCATTCTCGGCTGTAGCGGGATTGCCTACATATCTGACATTGTCTGCGGCAAAAGCCGACAGCGTAAACAGCGCCGCAATCAATGCAAGCGCCGCTGCCAGAACGAACACTCTTCTCTTCATGATTTCTACCTCTCCGGTGTAACGCACACGCCTTCGCGTCCGTGCGGATTTTCGGCGCACAATTCTCACAGTACGCCTATTGTGGTACTATTATACAATAATGCAAAATCGCTGTCAACGTTTTTTCGTCATTTTTTCAAGCGATTTTCAAACCAAAATGTATAGAAAATTTGGGGTATTCAAACGCTCAGCGCGCCCTGTAGCGATGCTGTGACGTCCGTCTGCCGCCGCGCCGGCGGCGGATTGCACAAATCACAAAATACAGAATCGTCAAAACCGCCGCCGCCGCCAGTGTGCCGAGAAAGAACACGCTCTTCGTGAAGTTCTCGATTGCGCGAAGCACGACCAAAAACTCGCTGCGCGGCAGAGAATTTTTCGTCACGAGGTCGACGCTGCCGAGCAGCTCGCCGCCCTTTGAAACGCTGTAGACACCGACGACCTCGCCCTCCTCGACCGGCGCTTCGAGCGACTCGTGCTCAAGCCTGTAGCTCAACGTCAGCTCGGTTGAAATATCGGTCGAAAGCGGCAGATAGAGCGTCAGCGACGACGCGGGAACAAGCGTGACATAATCGGCGGTTGAGGAAAGCTCCACGGGAATCTCGCAGACCGCGCCCGACGCCTTGATAACCTCGACATAGCCGAAGCCGCTCATCGCATAGGTCGCGAGCTTTGACGTAAAGGTGTAGGCAAGGTTTTTCCCGTCCCGCTCCTCTGCGCCGAGGACGACAATCAAATAATGAAGCGTTTCGCTGCCGACCGCCGACGCGGCGTAATAGCCCGCCTCGGTCGTCGAGCCTGCGTTCAGTCCCGTAACGCGCGAATCGAAGTAGCCGGTCTCGGACACGCGCGAAGCGAGCGCGTTCCGATTGTAGATGATGCGCACGGGCGACTTGTTGGTCGCGGGCATTTCGTACTGCACCGAACCCGAAATCGAGGTGAGAAAGTCGATTTCGTTAAACGCCTGCGCAACGCGGACGGCGTCACGCGCCGTCGTTGCCGCGCCCTCGGCGGTCATGCCGGTCGGGTTTTTGTAGGTCGTCGCGCTCATGCCAAGCGCCGCCGCCTTTTCGTTCATGCGGGCGACGAAGGCGTCCGTCCCGCCCGCCGCCGCGTAGGCAAGCAGATAGGCACTGTCGTTTGCGCCGCGGGTGAGCAGCCCGCCGAACAGGTCACGCAGGGTCACGGTCTCGCCGACATAGTAGCCGACCTGATTGCCGCTCGCCGCCGAAATCATGCCGTATTCCACGGTCAGCGTTTCGTCGAGGCGGTCGCAGAGCGCCTCGTAGGCGCAGACCGCGGTCATCAGCTTGACGAGCGACGCGGGCGCAAAGACCGCATCGGCGTTATGTTCATAGACAAAGGTCTCGTTTTCGATATTGTAGACCGCCGCCGCACCAATGCCCGAAGCGTCCGGCACGCTGTCCTCCGCAATGTTTTTCACGGGTGCGTCGTTTTCCGCCGCCGCACCGAGCGGCAGAATGCAGAGCAGTGCGGCAAGCAGAAGCACCGCCGCTTTGCAAACCGTCTTTTTCATTGCCGCCCCTCCTTTGCAAAATAGGCGCGTGCCGCCGCGATGTCGCCCATTACGACGTCCCGCAGTGCCTCGGCGCTCTCAAACTTGGTTTCGGCGCGCCCGCGCGCCGCAAAGCGCACGGTGACCGTTTTGCCGTACAAATCGCCGTCGTAGTCCAGAATATGCGTTTCGAGGTCAACCGCGCCATCGCTTGACACGGTCGGGCGCACGCCGACGTTGGAGACCGACGGAAAGCGCACGCCGTCAATCTCGGTTTCGGTATAGTATACGCCGCGCGCGGGAATCACGCAGCCCGCGCCGAAGGTCTGATTGACAGTCGGCATGCCGAGCGTTCTGCCGAGCCGCTTGCCGTGCAGCACCTCGCCGCGCAGATAGTACGTATAGCCGAGCAGACGGTTTGCCTCGGCAACATCACCCGCTTCAAGCAGTGCGCGAATGCGGCTCGAGCTGACCGGTGCGCCGTCAATTTCGATGCAGGGCGTGATGCCGCAGACGATGCCGCACACCGCAGAGAGCCTGCAAAGCAGTGCCGTGTCCCCCGCCGCCCCCGCGCCGAAATGGTAATTATAGCCCGCAAAGACCGCCTTTGCGTCGAGCGTATCGACGAGAATTTCGTCAAAAAAGTCTTCGGGCGATTGGTTTTTCAGTTCCGCAAAGTCGCAGACGACCGCGAGGTTGACGCCGAGCGCTTTGAACTCTGCAAGGCGGTCGCGAAGCGGCAGAATGCACCCTGCCCCGTGCGGCGACGAGGAAAAAATAAGCACCGCGGTGTCAGTTCCCTGCACGGTGCTTTGATTTTTTGCCGCAGCAATGATACGGCGATGTCCGATATGGACGCCGTCAAACGTGCCGAGCGCGACGGAAAGCCCCTCGCTGCCGACGCCCGGCGCAAGTTGTACAAAATCCACGGTTTATTCGACTCCGAGATAGTTTTTGACCAGCGTATTGAGCAGCTTGTCCCTGTCAATGCGGCGAATCAGGCTGCGCGCGCCGTTGTAGTTGGTGATATAGGTCGGGTCCTCCGAAAGGATATAGCCGACGATCTGATTGATCGGGTCGTAGCCCTTTTCGCTGAGCGCGTTGTACACGGCGGTCAGCGTCGCCTGCATTCCGTCGTCCTCGATGTCGACCTTTTTGAAAATTTGCGTTTGCTGTTTTTTGTTCTTGTCCGGAAACATACTTCGGCACCTGCCTTTCGGGAGCATTTCGATTCCGAAATTTCTCCATAATTTATTATAGCCCAAAATTTCGGCGGTTTCAAGTCTATTTTGCAGAATTAAGGGAGTTTTAATAAATTTTCCCGTGCCGCGCGTCGCCCTGCAAAAAAAGGTTGACACAACCGCCTTTGCCGTGCTACAATAGCAAGGTATGATGGGGTGTAGCCAAGTGGTAAGGCACCAGACTTTGACTCTGGCATTTCGCTGGTTCGAGCCCAGCCATCCCAGCCATGAAAAAAGCGCGCGTAAGCGTGCTTTTTTCAACTAAATCCGCCGTCGGCGGGTGAAATCCCACTGCGTGGGATGAAATCGCTTCGCGATGATATCCCGCTTCGCG
>SFNW01000089.1 GCA_004554105.1 Clostridiales bacterium | reverse complement strand
TAAACGGTGCGCGCCGCTATCTCGACGGCGAGGACTTCACCATGGCGCGCGACGGCTACACCGCAGAAGAGGTCGACCCCGCCACGCTCGCCGATGTCAACGAAGTCAAAGCGAAATTTGCCGCGCCGCTCTCGCGCCTTGCCGACTCGCTCTCTCGCGCGTCCAAGGTGCGCGATTTTGCCGCCGCAGTCTACGACTACCTGCTCGACTGCGACGTCAAGACCGCCTGCACCCGCCCCGAAGCCGTCCGCTATTTCGGCGTCGACCGCACGGCGGACGCCATTCGCCTCTGGAACGTCACGCTCGACGCGCTCGACACACTGGTCGACGCGGCGGGCGACGAGGAGACCACCGCCGCCGAATTTTCCGACCTCGTCGAACTTCTGTTCTCGAACATCGACATTTCCGCCATTCCGACCTCAATCGACCAGGTCATTGTGGGCAGTGCCGACACCGTGCGCATCGACAAGCGCAAATTTGTCATTCTGCTCGGCGTAAATGAAGGCGTTTTCCCCGCCCCCGTTGCCGAAAGCCCGACGCTCTGCGAAGCCGAGCGACGCTCGCTTGCCGAGGTCGGCGTGGAACTGTCGCAGAACCTCGCGCTCCGCAGCGCAAGCGAACTGTTCCACTTCGTCCGTGCGCTTGATTTTGCCGCCGAACGCGCCGTCGTTTCCTACTGCACAAGCGGCAAGGACGGCAAAGCCGCCCTGCCCTCATTTGCCGTCGAGCGGCTGTCCCGCATCTTCGGCGACCGTCTGTATACATACGCCTTTTCCGACCTCGGCAGGCTGGAGCGGCTTTGTTGGAACGCCGACACGGCGGAGGAAGCGGCGGGCACGGACGGCGCACTCGGCGATGCGCTGCGCGACCTGCTGAAGCGTCGCGGCGTGACCGTACCGCCCATCTACGACGGCGCGATTGACAACGGCGACGCTTCGCTCTCGCCCGAAACCGCGCGCTCTCTCTCGGGCGACACGCTCCGCCTGTCGCAGTCGCGGCTCGACACCTACGGAAACTGCCGCCTGCAATATTTCTTTCAATATATGCTCTCGCTTGAATCGGACAAGCCGTTTTCCTTTGCCCCCTCAGACGCAGGCACCTATGTCCACGGCATTCTCGAACGCTTTATGCGCGTCGCGCACGAAAGCGGAAGAAAATTTGCCAACTTTACAAAGGCAGAGCTGCACGAGATTTCGGTACGGCTCTGCGCCGAGGAGACCGAGCGCGTCATGCGCTCGTGCAACGGCGGCAGCGGGCGCATTCTCAGTTTCTTTACGCGTATGCAGAAAAACGTCGAGCTGATCCTCGGCGACCTCTGCGCCGAATTTGCGTCGGGCGACTGCGAGCCGCTGCTGTTTGAATACAAAATCGGCATGGGCGACGGACACGCGCCTCTGATGATTCAACTGCCCGACGGCGGCAGTGCGCTGCTGCGCGGCATCGCCGACCGCGTCGACGTCTGCCGCAAGGACGGCAAGGTCTATCTGCGCATCGTCGACTACAAGACCGGCGACAAGACGTTTAAGGAGAGCGACCTTGAAAAGGGGAAAAATCTCCAACTTCTGATTTATCTGTTCACGCTCTGCAAGGTGGCGGACAAGGGCTTTTTCGACCTTGTCGGCGTTACGAGCACCGATGAGCTTGTCCCCGCAGGTGCGACCTATTACGTTGTCAAAGCCCCCACCGTCAAACGCGCCGCACCGCCGGCTGCCGGCGAGGACATTCTCGGCGAAGCGGCCGGAGAACTCCGGCGGTCGGGCGTTCTCCTTGACGCAGACGAGCTTGCGGGCGTTATCGACCGCACGGCGGAGCGCCGATTCTCGCAAAAACTGACGCCGAAGGACGCGCACGGCATGGACGACCTCTTTGAGACCGTCAAGGGCAGCATTGCCCGCCTTGCGTCCGATATGCGCGCGGGAAAAATCGACTGCGGCAACGCGGCGGCGGGCAGCGATTCGCCCTGCCGCTACTGCGAATACACAAAAATCTGCCGTGCAACGCCGAAGAAAGGAGACGAAACCGATGCCTGAATTTACCGATGCGCAAAAACGCGCCATAAACGAAAGCGGCCGCACGCTGCTCATCAGCGCGGCGGCGGGCAGCGGCAAGACCACCACGCTGACCGAGCGCATTATCCGCTCGATTTGCCGCGCGGAGGATCCGACGCCGCTCGACCGTCTGCTCGTCGTCACCTTTACCAAGGAGTCCGCCGCCGATTTGCGTGCGCGCATCTCGCGCGCCCTCGAAGCCGAGCTTGCCAAGGACGGCGCAAATGCCTTTTTGGCACACCAGATTACGCTGCTGCCGAGTGCGAAAATCGGCACAATCGACAGTTTTCTCCTAAACCTCGTCAAGCAGAACTATGCCGCGCTCGGGCTTTCTCCGTCCTTCCGCATGGCAGACGAGGCGGAAAACGCCGCCATCGCCGCCGCGCAAATGGAAGCACTGCTCGACGACTGCTACGACAACCCAAGCAGCACGCTCTGCGGCGGTCCCGAAGGCTTTGCGTCGCTCGTCGGTCTGCTCTGCGGCATCAAGAGCGACGGACAGCTCTCCGAAATTCTGCTGTCGCTTTATGAAAAACTCGACGCCTATCCGCGCGGCGCCGCCGCACTGTTCGACCGCGAAGCCGAACTGCGGGAATACGCAAAGGACGACTTCTTTGCCTGCCCGCTCGGCGGGCGCGTCGAGCGCGAGGTGCACGACCTCTTCCTCTGCTACAAGGAACAGTATGAATACGCGCTCGAAGTCATTCGCGCCGACGAAAAACTCGCCGTCGCCTACGAGCCGATGTTTAACGAAGACTACATCGGCATTCTCAAAGTGCTTTCCGCACTCGAAACCGGCTACGCGGCGGCATATAACGAGGTGCAAAACATCGCCTTTTCGCGGCTCGGCTCTTACCGTCCGAAGGGCGATCCGCACCCGCAAATCGACTTTGTCAAGACAATGCGGAACGACTTCAAAAAAGCAGCCGCAGCCTGTCGGGACAACTACTTCTCGACCGACGCGGACGCGCTGCGCGTCTGCCTTGTGCAGACGGCGGACGCCGCGCACGGCATCGGCGAGCTGCTCTGCGAATACGAGCGACGCGCACGGGCGGAAAAGCGGCGGCGCGGCGTGTGCAGTTTTTCGGACGTCACCCGCTATGCGCTCCGTCTGCTCACAACCGAGGAGGGCGGCGACTCGCCGCTTGCCGTCGAGCAGAAGAACGCCTACGACGCCGTCTACATCGACGAATATCAGGACGTCAACGCCGTGCAGGACCGCATTTTCCGCGCGGTTTCAAAGCCCGACAACCTCTTCATGGTCGGCGACATCAAGCAGAGCATTTACGGCTTCCGCGGCGCAGAGCCGACGATTTTCGCCGAACTGCGAAATAAATATCCGCTCATCGACGAGGCAAAGGACGGCGAGAGCGCGACGATTTTCATGAGCGAAAACTTCCGCTGCTCGAAAGAGGTCGTCGACTTTACCAATCTGCTCTTTGACCGTCTGATGCCCGCCATCTCGCCCGAGACCGGTTATGCGGCGCAAGATGCGCTGGTCTATTCAAAGCGCGGCGATTCCTTTGCCGTCCCCGTCAAAATCGTCCTCTGCGAAACGCCGCCGAAGGACGCGCCCGAGCCCGAGCGCAATACCGAAGCCGAATATATCGCGGACGAAATCGACCGTCTTGTCCGCTTTGAAAAAAAGCAGGACGGCAGCCGCATTCGCTACGGCGACATTGCGATTCTGCTCCGCTCGATGAAGGGATTTGCCGCCGAATGTGCCGATGTGCTGCGCGCACGCGGCATTCCCGTCGCGGCAAACGCAAGTGCCAATCTGCTCGATGCGCCCGAGGTGCAAATCTTCCTCGACCTGCTCGGCGCTGTTGACAACCCGCGCCGCGACGTCAGCCTTGCCGGCGTTCTGCTCTCCCCGCTCTGCGGCGTCAGCACCGACCTGCTCGCCAAGCTGCGCAAGGGCGCGGGCGCAAAACGCCTGTACACGACGGTGCGGGAATATCTCGCCGAGGGCGGCGAAGCCTCGACCGACAGAGAAAAACTCGCCGCCTTTTCGGATTTGCTTGCCGGCTTTCGCTCGATGGCACGCTGCATGAGCGCGTCCGATTTAATCGAAGAGATGCGCGACACCCTCGCATTTGACGCCCGCGTCTGCGGCGCGGACGCGCTGCGCCGCGCAAACATCGACCTGCTCTGCGAGGCGGCACGCGGCGCGGCGGCGCAGGGGTACGGCAGTCTGTCCGACTTTCTGCGTTATATCCGCAGCGTTGAAAACGACGTCAAAAACCCGCTTGCCGCCGCAAAGCCCGAAACCGATTCGGCAGACGCCGTCCGCTTTATGACGGTGCACGGCTCGAAGGGGCTTGAATACCCCGTCGTCTTTCTCTGCAATACCGCAAAGGCATACAACATGAGGGACGCCGATGCCACGCCGATTTACAGCGCGGCAGGCGGCTTCGGCTTACAGCTTCGCGACGCGACCGGCTTCTGCCGCTACGACAACCTCGTGCGTAAATCGGTCGCCCTCTGCGTGCGGGACAAGGGCTGTGAGGAGGAACTTCGCCTGCTCTACGTCGCGCTGACGCGGGCGCGCGAGCGGCTGTACATGACCGCATCGGTGAGCAAGCCCGAAAGGGAAATCGCCGATGCCGAAACCGAGAGCCGCTTCGGCTCGCCCTACCTGCCGCGCATGAAGCGCAGTTACCTGTCGCTTGCCCTCTTTGCCTCGCGCGGCGCGTATCCCTTTGTCGAGACGCGCGTGCGGCATTTTGATGAGGTCGGCGGCGGCGCACAGACCGAAGCCGAAGCCGAAACCGAAGCCGAGACCGAGCCGCTTGATACGGACGCGCTCCGTGCGCTCGACGAACGCCTCGCATGGTGCTATCCGCACGCGGCGCGCACGAAGATTCCCGCCAAGTTTGCGGTCTCGCTGCTCTACCCCGACATTCTCGACGATGCGCTTTCGCCGTTCCCCGCAGACGCCGAGCGTCTGCCGCCGATGAAGGACGCGCCCCGCTTTGCCGCCGAAAAAGACGCCGACGGCGCGCGGCGCGGCACGGCAACGCACCTGTTCATGCAGTTCTTCGACTTTACATACGCCGCGGAAAACGGCGCCGCCGCAGAACTTCGCCGTCTCGTCGAAAACCGATTTATCACCCCCGAAGACGCGGCGCTCGTCAACCTCGCTGAAGTCGAATGCTTCCTCCGTTCGCCGCTCTTTGCCGAAATGCGTGCGGCAAAGAAGCTCTACCGCGAGCAGCGCTTCAATCTGCGCCTGCCCGCCGCCGACTTTGCCGAGGACGCGGCACTGCGCGAAGAACTTGCAGACGAGCAAATCCTCGTGCAGGGCGTCATCGACTGCTTCTGGTACGGCGAGGACGGCGAAATCACGCTCATCGACTACAAGACCGACCGCCTGTACGGCACGCGCGAAGAAAAAGAGCAAAAACTCCGTGACGCGCATTCGCGCCAGCTTTCCTACTACGTCAAGGCAATCGAACAGCTCTGCGGCAAGCCGCCCGCGCGCGTTTTGCTCTATGCGCTCGCCCTCGGCGATGCGGTCGAACTGTAAAAACAAGGTTTTTTCGGAAAATTACCGTATTCGCGGCATAAAGAAGTGCGGATTTTGTCAAAATGACACTTTACTTCGCCCGCCGCGCGGGGTATAATAGTATTTGTCAAAAAACCTAATCAAAATTTGAGGTATGCAGATGAACAACGAGAAACTCGCCATGCTGACCGAAAAGGCAAAGCTGGTTCGCCGCGGCATCATCGAAAGCACGCACAGTGCGGGCTGCGGACATCCCGGCGGGTCGCTGTCGGTCGCCGACATTCTGACCTATCTTTATTTCGCCGAAATGAAGATTGACCCGAAGAATCCCGGCATGAAGGACCGCGACCGCTTTATCCTGTCCAAGGGTCACGCCGCGCCCGCGCTCTATTCGGTGCTGGCAAACCGCGGCTACTTCCCCGTCGAGGACCTGAAAACGCTCCGCAAGAACGGCAGTTATCTTCAGGGACACCCCGACATGAAGGGCATTCCCGGCGTGGACATGACCACCGGCTCGCTCGGTCTCGGCATCTCCGCCGCCTGCGGCATCGCGCTGGCGGGCAAACTCTCGGACACGCCCTACCGCGTATACTGCGCCGTCGGCGACGGCGAGAGCGAGGAGGGGCAGGTCTGGGAGGCGGCGATGTTCGCCGCGCACTACAAGCTCGACAACCTGACGGTCTTCCTCGACTTCAACGGACTGCAAATCGACGGCAAGGTCACCGACGTCATCGACCCGACGCCGCTTGACAAGAAGTTTCTCGCGTTCAACTGGAACGTCATCACAATCGACGGACACGATTTTGCCGCTATCGAGAGCGCGGTTGAAGCCGCAAAGAGCACAAAGGGCAAGCCCACCGCCATTATCGCGCACACGGTCAAGGGCAAGGGCGTTTCGTTCATGGAAAATCAGGTCGCATGGCACGGCAAAGCGCCGAATGACGAGCAGTATGCCGTCGCCATGTCCGAGCTTTGAGAGGGGGCATCACGATGGCAGATAAGAAAGCAACCAGAGAAGCCTACGGCGAAGCGCTCGTCGAATTCGGCGCGAAATACGACAACCTCGTCGTCCTCGACGCAGACCTTGCCGAGGCAACCAAGACCTGCAAGTTCAAGGCGGCATACCCCGACCGCTTCTTCGACTGCGGCATCGCGGAGGGCAACATGATGGCGGTCGCCGCAGGGCTTGCCGCCTCGGGCATGATTCCCTTTGCCTCGAGTTTTGCGATGTTCGCCGCGGGCAGAGCCTTTGAGCAGATTCGCAACTGCATCGGCTACCCGCACCTCAATGTCAAAATCGGCGCAACGCACGCCGGCATCACGGTCGGCGAGGACGGCGCGACGCACCAGTGCAATGAGGACATCGCTCTGATGCGCACGATTCCCGGCATGACGATCATCAACCCCGCCGACGCGGTCGAAGCACGCGCCGCCGTCAAAGCCGCCATCGAGATGAAGGGTCCGGTCTACCTGCGTTTCGGCAGATACGCCGTGCCGGTCATCAACGGCGAAGATTACGAATTTGAGGTCGGTCGCGGCGTCGAGCTTTGCGACGGCAGTGACGTTTCGATTGTCGCAAGCGGACTGACCGTCTCGATGGCGCTTGAAGCCGCCGAGCTGCTGAAAGCCGATGGCATTTCCGCGCGCGTCATCAATATGCACACCATCAAGCCGATTGACGAGAATCTGCTCGTCAAGGCGGCAAAGGAAACCGGCGCCGTCGTCACCGCCGAGGAGCACAGCATCATCGGCGGACTCGGCAGCGCGGTCGCCGAGGTGCTCTCGGAAAAGATGCCCGTCCCCATGCGCCGCGTCGGCGTAAACGATAAGTACGGCAAGAGCGGACAGGTCCCCGACCTGCTGCGCGAATACGGTCTCACGCCCGAACATATCGCCGAGGTCGCAAAAGAACTTGTCGCATCAAAAAAATAAGCGCGGTTTACCGCGCGCATCAAAAAAGTCGGCTTTAGCGCCCGCGCCTTTGTGTTTTTTAGGATATGGCATAGTCACAATTGTGACTATGCCGTTTCTTTTTGTTCTTCGTCGGGGATATAGATTTCACCGATGAAGTTGTATTCAATTGTAATGCGTTGCACGCGTTTGCCGCTTGCATCCTTGACTGCATTGTAGACTTTAATCTTGGATATGAGTTCG
>SFNW01000006.1 GCA_004554105.1 Clostridiales bacterium | reverse complement strand
TATAGCCCCCGCCGCCGTCGCGTTCGTCTCAAAGACGCCGTCGCGCAGCAGTCGCTCGGTCTCTTCAAGCAGTCCTGCGGCAAGCATTTCGTCGACGCGCCGCTCGATGCGCCGATAGAGCAGACTGCGGTCGTGATAAAACAGCCCGACCGTCACAAGGTCGAGCGCAGGCTTCTTTTCGCGGCTCTCTTTGTCCCACACCGATTTCGGCTTGCCGCTGACCAGCGCAACCTCAAGTGCGCGAATCACGCGCTTCGTGTTGTTTTCGTGAATCGAGTCGGCACTTTCGGGGTCGACTTCGCGCAGCCTTTCATGCAGTGCGTGCGCACCGTTTTCGCGGAGAAAGTCGGCAAGCAAAGCACGCAGACCTTCGTCCGCCGCCGTCTCGTCGGGTGCGCCGCCGCGCAGCACGCTGTCGAGATAGAGTCCCGTCCCGCCGCAGAAAATCGGCAGATTTCCCCGCGCCGTGATTTCGGCGGCGCAATGCAGTGCGCCCACGGCAAAATCCGCGCAGGAATACGGCGTTTCGGGGTCGCAGACGTCAATCATGTGATGCGGTACGGCGGCGCGCTCGGCTGCCGTCGGCTTGGCGGTGCCGATGTCCATTTTGCGGTAGACCTGCATCGAGTCGACCGAGATAATCTCGCCGCCGAGCGTTTTTGCAGCCGCCAGCGCAAGCGCACTTTTGCCGCTCGCCGTACTGCCGACGATTGCGGCAGAGCGCCGGATACAATCGGCACTTTTCTGTCCGAGAAACTGTGTTTCCGGTGCTTTCTTCGGCTCCCTCTCAGAGGGAGCTGACGCCGAAGGCGGCTGAGGGAGTTTTGGCTCCCCGTATACTCCTTTCGTCACCTGCGGTGACACCTCCCTCGACGAGGGAGGCAAAGATCGTCCGGCACGGAAAACCGCACTGCAACGCCGTCCCTCATTTCATCAATTTGTTTTTCTTGATCCATGTGATGACGTCGGCGAAGAATTCTTCTTTGTTCGTCTCGTTGTGCAGCTCGTGCCGTGCGCCGGGATAGAGCTTGATGCCGACATTCTGCACGCCGCTTTTCACCAGTCGGTCGTAAATCTCGGTCGGTCCCTTGCCGTAGTCGCCGACCGGGTCCATGTCGCCCGCGAGGAAGAGGGTGGGCAGATTCTTCGGATAATTCTCCGCCCACGACGGCTTCGACACGGCGGCGAGCACCGAGAACAGCCCGTAATAGCCGCTTGCCGTAAAGATGAAATTGCGCTGCGGGTCGTTTTCAAACCGCTTGCCCGCCGCCTTATCCCGCGAAAGCCATGCAAATTCGCCCTCTCCCGGGTAGCGCGAATTGTAGCCCTTGAACGAGAGGTTGTAGAGCATTTTGCTGCGGTAATGCCCGCCGCGCGACTTGCCGATGCCGCCCGCGAGAACCTGTGCGGCGCGGGCGGGATTGTTCGTCCCCGCCGTGCCGACGAAAATCGCGCCGTCCAGCGTATCGGGGTAGCGCACCGCGTATTCGCGCGCCATAAACGAGCCCATGCTGTGTCCGAGCAGGACGAGCGGCAGCCCCTTGTACATCGCGCGAATGATCTTGTTCATCTTGCGCAGGTCGCCGACGACGGTTTCCCAGCCGCCCGCGAAATAGCCGAGGTCGCGCGTGTCCTCCGCCGTGTTGCCGTGTCCGAGATGGTCATTGCCGCAGACGACAAATCCCTCGGCGCAGAGCCGTTCGGCGAGCAGCGCGTAATTCTCGACATAGTCGCACATGCCGTGCGAAATCTGCACAATGCCGCGCGGCTCGGTGTCCGGCACATAGACGTAGTACGCCACGTCGCGCTTACCGCCCGACGAGCGCATGAAATTCATGTGCATTTTCATAAAGACTGCCTCCTGCTTTTTTCGATATTGCCGTTTTGCGTGCTTACAGTTCCACTTCGTGTTCGAGAATGTAGCGCAGCACCTCGGTCTCGGTGGGGACTGCGGTGATCGGTTCGCCGCCGCGTGCCGCGGCAAGCGCGATAACCGTGCTTGCGTAACCTTGTAGGCAAACGCGCCGCCCACGCCCGCGCGGAACAGATAGGTCTTCGAACGCAGGATTTTCGCCAGCTCGACCGCCGCCTTGAGATTGCTCTGCGCGTCGCGCGGCTCAACGCCGGTATAGCGCTTTGCGGCGTCCGTGCCGAGTGCGATGAGGTCGACATCGCCGAGGATTTCAAGCGGGAAGCCCTCGGGAATATGTTCGCCGTCGAAAAAGGCGGGGATCTTCTTCTCGCGGGCGAGCGCCGCCGCGCGGGCAGCCGCCTCTGCGGGAATCTCCAGGCTGATGTAGACCGCGTCGGGGAGCGAGGTAAACGCGTCCTCAATCAAATCGCCGTCAATCGCCTCGGACAACACCGACGAGCGATAGCTGCGGCGTTCGCCGTCCGCGCGCTCCGCCGTGACGCCGAGCGGGGAGGACCCGCCGCGCACCTCTTTGATAAAGCGCGTGTCCATGCCGAGGTCTTTGTAAAACGTCACAAGGTCTTTGCCGTACTGGTCGTTTCCGACTGCCGAGCAGAGGATTGCCTCGCCGCCGAGCCGCGTCACCGCCACGCCCGCAAAGGTGAGCGGACCGCCCGGCACCGTCTCGCTGCCGAACTTGCCGAACAGGGTCTGTCCGTCCGCCGCAAATGTGTCGGTGTGCAGCGCAACTTCGGTGCGCGCACAGCCGATCAGCAGAATTCTTCTCTTCACTGTCTGACCCTTCCTTTCCGATAAAGCGCGTCCTTATGGGCGCGCAAGTTACTATACATATTCAGTATACATCATATAACAAACAAAATCAAGCGCTACGCGTGCGCGGCTTTGCAAAAGTTTTGTGAAAATCCGAAAATTTTATTGCATTTTTCGTATCTTGTGGTATACTATAAGTGTAACAAAAGTGCAACAAACACAAAATCCATGTACAGGAGTTGATTTTCATGCTTTATATCGGTAAAAAGCCCGAGAAGCCCAACGTAGGCAAGATCGTTCTGACGGTTACGCTCGCTGTTGCAGGCATCGCCGCACTCGCGATTGCCGCATACAAGCTCTATCAGAGACTCGTACCCGCGTGCATCGACTGCGAGTGTGAAGACTTCCTTGACGACGACGATCTGCCCGAGGACGGCACGGTCGAAATCGAATGCGACGACGGTGCAAGCGAAAACGAATTTGAAGAGCAGTAAATCTTAACAAGGCATGAAAAGAGCCGCGCCGCGGCTCTTTTTTCTTTTTTGTCTTCAAAGAATTTCCCGAAAGTCGTTTGCTTTTTGGCTTTCCTTTTTCACGCGGGTCTGCTACAATGAAATCAAACCCCAAATTCGAAGGTTCGGAGGTCGGTCATGAAACGCTTTGCAATGCTTCTCGCGGCGGCGGCGCTCGCCTGCCCACTCTGTCTTTTCGCCTCGGCGAAAGAGGTCACGGTTTACGAAAACGACTTTTCAAGCGCAAGCGCGCTGTCCGACTTCACCGTGCGCGGCAAATGGTCGGTTTCGGGCGGCAAAGCCTGCCTTGCGAAAGGCAATTCCTCCTCCGGCTGCCTGATTTACAAAATCCCCGCCGAGCACGCGGGCAAAAAGTACAAGGTCGAGGTCGACTTTCTCGGTCATACCGGCATGGGCGGTCTGCTCATCGGCGCGGAGGGCAAAAAACTGACCGAAACGCCCTCCTACTTCTTCGGCTACACCGCCTCGACGAGCGCGGGCGGCGACAAGGGGCTGTTTGCCTACTTCAAGGAGGACGGCACATGGGGCGGCAATCTGCGCTCGGGACTTGACAAAATCGACGAAGCCGACCTGCATCTCACGGTCGTCGTCAACCCCGCCGACGACACGCTGACCTATACGATTACCTCGCTCGACGGCGAGCGGCAGTTCTTTGCCATGACCTACACGCTCCTCACCGTCGACAACGAAAAGATTTACAGCCGCTATTCCGACCTTGTCGGACTGCGGCGTGCCTATGCCTCGGAGGGCAGCTTTGACAATTTCCGCATCAGCGTTTACGAGGACGACGTGATGCCGACGCTCGCCAAGAACATCGAATTTTCGGGACTTGCCTTTGCCGCATCGGACGGCGTGACGGTAAAGGACGGCACGGCGTCGGGCGGCACGCTGCTGTCAAGTGCCGATTTCGGCGGGTCGGCGGAACTTTCCGCCGAGCTTCTCTGCCGCGACCGCATGCTCTTCTACTTCGGTATGCGCGATGAGAAAAACGGCTTTGCGCTCGAATTCAACAAGGTCGGCGAAACCGTCGTGCTTTATGCGATTGAAGACGGGCATTTCCGCTGGCTCGGCGAGCGGCACGTGCCGATTGCCGACGGCTTCTGCAAGGCGCGGGTCTCGGTCAGAGACAGCATCGTCTCGGTCTGCTACGACTGCTACGGCGAGGACGCATACCCACTGCTTGAATTGAAACTCATCGACGCTGCCGCGGGCAGATTCGGCTTTCTGACGGGTGGCGGCGAGGTGCGAAACATTTCGCTTTGCGGCGCGAAAGAAGCCTTCGCGGGCGAAACCTATACAAACCCCGTCGCGTGGGGCGCAGACCCCGACGTCCTCTTTCACGACGGCGTTTACTACCTCTACAACCGCAAGGTGGAGGGCAATCAGATGTTCGCCGTCAGCACCTCGACCGACCTCGTCCACTGGAAAGAGGCGGGCTGGGTCTACGAATGGCAGTCCGGCTGGAGCAGCAAGTACCATTTCGACAGCCCGAATGTCTTTTACTATGACGGTCTGTTCTATCTGCTGTTCCAGTCCTGGAACAACGACACCGACCAAAGCGCACGTCTGTATTACGCGACGTCCCCGTCGCCGCTCGGTCCGTTTACGGGGCGCACGATGCTGCATGATGTTCACGAAATCGGTGGACACCCCTTTGTCGACGACGACGGGCGGGTCTATGTCACGCTCTGCCGCTTCGACTTCGGCTCAAATCTCTATATTGAAGAAGTCAGCGTGAAAAACGGCGTTATCACACCGAAGCCCGAGACGCTGACCATGATTCTCTACCCGAACGAGGACTACGAGGTCAACGGGCGCGGGCGCACCTGCGAGGGCGGCGTGCCGATCAAGCACGGCGGCTACTACTATATGCTCTACGCGCCCGGCAGCTACAAGCTGCACTACGGCGAAGCCTATGCCGTCTCGAAGAACATTCTCGGACCTTACGAAAAGTACGCGTACAACCCGATTCTCGTCTACAACGCGGGGCTTGACGGTCCGGGCGACGCGGTTGTTCTCCCCTCGCCCGACGGCAGCGAGCTGTTCCTCGTCTATCACCGCCACAATTCGGTCGGCGTGGTTTCGCCGCGCATGACCTGCATCGACCGCATTAAATTTGTCGAAAATCCGAACGGCGGGCCCGACATTCTCACGGTTGCGGGTCCCTCCTCGACGCCGCAGCCGCTCCCCGCGTCGGACGGCGAAGCTGCCCCCGCCGAAGCGAGCGAAACCGTCGTTGAATTGACGCTCGGCAAAACCGGCGCGCGCCGCGACGGCGAGACCGTCGCGCTCGACGTTTCTCCCGTGAGCAAGAACGGGCGCATGATGCTCCCCGTCCGCTTTGTTGCCGAAGCGTTCGGCGCGGCGGTCGGCTGGGACGCTTCGACATCGACCGCGACGGTAGCGGCGGGCGAGCGCGTCATTACCGTCACCGTCGGCAAGAACGAAGCGACGGTGAACGGCAAAGCCCTGCCGCTCGACTGTCCCGCCTTTATCGAGGGCGGGCGCACCTACCTGCCTGTGCGCGTCATCGCCGACGCGCTCGGCGCAGAGGTCGGCTGGGACGCCGCCACCGCCACGGCGACGCTGACGAAGAAGAAGTAAGAGAAGCGGCGGGGCGCCGCCCCGCGCCCGAAAAATGCGGGAAAAACTCCCTCAGTCGCTGACGCGACAGCTCCCTCAGAGAGGGCGCCTGCGGTTTTTTCCACCTCCCTCCCCGAGGGAGGTGGCACGCGAAGCGTGACGGAAGGAGTTCTGCCGCCCTTTACGGACGATTTGCGAATTGCTTTTTCCGGCGTTCCCGACGTGAGCCGTCGGGGACGCCGTTTTCGCTTTTTATGAATCTTTTTCCGAAGCGTTGACATCTCGGGAGCAAGGTGCTATAATATTTTGGAATATTTTTTGGAATAAAAAAATTTTAGATATACGATAGAAAAGGACTGCGAAACGCTATGAAATGGACATCGCTTAACGATCTGCGCGAAAAGTATCTTTCGTTCTTCGAGTCGAAGGGGCATCTCCGCCTGCCGAGCTTCCCGCTTGTGCCGCAGGGCGACAAATCCCTCCTGCTCATCAACTCGGGCATGGCGCCGATGAAGAAATACTTCACCGGCGAGGAAGTGCCGCCGCGCCGCCGCGTCACCACCTGTCAGAAGTGCATCCGCACGCCCGACCTCGAGCGCGTCGGTCACACCGCGCGTCACGGCACTTATTTTGAAATGCTCGGCAACTTCTCGTTCGGCGACTACTTCAAGGAAGAGGCGATTCCGTGGGCATGGGAATTTCTGACCGAATGGCTCGAAATCCCCGCCGACCTCCTCTACCCCTCGATTTACGAAAACGACGAGGAAGCCTTTGAAATCTGGACGAAGAAGGTCGGCGTCGCGCCCGAGCGCGTCGTCCGCCTCGGCAAGGAGGACAATTTCTGGGAGCACGGCAGCGGTCCTTGCGGCCCCTGCTCCGAAATCTACTTCGACCGCGGCGAAAAGTACGGCTGCGGCAAGCCCGACTGCAAGCCCGGCTGCGACTGCGACCGCTACATGGAGATCTGGAACAACGTCTTCTCACAGTTCAACAACGACGGCAATGGCAACTACACCGAGCTTGCACAGAAGAACATCGACACCGGCATGGGTCTTGAGCGTCTCGCCTGCGTCATGCAGGGCGTGGACAACCTCTTTGAGGTCGACACGGTGCGCAAGATTCTCGACACGGTCTGCTCGATTGCGGGCGTGACCTACGGCGAGGACAAGAACAAGGACATTTCGATTCGCGTCGTCACCGACCATATCCGCTCGGCGACCTTCATGATTTGCGACGGCGTCATTCCCTCCAACGAGGGACGCGGCTACGTTCTGCGCCGCATTCTGCGCCGCGCCGCACGCCATGCAAAGCTGCTCGGCATCACGCACGCCTTCCTCTCCGACCTCTGCGAGGTCGTGATTGAGCAGAACATCACGGCGTACCCCGAGCTGAAGACCAAGCGCGACTATATCAAAAAGGTCATTTCCATGGAGGAGGAGCGCTTCGACGCGACGATCGACGCGGGACTTGCGATTCTCTCCAACCTGATGAAAAAGGCGGTTGCCGAGGGCAAGCAGTCCATCGACGGCAAGGAAGTTTTCAAGCTCTACGACACCTTCGGCTTCCCGATTGATTTGACGCGCGAGATTGCCGAGGAAAAGGGGCTCAAGCTCGACGAGGAGACCTTTGCCAAGCTGATGCTCGCACAGCGCGAGCGCGCGAGAAACGCCCGCCGCGACATCGGCGGCTGGAGCGAATCCTCCAAGACCCTGCTCTCCACGCTGCCGAAGACGAACTTCCTCGGTTATGATGCCGACACCTGCTCCGCCAAGGTGCTCGCGATTATCGACGGCGACAATTCGCTCGACGAAATCAGCGAGGGCGAATTCAGCCTGATTCTCGACTCGACCGTCTTCTACGGCGAGGGCGGCGGTCAGGTCGGCGACACCGGCGTTATCCGCACCGAGACCGCGCTTGCCAGCGTCATTGACACCAAAAAGAGCGACGGCGTCTATATCCACATCTGCAACATGGTCAACGGCGTTCTGCGCAAGGGCGACGCCGTCACCGCGGAAATCGACAGTATGCGCCGCGCCTCGATTCGCCGCAACCACAGTGCGGCACACCTCCTGCACGCCGCGCTCCGTCAGCTTCTCGGCACGCACGTCGAGCAGGCGGGCTCCTATGTCGACAACAAGCGCGTGCGCTTCGACTTCACGCACTTTGCGGCGCTGACCGACGAAGAACTCATCAAGGTCGAGAGCCTGGTCAACTCGCACATTCTGCTTGCCGAGCCGGTCACGACCACGGTCACCGACCCCGAGACCGCGAAAAAGTCGGGCGCAATGGCGCTCTTCGGCGAAAAGTACGGGGACAAGGTGCGCATGGTCAAGATGGGCGAATTTTCGACCGAGCTTTGCGGCGGTACGCACGTTGCCAACACCGGCAACATCGGTCTGTTTAAGATTATTTTCGAGGTCTCGGTTGCGGCGGGCGTTCGCCGCATTGAGGGCACGACCGGTCGCGGCGTGCTTGAGCTGCTGACCGAAGAAGAGATTCTCGCCGCCAAGACGGCGGAGGCGCTGAAGTCGCCCAGCCCTGCGGAAAATCCGCACCGTGCGGCGGCACTGCAAAACGAAATCAAGCAGCTTCGCCGCGAGCTGGACGCCGCAAACGCGAAACTGTCGCAGAACGCGCTCGCTTCGCTTGCCGACAGCGCAGTCATCGTCGACGGCATCGAGCTGACCGCGGCGAAAATCGAGGGCAACGCGCAGAGCGCACGCGCAATGTGCGATGAAATCAAGGCAAATCACCCGTCGGCGGTCGCAATCATCGCGGCGGTCGAGGGCGGCAAGCTGAATTTTGCCGCCTGCGCAGGCAGCGACGCAGTCGCACGCGGCGTACACGCGGGTAAGCTGGTCGGCGCGGTCGCGCAGATTACCGGCGGCAAAGGCGGCGGACGTCCCGACAGCGCAATGGCGGGCGGTGCCGACGTCGCCAAGGTCGAGGAAGCGCTCGCGGCTGCCCGCACGCTCCTCGCCGATATGCTGAAGAAGTAAAGGATTATTTCGGGGCGAGACTTCAAAATTCCCGCACACCTTGTTGAAAGATTTTCCGTGACAATCAAACACAGGCTTCCCTTGGGGGAAGCTGTCAACGGAGTTGACTGATGAGGGCTTTTGCAAAGCAAAACTCCATGCAAAGCTGTGCCGGCTGCCTGCAAGCCCTCATCCGTCGCCTACGGCGCCACCTTCCCCCCGGGGAAGGCTCTATCTGCTTCAGCCCGCGGGCACAAATTTTCAAAAAACCCTTGACAAGTTTTCTTTGCTCTTATATAATATAACTTGTCTTATTGTGAATACACGCGAAGTATCCGCTTCCGAAATACCGTAAGGAGGTGCAACCGAATGCTCAGAACTTACCAGCCTAAAAAGCGTCAGAGAAAAAAAGAACACGGCTTCAGAAAGAGAATGAGAACTGCCGACGGCAGAAAGGTTCTCAAGAGACGCCGCGCTAAAGGCAGAGCAAAACTCACCTATTGAGTAAGGCTTTGCCGTCGCTCCCACGGGAGTTTCAAATCTCCGATAACTCTTTGTGAGGTTATCGGGGTTTTTGATTATTTTGGCATTTTTCACATGGAATCCGAATCGGAAGGGGACGGGCTGTGAAATACCGCGCAATCTGCGAAAATCACCTGTATTCCAAGGCATATAAGAAAGGGGCGAGGGCGGTCACGTCGACCGTTGCCGTCTATGTCCTGCCCGACTATAAGAAGCACGCGCTGATGAAGGCAAATCCCGAAAAGAAGTACATCAACCGCGTGGGACTGACCGTCGGCAAAAAAATCGGCGGTGCCGTCGAGCGCAGCCGCGCCAAGCGGATTATCCGCCACGCGTACAGAAATCTCGACGCCGCTTATCACATCAAGACCGGACACCTCGTCGTTATCGTCGCGCGCGAGGGAATCACCGGCAAAAAATCAACCGACATCGAGCGCGATTTGAAATACGCGCTGAAAAAAGTATCTCTCTTATGAAATACGTCTGTATTTGGCTGATTCAACTGTACCGAAAGTTCATTTCACCGCTCAAGAGGAGCTGTTGCAGGTTCAGTCCGACCTGTTCTGCCTACGCCCTTGAGGCGTTTCAAAAACGAGGCTTCTTCTGTGGTCTGATTCTGACGGTCAGCCGTATCGCCCGCTGCAATCCCTTTTGCCGCGGCGGCTACGACCCCGTTCCCGAACACGGCTTCGGTCACCACACAAAACAGCCGGGCGATGATTGCGGCGAACCCGAGGACAAGCAAGGAAAGGACGCCTGACAAGGCGGTTTTAACATGGAATTTATCAATATCCCCTTTGCGTTTATCATGCGCCTGTTTGACAGCTTTACGCATTCGTATGCGCTGTCACTGCTGCTGTTTGCGCTTCTGCTCAAGGTCATTTTCATTCCGGTGGGCATCAAGCAGCAGAAAAACCAGATTAAAATGGCGTCGCTGCGCCCGAAAGAGGCGGTGATCCGCAAGAAATACGCCGGACGCACCGACCGCGCGACCCAGCAGAAAATGCAGCAGGAGCTGATGGAACTGCAGCAGAAGGAAAATGCCAGCCCCCTCAGCGGCTGTCTGCCCCTGATCATTCAGATGATCGTCATCATCATTCTCTATCAGATTATTCGCAACCCGCTGACCTACATCTGCCAGATGAGCAGCGACGTGATTGTCGACCTTGCAAACCAGGTCGGCATGAAAATCGGCGATGCGGCAGTCACGCTCGACAACATCGCGAAGATTGACCAAATCAATCTGATTGCCCTTGTTCAGCCGCAGCTTGAAACACTGCAAACCGCATTCCCGCAGCTTGCTTATCTGCCGAATTTCGATTTCTTCGGTCTGAATCTGACGGTCACGCCGATTCATGTCTGGAACGCCTACATCGGCAAGGATCTGCTTGACGCAATCGGCAAGATCCCGACCCTTGTCGACGTTGCCGTCTACACGATTATCCCGGTCGTCTGCTTTGCTTTGCAGGTCTTGACCATGAAGCTGACGCGCAAATTCACCTACCAGTCGCAGACCGCGCAGGAACAGGGCGCAAACGGCTGCAGTATGCAGATGATGGACTGGATGATGCCGCTCATGTCGCTCTTCTTCTGCTACACCTTCTCGTCGGCAATCGGTCTCTACTGGATTTATCAGAACGTGTTCTCCTTTGCGCAGACCGTCGTTCTGGCAAAAGCCATGCCGCTGCCGCAGTTTACCGATGAGGACATCAAGCGCGCCGAAAAGGAAATGAAGGCGAAGGGCTACGATACGAAGCGCACCGAGCTTCCCCGCGTCCGTTCGCTGCACCACATCGACGACGACGATTACGACACGCTGCCCGAGGTGGAAAAGGACGGCGCGAAAGGCTCGTCCCAGCCGTTGCTGAACGGTGAAAAAGTTCCGCTCAAGGACGAGAGCGACAAGAAAAAGAAATAAGAAAGGCGGACGCCCGCAGGCGTCCGAAGCATACAACATGGTAACCGAAATCTACGCAACCGGCAAAACGGTCAACGACGCCTTTGAGGCACTGAAAACGAAGCTCGGCGTCGACAGTCTCGACGAGGTCGAGTGGAAGGTCGTCAGCGCAGGCAAGAAGGGCGGACTCTTCGGCATCGGCGCGCAGCCCGCAAAGGTTGTCGCCTTTATCGAAGCGAAGGAAGAGCCGAAGCCCGAGCCGAAGCCCGCACCGAAGCCGGAACACAAGCCCGAGCCGAAACCCGAGCCGAAGTCCGAGCCGAAACCTGCACAAAAGCCCGCGCAGAGAAGCGAGCGCACCGAGAAGCGTCCCGAAAAGAAAGAAAGACCGCAGCCAAAGCCGCGCACCGAAAAAGCGCCCGCCCCCGAAAAGAAGAGCGAGCCGAAGCCGAAGAAGCCCAAGACGCCCACCACCGAGAGCGAGTTGAAAGCGGCGGTCGACTTTGTCGAAACCCTGATTAAAAACCTTGAAATCAACGTCACCGCCACGGTCGACACCGACGAGGACAATGCAAGCCGCATCACCATCGGCGGCGACGACGCAGGTATGCTCATCGGGCATCACGGCGAGACGCTCGACGCGCTCCAGTACCTCGCCAACCTCGCCGCAAACCGCGCCGAGGGCAAGGACGACCACGAGCGCATCACGGTCGACGTCGAGGGCTACCGCGCAAAGCGCGAGGAAGCACTCCGCGCACTCGCCCGCAGACAGGCGGAAAAGGTACAGAAGTACGGCAGAAGCGTCATGCTTGAGCCGATGAACCCCTACGAGCGCCGCATTATCCACTCGGAGGTGCAGGAAATCGAGGGCGTTTCGACCAACTCCATCGGCTCGGATTCCAACCGCAAGGTGGTTATTTACCTGACCGCAAACGGCATGGGCAGACTGCCGCAGAGAGGCGACCGCAGACGCGGCGACGCCCGAAACGACAGAAGACGCCCGCGCCGCGGCGGCGACAACCGCCCGCAGGCAAGCGAAACGCCGCTTGAAACGGCAGACGTCACCGAAACGGCTGCGCCGGTTGAGACAACGCCGCTCGAAACGGCTGCGCCGATCGAAAGCGACGCCGAATAATTTTCAGAATACGGAGCATGGCTATGCATACGGAAACCCTGTTTTCCTCAACCATTGCCGCCGTCTCCACGCCGCGCGGAAAAGGCGGCGTGGCGCTGATCCGAATATCGGGAGAGGAAGCAGCGGCCGTCGCAGGTCGCTGCTTTTTTCCGAAGTGCGGCAAAAAAATCGAAGACCTGACCCCGCGCAAAGCCTATTTCGGCGACATTCTGTCGGACGGCTCACCGATTGACGACGGGCTTTGCACCCGCTTTCCCGCCCCCGCCTCCTACACCGGCGAGGACATGGTCGAAATCAGCTGTCACGGCGGTATGCTCGTCACCGAGCGCGTGCTGGAGGCGGTGTTTGCCGCCGGCGCAGTCCCCGCCGCCGCAGGCGAATTCACGCGCCGCGCGTTTGTCAACGGCAAGCTGTCGCTGACCAAAGCCGAGGCGGTCGCCGAAATTCTCGACGCGAAGAGCGACACGCAGCTTCGCATCGCCGCCGCCGCACGGCGCGGTGCTTTGAGCGACCGGCTGGAGAAAGCCGAACGGGAATTGGTCGCGCTCTGCGGCGCGGTCTATGCCAAAATCGACTACCCCGACGAGGACCTCGCCGAGGTCGGTGACGACGAATTTGCCGACCGCTGCGCCGCCGTTTTGCGTGACCTCGATTCGCTTGCCGCCACCTACCGCGCGGGCAGTGCGATTTTCGAGGGCGTGAACACCGTCATCTGCGGCGCGCCGAATCGCGGCAAAAGTTCGCTGTACAATCTGCTTGCGGGCGAGGAAGCCGCCATCGTCACGCCGATTGCGGGCACGACCCGCGACCTGCTTGAACGCGACCTGCCGCTCGGCAAGGTCATGCTGCACCTCACCGACACTGCGGGCATTCACGGCGCGGCGGACGAGGTCGAGCGCATCGGCGTCGCCCGCGCGGAGAGCCGCGTGCGCGGCGCGGAGCTGGTTTTCTGCCTGTTTGACGCCTCGCAGCCCTTTTCGGATGAGGACGCATCGCTCTGCGAGCTGCTCGGCGGCATTGCCGCACCGAAGCTCGCCCTGCTTAACAAGCTCGACATCAAGCGCGGCGGCTTCTCGATTCCCGCGCGCTACCGTGCGCTCTTCTGCGATGTCATCGAAATCAGCGCACTTCACGGCGAGGGCATCGACCGTCTGCGCACAAAGGTCGAGGAACTCTTCGACTGCGGCGCAATCGAAACCGACAATGCCGCCGTCGTCACCAACGCGCGGCAGTTTGCCGCGCTGACCGAAGCGCGCGCGCGCATCGGCGACGCGATTCACGCCGTCAAGAGCGGCATGGGCGCAGACCTTGCGTCGAGCGACCTCGAGCGGGCAATCGCCGTTCTCGGCGAGCTCGACGGCAGGTGCGTCTCCGAGGCGATCGTCTCCGAAATCTTTTCGCATTTCTGCGTGGGCAAATAAAAAAGGGGACGCAGAACTCTGCCTTCCCCTTATCGCGCCGGCAAACGCCGGTTTTCCGCAGTCTATCCTCTGCGCTTCGGCATCAGAAGGAAGATGACCACGATGACGATGACAATGACGATGATGGCGACAATAACGCCCCACGCAAGTCCGCTGTCGGTGCTGTCCGCATTGCCGGCGCCGTTAGAAGTTGCCGCGCTGCTCTGCGCGGTGCTGCTTGAAGTCGCCGCGCTTTCGGCACCGTTCATGCCCGCATCGCCGGTCAAATCGTCATTCAACCCCGCGCCGTCGCCCGTGTGTGTACCGGTCGCCTGTTCACTGCCATTCTCGCCCGTGCGGCTGTCAAAGCCGTTGCGGATTTCGTTCATACCGTCGCCGACCGCCTCGCTGACGTCGCTGACGATGCCGTCTCGCGCATCGTGGTAGCTGATGTTTCCGTCCGAAACAACGCCGTTTTCATACATTTCCGCCGGCGTTACGGCGACTGCCGTCAAGGCGGTCAGCACGGCGAGCACCGCGCAGAGCGCCAGCGCACGAAGAAATTGCTTCATCTTCAAAATTCTTTCCATCCTTTCCGCAGACGGCGGGCATTTTGCATTCCGCCGACTGAAAGCACTTACATTGTTCCCGCAAAAACCGTTTGTCATACAGGAGTTTTTATGGAAAGCAAACGATTTGTAAAAAACGACAGCGGCTTTGTCTGTCAGAACTGCGGCGCGACGGTCGAGCCGCTCGGCTCTTCGTCGCGTGACCATTGCCCGTTCTGCCTCTGCTCGCTGCACGTCGACAATATGCCCGGCGACAGGCAAAATCCCTGCCGCGGCATTCTCAGACCCATTCGCGCCGAGGTCAATCCGAAAAAGGGCTATGTCATCGTCTACAAATGCAGCAAATGCGGCGAAATCAAGCGCAACCGCGCCGCCTGCGACGCACGCGTACAGCCCGACGACCTCGACTTTGTCATTCGCCTGACCGCCGCCGAGCCGTAAATTTAACCACGCGATTTTTAATAAATTATGTAAAAAAGGCGGCTCCGCCGACTTTTTTACTCCTTACGAGGGCGCGAGCGCGGAACACAAAGTGTTCCGCTTGCGTTTCACCGTCTGCTCGATGCTTTTTCTCTGTCCCTGAAACGCGGGGCGCGGTTTGCCGCGCCCAACTTCGCGAGACGCGAGTGAACGCCCTCCTCCAGTCGAAAAAGCTTGCTTTTTCGACTGATACATTTGTAAATTTTTCGTCTTGTAAATCGCACGCAACTATGATAGAATAGACGCAGAACTTGCTTGCGGGAGGTGTTGCGTTTTGAAGAGCACTGCTCTTTTGCGACTTTGCCTCCCGCTGTTTTGCGTTTTTGCGCTTTTCGCCCTTGCGGGCTGCGCCCGCGGCGAAGGCGGCTATACGCTCTCACCCGCCGGCACCGATGCGCCCGCCGGCGCCGTCATTGAGATTACGGCGACCGAACGCTCCTACATCGAGGTCACGACCGAAAGCACGACGGCGGAAACCGAGCCGCCCGAGGTCATCGTCACCGGCACGTCGGCGCAGACCTCGGTGACCGAGCCGCCCGCGACCGAAGCGCCGAAGGAATACTACACGGTCAAATTCGTCGACAGCGACGGCTACACGTCGGTTTCGGTGCAGACCGTTATCGAAGGCGGCAACGCCGTTGCGCCGAGTATGCCGCAGCAAAAAGGCGAACTGATTTTCCGCGGCTGGAACCGTGAATACACCAATGTGCAAAAAAGCATGGTCGTCACGGCGATCTATGAAAAAGAGATCTTCACGGTCAATTTTTACGACCTCGACGGCACCCTGCTCAAGACCGAACAGGTCCACTGGGGCGAGGACGCGACGCCGCCCGAGGTCGCCGACCGCGAGGGCTATCTCTTCGACGGCTGGAACGTCCTATTCAACAACGTACATACCGACCTCAATGTTTTTGCAACCTACTATGCCGTTCCGAAACGCGAAAAACTGACGCTTACCCGCGGCTATGACGTTCTCCCGCACGAGGACAATGTCTACGGACTCGAGAGCGAGGTCTATTACCGCCGCGTCCACAATGCAATGGTCACGGTCGGGCAAAACGAGTATTCGGGCGACCGCGTCCTCTACGGTAATTTCTGCGATACCTTTACCGTCGACGGCTTCGGCTTTGACAGCTTTGAAGGGCGGCTCTGCTTTACGGGCATCAACGAGCAAAGCGACGAGCAGCTCTACACCTACGCGCTCCGCCTGACCCTTCTTTGCGACGGCAAGCAGGTCTACAGCGAAAAACTGACGCGCGCCGGCTCGAGCAGCCGCTTCGCCGTCAGCTTAACCGACGTAAAAGAATTGACCATCGTCCTCGAACCGCTGATCAACGATTACCCCTACTATGACGAGGCGGTCTTCATCGGCGGCATTCTGGACGGGGCATTTTATAAAGACTAAGACATCTCTGGAAAGGTTTTTTGAACATGAAACTGCTGGAAGAACGGATTTTAAAGGACGGCAAGGTCGGCGCGGGCAACGTACTCAAGGTCGACAGCTTCGTCAACCACCAAATCGACGTCGGCTTTCTCTGCGAGCTGGGGCGCGAATTCAAGCGACTCTTTGCAGACGGCAATGTGACGAAGATTCTCACCATCGAGGCGTCGGGCATCGGCATCGCCTGCCTGACCGCGCAGTATTTCGGCGTTCCGGTCGTCTTCGCCAAGAAGACCAAGACCAACAACATCTACGCCGACGTATACACCTCGAAGGTCGAGTCCTACACGCACGGCACGACCTACGACATCGTCGTCTCGAAGGAATTTCTGAAAGCGGGCGACCGCGTGCTTATTATCGACGACTTTCTCGCCAAGGGCAGTGCGCTGAAAGGTTTAATCGAACTGATTGACCACGCGGGCGCGACGGTTGTCGGCGCGGGCATCGTCATCGAAAAGGCGTACCAGCCCGGCGGCGACCTGATTCGCTCGATGGGCATTCGCGTCGAATCGCTGGCGCGCATCGCCTCGATGAGCGTCGAGGACGGCGTGAAATTTGTCGAAGAATAAAGCAAGGAAACCGCGCTGTGCGCGGTTTTTCTCTTGCTTTACGGGGCTGAAAGTGGTATCATTATAGCGTTTGAATTCATCAATATGAGGTTTTCGGTTTGAAACGGATATTCGGCTATCTCGCCAAGTATAAAAAAGAATCCTTTCTCGCGCCCCTCTTCAAGATGCTGGAGGCGACCTTCGAGCTGCTCGTGCCGCTCGTGGTCAAGCAGCTTGTCGACGTCGGCATCAAGAATGCGGACAAGCCGTACATTCTGAAAATGTGCGGCATTCTCGTCCTGTTCTGCGCCATCGGCTTTATCAGCGCGTCGACCGCGCAGTATTTCTCGGCGAAAGCCGCCGTCGGCGTCGCCGCCGACCTGCGGCACGATATGTTTGCCAAGGTGCAGAAATTCAGCCATGCAGACCTGGACACGGTCGGCATCTCCAACACGCTCACCCGCCTGACCGGCGACTTAAATCAGGTGCAGACCGGCATCAACATGACGCTGCGGCTGCTGCTGCGCTCGCCCTTTATCGTTTTCGGCGCGATGATTCTCGCCTTTACCATTGATGTGCGCTGTGCGCTGATTTTTGCCGTGGCGATTCCGCTGCTGCTCGCCGTGGTGTTTGCGATCACGCTCGTCACGATTCCGATGTTCCGCAAGGTGCAGGCAAAGCTCTCCGACGTGCTGAAATCGACGCGCGGCAGTCTCATCGGCGCGCGCGTGATTCGCGCATTCTGCGCCGAGGAACGCATGACAAAGGAATTCGACGGCGAAAACGACGCGCTCTGCGCGATGCAGAAGCGCACGGCGAAGATTTCGGTCCTGCTCAGCCCGCTGACCTATCTCATCATCAATTTTGCAATCATCGTCCTGATTTATACGGGTGCCGTCCGCATGGAGGCGGGGCTGCTGACGCAGGGTGCACTGCTCGCGCTCTATGACTATATGTCGCAGATTCTCATTGAGCTCATCAAATTTGCGAATTTCGTCATTACGGTGACGAAATCCATTGCCTCCGCAGGGCGCATCGACGAATTTTTCGGCACGGGCAGCGAGCGGGGGACGCTCGACGCCGCGCGCGATGCGTCGAAACCCTACATCTGCTTTGACAACGTCTCGTTCGCCTATGCGGGCGGCGGCGACGTCTTGCAGAACATCAGCTTTACCGCAAACCGCGGCGAAACCGTCGGCGTCATCGGCGGCACGGGCAGCGGCAAGACTACGCTGGTCAGCCTGATTCCGCGCTTCTATGACGCGACGGGCGGCAGTATCTCGGTCGACGGTCTCGACGTGCGCGCCTATGCGGGCGACGACCTGCAAAAAAAGGTCGGCTTCGTCCCGCAGAAAGCCGTCCTCTTCCGCGGCAGTATCCGCGACAATATGCATTGGGGCAAGGCAGACGCGACCGACGCGGAAATGATCGACGCGATTACCCGCGCCGAGGGCGCGGACATTCTGAAAGCCAAAGGCTCGCTCGACGCGGCAGTCGCCGAGGGGGGCAAAAACTTCTCGGGCGGACAGCGGCAGCGGCTGACGGTTGCGCGCGCACTGGTGCGCAAGCCCGATATCCTGATTCTTGACGACAGCGCAAGTGCGCTCGACTACGCAACCGACGCGCGGCTTCGCGCGACGATTCGCAGCACCGACAACCCGCCGACCACCTTTATCGTCTCGCAACGCGCCGCCTCGGTCATGCACGCCGACAAAATCATCGTCCTCGACGACGGCGAAGCGGTCGGCATCGGCAAGCATGAGGAGCTGCTTGAAACCTGCCCGGTCTACCGCGAGATTTACGACTCGCAGTTCAAGAAAGGGGGCGACGACGGTGAGCAATAAGCGTACAATGCGCCGCGTGCTGACCTATATCCGCGGCAGTCTCGGCAAGATTTTCGTCACGTTGCTGCTTTCGCTGGCGATCGTCGCCATGACGCTCTATGTGCCGATTCTCATCGGCGACGCGATTGACCTCTGCGTTGAGGGCGGCGGTATCGACTTTGCCGCCATCGGCGCTCTGCTCGCCCGCGCCGCTCTGCTGATTGCGCTGACCGCCGCTTTACAGTGGGTTATGGGCATTCTCAACTCAAGCATCACCTACGCGGTCGTGCGCGACATTCGCCGCGACGCGATTCGCAAAATTCAGTCGCTTCCCCTCTCCTATATCGACGCACACCCTGCGGGCGAGACCGTCAACCGCGTGATTTCGGACGTCGACCAGTTCTCGGACGGTCTGCTCATGGGCTTTACGCAGTTCTTCACCGGCGTCGTCACCATTCTCGGCACGCTTTGCTTTATGCTTGCGCTCGACTGGCGCATCGCGCTGATGGTCGTCGTGCTGACGCCGCTCTCGCTCTTCGTGGCAAAGTTCATCGCCGAGCATACCCACGCGATGTTCCTCGAGCAGAGTGCCACCAAGGCGGAGCAGACCGCGCTGATGGACGAAATCATCACCAATCAAAAGGTCTCCATCGCCTTTTCGCACGGCGAAGCAAACATGGAGGAGTTCGACGAGGTCAACGCGCGCCTGTCGAAATGCTCGGTGCGCGCGCTGTTCTACTCCGCGCTGGTCAATCCCTCGACGCGCGTCGTCACCAACCTGGTTTACCTCGGCACGGCACTGCTCGGCGGCTTCTTCTGCATCGGGGCAAATCCGACCATGACGGTCGGCTCGCTTGCGGTTTTCCTGCGCTACGCCAACCAGTATACCAAGCCCTTCAACGAGATTTCGGGCGTTATCACCGAGCTGCAAAACGCGCTTGCCTGCGCGTCGCGCATCTTTGATTTGCTCGACGCCGAGAGCCTGCCGCCCGAAACCGACGCTGTCGATATGGGACAGGCGAAGGGCAGCGTCGACTTTGCCGACGTCTCGTTTTCCTATACCCCAAAGCGCCGCTTAATCGAGCATTTCAACTTCAGCGCGAAGCCCGGACAGCGCGTCGCGATTGTCGGACCGACCGGCTGCGGCAAAACGACGCTCATCAATCTCCTGATGCGCTTCTACGACGTGACGGACGGCGTCATCAAGGTTGACGGAAATCCCGTCACCGACGTCACCCGCGCATCGCTGCGCAAAAATTTCGGCATGGTGCTGCAGGAAACCTGGCTGCGCGAGGGCACGATCCGCGACAATATCGTCATGGGTAAGCCCGACGCGACCGACGAGGAGGTCGTCGCCGCGGCGAAGGCGTCGCACGCGCACGGCTTTATCAAAAATCTGCCAAACGGCTATGACACCTACATCGGCGAGGACGGCGGCGCACTCAGCGCGGGGCAGAAGCAGCTGCTCTGCATCACGCGCATCATGCTCTGCCTGCCGCCGATGCTGATTCTCGACGAGGCGACCTCGTCGATTGACACCCGCACCGAGATGCGCATTCAGAACGCCTTTGCCACCCTGATGAAGGGGCGCACCAGCTTTATCGTCGCACATCGGCTCTCCACGATTCGTGAGGCGGACGTGATTCTCGTCATGCGGGACGGCAATATCGTCGAACAGGGCACGCACGACGAGCTGCTAAGGCAAAACGGCTTCTACGCCTCGCTTTGGAACGCACAATTTGCAATTTGATTTACCGGAGGAAAATCTCATGATCGGCATTATCTGCGCCATGAAAATCGAAGCGGACGCGATCCGCGACACCATTCAAAATCCCAAGACCGAGCTTATCAGCGGTATCGAATTTACGCACGGATTCATTCACGGAAAAGAGGTTGTCCTCGCGGTCTGCGGCATCGGCAAGGTCTTTGCCGCGGTCTGCGCCGAGGCGATGATTTTACACTACAAGCCGACGCTGCTGCTCAACAGCGGCGTGGCGGGTACGCTGACGCCCGCCCTCTCCATCGGCGACATCGCCGTCGCCGCCGCGCTCGTCCAGCATGATATGGACACCAGTCCGCTCGGCGACCCTGTCGGCATGGTTTCGGGCATCAACAAGATTTACTTTGAGGCAGACGAAGCCGCCGTCGACGGGCTTTGCGCCGCCGCCGCGCACATCGGCGCGAAAACGCTCCGCGGCACCATAGCCTCGGGCGACCAGTTCCTTGCCGACCCCGCAAAGAAACAGCGCATCGCCGAAGCCTTCGGCGCGGTCGCCTGCGAAATGGAGGGCGCAGCCGTCGCACAGGTCGCGTACATAAACCATACGCCGTTTGCCGTGCTCCGTGCGATTTCGGACAGTGCCTCGGGCGACGCGCAGATGGAATACGCCGAGTTCTGCAAGCTCGCCGCCGCACGCTCGCACGCCATTCTCGACGAGTTCATCAAAAGCGCGATATAAGCCAACCGTTTTCGTTTAAACGGCGAAAGATAAAGCCCTCTGAAGCAAAACCACCCGCTCGGCGGGTGGTTTTTACTATAGAGGAAAGTGCCGCATCGGGTTTCCGAATGCGGCACTTGTCAGTTGTGTTCATAATGCGCCTTGACGCGCAGGCGGTTGATGGCACGGGCGAGGTTTGCCTGTGCGGTGCGGTACTCGCGGAGGCTGTGCTGCTGCAGCATCGCTTCCTTGGCGGCGTCGGCGTCCCGCCTTGCGCGGTTTGCGTCGATTTCTTCGGGTCGCTCTGCCGATTCGACCAGCACAAGCACATCGTTGTCCTCGACCTTGACAAGCCCGGGCGAGACTGCCGCCGTGACCGTTTCACCGTCCGGCGTGCGGTAGGTCAGCGTCCCCGGCACAACGGCGGAAATCGCGTTGCTGTGTCCGGCGAGAATGCCGTACTGCCCCTCCACGGTCGGCAGAATCAGCGACTCGCACGCTCCCTCGTAAAAAACGTGATCCGCCGCGAGAATATGCACCGTAAACGTCCTCATGCCAGCCCCTCGCTTTCGAGCTGCTTGGCTTTGGCAAAGGCGTCGTCAATCGTGCCGACGTTGTAGAACGCCGCCTCGGGCAATTTGTCCGCGTCGCCGCCGAGGATTGCGGCAAAGCCGCGCACCGTCTCGGTAAGCGGGACGTAAACGCCCGCAAGTCCGGTAAATTTCGCCGCAACGTGCATCGGCTGCGACAGGAATTTTTGCAGTTTTCTCGCACGGGCGACGGTCAGTTTGTCCTCGTCGCCGAGTTCGTCCATGCCGAGGATTGCGATGATGTCCTGCAGTTCGTTGTACTTCTGCAAGGTCTCCTGCACGCGGCGCGCCGTCTCATAATGCGCCTTGCCGACAATGCCCGGCTCGAGAATGCGCGAGGTCGACGCCAGCGGGTGTACCGCCGGATAAATGCCCTGCTCCGAGATCTTACGGCTGAGCACCGTCGTTGCGTCGAGGTGGGTGAAGGTCGTCGCGGGGGCGGGGTCGGTCAAATCGTCCGCAGGGACATAGACCGCCTGCACCGAGGTGACCGAGCCGCGCCGCGTCGAAGCGATGCGCTCCTCAAGCGCACCCATTTCCTCGGCGAGCGTCGGCTGATAGCCGACCGCGCTCGGCATTCTGCCGAGCAGGGTCGAAACCTCGCTGCCCGCCTGTAAAAAGCGGAAAATGTTGTCGATAAAGAGCAAAACGTCCTTGCGCTGCTCGTCGCGGAAGTACTCCGCCATGGTCAGTCCCGAAAGCGCGACGCGCATACGCACGCCGGGGGCTTCGTTCATCTGTCCGAAAACCAGCGCGGTCTTATCCGCGACGCCGCTCTCGCGCATTTCGGTCCAGAGGTCGTTGCCCTCGCGGCTGCGTTCGCCGACGCCGGTAAAGACCGAATAGCCGCCGTGCTCGGTGGCGACGTTGTGAATCAATTCCTGAATCAGCACGGTCTTGCCGACGCCCGCGCCGCCGAACAGACCGATTTTGCCGCCCTTCGGATAGGGCTCGAGCAGGTCAATGACCTTGATGCCGGTTTCCAGCACCTCGGCGACCGGCTGCTGCTCCTCAAAGCGCGGCGCACTTCTGTGGATTTCCCAGTGCGCCGTCTCGGGCGCGAGCGCTTCGCCGCCGTCAATCGGCTCGCCGAGAACATTGAACATTCTGCCGAGCGTCGCTTCGCCTACCGGCACGCGAATGCCCGTGCCGAGTGCCGTGACCTCGTCTCCGAGCGAAAGATTTTCGCTTTCGGCAAGCAGAATGCAGCGCACGGTGCCGCCTCCGATATGCTGTGCAACCTCCATGGTGCGCGTTTTGCCGCCGACCGTGACGGTGAGTGCCTCTTTGATCTTCGGGAGCGCACCCGACGGGAACGCACAGTCGACGACCGGTCCCGAAATCTTCACGATTTTTCCCGTATTCACCTGTTCGGCACCTCCTCTGCCTGTCGTTTGATTTGCTGATTTCGCTGTGCCTTCGCGCCCGCGGTCACCTCGGTGATTTCCTGTGTGATGGCGGTCTGGCGCACGCGGTTATATTCCGCCGACAACTCGGCGAGAAGTTTTTCGGCATTGCGGTTTGCCGAATCCATGGCACGCATGCGGGCATTCTGCTCGCAGCAAAAGCTGTCGACGAGCGCGCTGTAGATAAAGCCCGAAACATAGCCGGCGATGACGTTGTCAAGCACCGCGCCGACCGACGGCGTGAACTCAAACGGTATTGAAACCGCCTTTTCCTCGGTATCCGAGAAGAACTGCGCCCGATGGAACGGAAGCAGGCGCGTTGTGCGCGCGTCGGCGCTCAGTCCGTTCTTCATATCGGTGTAGACAACATAGATTTTTTCGACCCTGCCGAGGTCGAACAGCTCGAGCAGAATCGCCGCGATTTCGCGGGCGCGCTGCATGGTCGGATTCTGCGCGGTGTACAGAAAGCTGTGCTCGACCGGAATGCCGTGCTGCTCAAAATAGCGTCTGCCGTATTCGCCGACCACAAACAGCTTGGTGTCGGGGTGGTCGGAAAGCAGTTTTTCGGCTTCGCGAATCGCATTTTGATTGTACGCGCCGGCAAGTCCCTTGTCCGCCGTGATAACGAGGCAGGCAAAGGTGCCGTGCGGCGCGGGCTCGCCGTCCTCGGGGTAAAAATAGCGGCTCTGCACCTTGCCTGCCGTGCGGAAAATCCGCTTGATTTCGCCGCGCACCGCGTTGAAGTAGGGGCGGGTCGCGTCAAGCTCGGCTTTGGCTTTGCGCAGCTTCGTAGACGCAATCAGGTACATCGCGCTCGTAATCTTCCGCGTGTCGCGAATGCTGGCGATATGCCGCTTAATCTCTTTGGCGTTTGCCATGCAGACTCACCGCCTTACAAAGCGCTCTTCGCCGTCCGCACCGCAAAATGCGCGGCGGCGTCGGCAATCGCCTGTCTGCTTTCCTCCGAGAGAACGCCGGTCTTGTCGATTTCGGCGCAGATTTCGGGGAGTGCCTCCTCGACCGCACGCAGAAGCGGACGCTTTATATCGGGAATCTTCTCGGGCGGAATCGCATCGAGCGAATGTGCAAGCGCGGCGGCGAGCAGAACGACCTGCTCGTGCTGCTTTAAGGGGTGATACTGCTCCTGCTTTAAAAGCTGCATCAGATTCTGCCCGTAACGGAGCAGACGCTTGGTGCCGTCGTCGAGGTCGCTCGAAAACTGCGTAAAGACCTCCATTTCGCGGTACTGCGCGAGGTCGAGACGAATCGTGCCCGCGGCTTTTTTCATCGCCTTGGTCTGCGCGGCGCCGCCGACGCGGGAAACCGACAGACCGACATTGACCGCAGGGCGCTGCCCCGCGAAGAACAAATCGGTTTCAAGGAAAATCTGCCCGTCGGTAATCGAAATGATGTTGGTCGGAATGTACGCCGACACGTCGCCCGCCTGCGTCTCGACAATCGGGAGCGCGGTCATGCTGCCGCCGCCGAGGCGGTCGGAGAGCCGCGCCGCGCGTTCGAGCAGACGCGAATGCAGATAGAACACGTCGCCCGGATAGGCTTCACGCCCGGGGGAACGCTCGAGCAGCAGACTGATGGTACGGTAGGCAACGGCGTGCTTGGAGAGGTCGTCGTAGACAATCAGCACGTCGCGCCCCTTGTTCATAAAGTATTCGCCGAGCGCACAGCCCGCGTAGGGCGCGATATACTGCAGCGGCGCGGGGTCGCTCGCCGTCGAGCAGACCACCGCCGTATAGTCCGACGCGCCGCGCGTGCGCAGCGTCTCGACAAGCTGTGCGACCGAGGACGCCTTCTGCCCGATGGCAACGTAAATGCAGATGACGTTTTTGCCCTTTTGGTTGAGAATCGTATCGAGCGCGATGGCGGTCTTGCCGGTCTGGCGGTCGCCGATAATCAGCTCGCGCTGACCGCGCCCTATGGGAAACATCGAGTCAATCGCGAGAATGCCGGTCTCCATCGGCGTGTCGACCGGCTGACGGTCGATAATACCGGGCGCGGGCGACTCGACGGGCAGATAGCCGTCGGCGTGAATGCGCCCCTTGCCGTCAATCGGCGTGCCGAGCGCATCGACCACCCTGCCGACGAAGTCCTCGCCGACCGGAATGCCCGCGACCTTGCCGGTGCGCTTGACCGCACTGCCCTCGCCGACGCTGCGGTCGTCGCCGAACAGAATGCAGCCTACACCGTCCGCCGAAAGTTCCTGCACCATGCCGCGCACGCCCGACTGAAAGACGAGAATCTCGCCGTAGAAGGCGTCGGGCAGTCCCGTGACCGTCGCCACGCCGTCGCCGACGCGCAGCACTCTGCCGAGCGTGAGCGGCGTATCGGTGGGCGTCCAGTTTGCAACGGCGTCGTGCATCAGCGTGAGAATGTCGCCCTCCTCGGCGGCAAGCCCCGTGAGCATCTCCTTCAGTTGTTCAAACCGCGCCTCGGTATAGCCGTTACGCATGGCGCGCCTCCCCGCCCGCTTCGCTGTCGCGGAGCAGTTTTGCGGTCGCCTCGACCGCGAGCGCCGCGATTTCGCCGCGCGCGTCCTCAATCATTTTATCCTTCTCGCGTCTGCCCGCGTCGCGCGCATCGGCGAGAATCTTCTCTTTCTGCTTTTTCGCCTCGGCGAGAATCGCGCCGGCTTCCTTTTCCGCCGCCGCCTGCGCCGCCGCACGCTGCTTCAGAATTTCGGCGTCTGCGTCGGACAGTTTCTCGCGGTATTCGGCTTCGAGCTTCCGCGCGTTTTCTTCCTTGTCTTTCGCGTCGGCTTCAAGCGAGGCAAAATACGCGGCGCGCTTATCCATAAAGCGTTTGACCGGCTTGTAGAGCAGGAAATACAGTCCGCCCGCGAGCAACACAAAGTTGAACAGGTGGAGCAAAATCTGCTGCCAGTCGATATTCAGCGGGACACCCACGCTTCTCCCTCCTTACAGTACGAAGATAATCAGAATCGCGACAATCAGCGCGTAAATAATCGCAGTCTCGATAAAGACAAGACCGAGCATTAACCCGGTGCGAATCTTGTCGGACGCCTCGGGCTGGCGCGAAATCCCCTCGGAGGACTTCGCGATCGCGATGCCCATGGCGATTGCACCCGCTGCGGCGGCAAGCCCGACGCAGATTGCGGCGGCGAGCGCCTTGCTGCCCGTGCCGTCCGCGGCGGCGACCGCGGCTTCGCCGTCGGTCACGACGGCGGCTGCTGCTGCCTCATCGGCGGCGAATACAGTCACGCCGAGTGCAAAGACGCAGGCGGCGACGAGAATCAGTGCGAAGCTTCTTTTCAATGTCGTTTTCATGGTTCTATACCCCCAAAAAGTTCAGGCAGCAGCCTGTTTTTCCTGTTTTGCTTTGTTCTTTTGCTTCTTCGGGTGCGGCTCGGACACCTCGCCGTAGAACAGCGCGGTGAGCATGGTCAGCACATAGGCCTGAATCAGCGCGTGCAGCAGCGTGAACATCACGCCGACCGCAACCGGCAGAACAAAACTCAAATGAATGTATGAATAGACAAGCTCGGTTACGAGCAGACCGCTGAGCAGCGCGCCGAACAGGCGGAAACTCATCGAAATCGGCAGCGAGAAGTCCTTTAAGGTGCTCCCGACGCCGCGCAGCCCGTTTCCGGCGACGCCGCCCGACAGAATGACGAGATAGGACAGACAGCCGAGCGCAATCGCGGCGTTGATGTCCGAGAGCGGCGCAGGCAGTGCCATCGACAGTCCGGTTGTGGTCAGTACCTGCACGCCGAACAGCTCAAACAGCGTGCCGATGAAGATATACGCGCCCGCCGCGAAGACGTAGCCGCCGAGAAAGCGGTTGCGGTGCGGGCTGTTTGACTCGGCGAGCTTTGCAAAATAGCCGACCGCGCTTTCGAGCAAAAGCTGAAATCTGCCCGGCACGGTCTTGAAGCGGGGAATCGCGAAGATGCGGACGAGCGCGGCGAACAGCAGCAGCACGCCCGACACGACCATCGCCGAAATCACCGCAGGGTTGACCTCGAGCAATCCGAACAGCGAAATTTTGTTGGTTTCGTGCAAGACGGCGTCGCGCATCGTCTCGCGAATCGACTCGCGCTCACCGCCCGCCGGCGGGACGAGCAGCGCCGCGATGAGCAGCACGGCGAGCAGCACAAGCCACGCAATCAGCGCGGTGCGCTTGGTTTGTTTCATTCGGCATCAAGCCTCCTTTGCGGCGCGCCGAAGCGTGCCGGATTCACATATCCACATAGTATTATTAGGATATGCAAATAAAAATATAGTAACAATTATAGAGTCTTGTGATTGATTTGTCAAACGGTCGATTCAACAAAAAATCGCACGGAAAATCTGAATCTTCCGTGCGATTTGTCGTTTATTCTTCTTCTTCGGGCTCGGGCAGGACGGTGACGCGCGTTTCCTCGACGCAAACGTCGTCTGCGCGCGTGATTTCAACGTGCAGATTCTTGTAGTCGAACGCCATGCCGACCTCGGGATTCTGCTCGAGCATTTCGGCGCACCAGCCGCCGACCGTGTTGCAGTCGGACTCGAAATCGCGGTCGTCCACGTCAAGTTCGTCGAACATATCGTAGACGTTGGCGTCGCCGCGGACGCGGTAGCTGCCGTCCTCGTTTTTCTCAATGTCGACGACGATTTCGTCGCTCTCGTCCCAGATGTCGCCGACGATCTGCTCGAGAATGTCCTCCATCGTGACAACGCCGAGCGTACCGCCGTATTCGTCCAGCACAATGACAAGCTGAATCTGCCGCTCGCGCATTTCGTCCAGTGCGACCGGCAGTTTCACCGTGCCGTGCATCATGACGGGGTCGCTCATCACGTCCTTTACCGTGCAGCCTGGGTCAACCGTCCGCTGCTTGTAAAACCGGTTGATGTTGAGAATACCGACGATGTTGTCGATGCTGTCCTTGTAGACCGGCAACCGGCTGTGCTTGGAGGAGTTGATGATGCGCAGATTTTCCGCATCGCTCTCGTCGATGTCGAGCGCCAGCACCTCTGTGCGGTGGGTGATGATTTCGGCAAGCGTGATGTCCGAGAACTCCAGCGCACTCTGCAAAAGTTCGCTCTTTTCCTCGTCGATACCGCCGTCCTCCTCGGTCGTCTCAATCAGCGTGGCAAGTTCCTCCTCGGAAATGCTGTCGTCCGGCTTGCCCCAGAAGTGCGAGCAGAGTTTCAGCAGTTTGGACACGAGGAAGGTAATCGGGTAGAACAGAATGATGAAGAAAGCGAGCGGGTATGCCGTCAGGCAGACGGCGCGCTCCGAATTCTGTTTGCAGATGACCTTCGGCACGATCTCGCCGAAAATCAGAATGATGATTGTAATGATGACGGTCGCGACCGTCGCCGCGATGCCGGTCGAATTCTTACCGTCCGCAAACTGCTTGGCAATCGACAGCGCAATCGTGGTGGACACAGCGGACGCCGCAATGTTGACAAAATTGTTGCCGACAAGCACGGCGGTCAGTGCGTCGTCAAACCGCTCCGAAATGCGGTCGGCGAGTTTGGCAACGCGGCTGCCGTTTTCCGCCAGTTTGTGCAGGCGGACGCGGTTGACCGACGTATAGGCGATTTCGGTCCCCGAAAAGAATGCCGAGCAGAAAATCAGAATGACGATTAAAAGATAACTCATTTCTCGATTTCCTCCTTTGCTTCTTCTTCGGTTTCACAAAGGCGGATAATGACGCTCTTGAGTTCGCCGTCCTCGACGGGTCCCGCCATAACGGCAAGCAGACCGAAGACAAAGCCGCGGTCCTCCTCGGGATCGCCCTCGATGTTTGCGCGCAGCCATGCTTCGAGCGTCTTTTTCTGCTCGGACAGTTCGGGCAGCGGGTGACCGATACGCGAAAGTGCCTCGCGCACCTTCATCGACGGCGCAATCTCAAAGTAGTTGCCGCCGAGTTTGATAAAGTCCTCGTCGTACTCGTCGTTCTCGTCCCAGATCTCGCCGACCAGTTCTTCAAGGAAGTCCTCAACCGTCGCAATACCGACGGTTTTGTCGCCCTCGCGGACGACGACAAACTGCTTTCTGCCGCGGCTCATCTCGTTTAAGAGGTCGTCGATTGCCGCATCGGGCGCGGCATACTTCGGCTCGGTCACCACGCGGCGCAGATTAACGCGTCCGCGGCGCAGATAGGCGCGCAGATACTCGCGCACCGGCAGTACGCCGACCACATGGTCAACGTCGCCGTCATAGACGAGCAGACGCGAAAAGCCGGTCTCGCGCACCGCCGAAAGCACCTCGTCCTCGTCAGCGTGAAGTTCCACGCCGACGATGTCCTCCCGCATGGTCATGACGTCCTCGACCGGGGTCTTGGTGAAGTCGACCGCATTGCGGAGCAGGTCGGTCTGCTCCTCGCCGAGCGTGCCGCTGTCCTCCACTTGGTCAATGATCGTCTCTAATTCCTCCTCGGTCATGCGTTCGTCCTGACCGCCGCCGAAGAGTGCCGAAAAGAAATCGGTAATTTTAACAAAAACAAACGAAATCGGCTGCAGCAGCTTCATCAGCGCCGACATCGACGGCGCATAGGCAAGCGCGAGCGTCTCGCTCTTCGTGTTCGCGAGGCTCTTGGGCAGCATCTCGCTGAACAGAAAAACGATCACGGTGGTCACAAGCGTCGCAAGCACCGTATGCCCCTCGCCTAAAATCTCAATCGCAAGCACGGTGGCAAGCGAGGAACAGGCAAGGTGCATGATGTTGTTGCCGATGAGAATCGTGGTCAGCGCTTTGTCAAAATGTTCGGTGATGTACAGCGCGCGCTTTGCACGCTTATCACCGTCTTCCGCCGCCGATTTCAGCCGGATTTTATTCGCCCTGACATAAGCGCTTTCCGCGCTTGCAAAATAGGCGCCGCCGAAAATCAGCAATATGTAAAAGAAAATCTGCCAATATCGACCCACGTCGCCGTCCATTGAGGGAACCAACTCCTTTTTTCGTACAAAAATAAAAAAACTGTATGTAAAAGTAATTATACCATCTTTCGGCAAACCCTGTCAACCCCCGCGCCGACCGAGCAAATCAAAGAAAAAAAGAGAAAAACGGCGAAAATGACCGTTTTTCTCTTTTGAATCAAACGCGTTCACACGAGATTGCGCACCACGCCGAAAACGAGCAGAACGACAATCATCAGTACGACAGAAACCATCGCCCACCGTTCGAGCTGCATTCTGCCGTACCGCACATAGACATAAGTTTGCCTTGCCGCAACGGCAATTCCGAGCGGAAGCAGGCAGAAAATCGCCGCATTGCAGTGAAACGCCGCCTTAAAATCGAGGCGCAGCAGTGCCATGCACATACGGGTGACGCCGCAGGACGGACAGTCCAGTCCGGTCAGCGTGTGAAAGATACAGGGAATGCCGAGGCCGACGACACGGAGCCACAGCGCGTAGGCAAGCCCGCAAAGGAGCAGGCCGCCCGCACCGAGACAGACCCTGCGCAGCCGATTTTCCATCTTACGCGAGCTGATTCAGCTCGTTCTGGAGCAGTGCGTAGGTGACGATGCTGAGACCGAAAATGCCGAGGACGAGATAGAGAATCGAAACGTTCGAATCTACCGCCATACCGCGCGCGGTCTTTGCCTGGTTGACCTGCTGTCCCGCCTTGTAGAACCAGTACAGCTGATAGATGCCGCAGGTGATGAGCGAAAGCAGAAAGACCGTGATGCCGCTTGTCGCGTTCGGATCATTTGCCGCCGCATTCAGCTCATCGACCATCTGAACGAGCCATACGATGCCGTAAATCCCGCAGGTCACGATGGAAAGCAGAATGCAAACGCCGATGTTCCGATTTTTCGGTGCGTTTGCGTTGCCGCCGCCGTTTACCGTGCCGGTGTAGGTCGTCTGCCCGCTCGCGCCGTCATTCTGTGCGCCGTCAACCGTCGCACCGCAGTTTGTGCAGAACTTGACGCCGTCGGGAAGCTCTTTGCCGCAATTTTTGCAAAACATAATATATTCCTCCATATAAAAGAAAGTCAGTTGGGAAATGAATGCAAGCCGCACGGTGCGGCGGCTCAGTCGGCGGCGACCGCCTTTATCAGCGTGACGATGAAGCCCGCATCGTTGTCGCCCGACACGGCATAGTCCGCGTCGGCAGGCAGCGTGACCGTCGCCGTGCCGTCCGCGCCTGCCTTTTTGCAGAACACCTCGTAAGAAACGCCGTCATAGGTAAAGGAAAGATGCTCGCCGTTTTCGGGGTATTTGTAGAGCAGCGCGATATATTCCTCAAGCGTGAGACCGTTTTCGGTCATGTACGCGGCGTGTCCGCGCCCGACGTAGCGGAAGTGCCACGGCTCGTTTGTGATGCCGGTCACGCCCGTCTTACTTTCGGGATAACGGAGAATGAAGCCGTATTTCGCAGCGTTGTCGTAAATCCAGTTATAAACCGGGTCTGTCTGACCCGCAGTGCCGAGCGAATAGCTCACACCCGCCGACGTATAGACGTTCATGTCAAACGCGAGCCCTGAATGATGCTCGCTGTAGCCCGGCATGGCGGCAAGCAGTGCGCCCTGCTCCTCGCCGTAGGTCTCCCGATAGCTGTCATAAATCTCGGTCTGCATTTCGAGCGTGCGGTAGCCCTGCGTAATCTGATAGTCGCGGCAGCCGGTCTCGGCAAAGCAGGCGTCAAACATCGTGTCAAGCGCACGGACGACCTCGGTTTTCAGCCGAATCGCCGAGGAACTGACGCGATAGCTGTCGGATTTGTTGCCGTAGAGCGTCAAAAGCCCGCTCTCGTCTTTCGGGAAAACATACGCGCGGCCGAGCAGCGTGGAAACCAAAATCAGGTCGCCGGTATGCAAATCATCGGCGGTGAGCGTAAGGCTCTGTGTAGTCGGCGGCGCGGTGGCTATCGTCTCCTGCGGCAGGCGCGCCGTCGTCTCGACGGGCGGCAGTGCCTCGGTCGAGCCTGTTTCGACGGGAGGCGGCAAGGTAGATGCCCGAAGCTGATAGAGAATCGAAAAAATCAATCCCCATACCGCGAGAATGGTGACAAGCAGAAGCGATACGATAATGACACGCTCACGCTTTTTCTTTTTTACATACTGCCTGCGCTTTGCGGCGGCAAGCGCGTCCATGTCGGGACGTCTGTCCATACGCTTCTCCTTTGAAAATTTACAAAATGGTGCGAAGGAAATTCATCGTTCGGGGCGCGCCCCGAATACTTCACGCGCAAAGCGCACTTCACGGCGCAGCCGCTTCACTTTCCCCGCAGGGGAATACTTCACTTGCGGGCGGATATGGAATCCGCCCCTACGGGTGGGTGCAAAATTTCAATCAAATGCCAAAAACCGCCCTGCGGTTTTCGCCCGCATCTCTTCACTCTTCTCTTTTCACTTTTCACTTTTTTGCATCCGTTTGCTGATTTTCTCCATGTACCGGCTATAGGCGTTTTTGCGCATTTCCCTTTGGGGAAATCGCCGCCCCGATTTCGGCGGCGAGCAAAAACGCGGGGCGCAAGCGGATGCGTAAA
>SFNW01000088.1 GCA_004554105.1 Clostridiales bacterium | reverse complement strand
AAAAAGTTTGAAATTTTAAAAAAATGTTAGTTTTCCACTTGATTTTCGGTTTCTTTTATTGTAATCTATACATACAGAGATTGAAACGATTCGGTTGCCGTCCCGGCACTTTTCCGCCGGCTTCACAGCGCCGAGCTGTAAGTTTGCAGGAAAGGACGTTTTTGCCTTTTGCAAAAGCGAAACGGATCGAGATGCGTAAACTGTCTTTGGCGGACATCAATCCGCACGTTCGCTATTCCAAGCTGCTGCTTCTGCCGAACGATTTTGCAACAACCGCCGTGCACGCATACGACGCGCGGCTGGTCTACTTTTTCTCGGGCAGCGCCAAGGTCAAACTCGACGACCGCTCCTTTACCGCCGAGCGCGGCTCGCTCTTTCTCTGGCAGTCGGACACCTGCTACTCGATCGTAAACGACGCGGGCAGCGACACGAAAATGATGACCATTAACTTCGACTACATCGGGACCGGCACGTCGGTCTCGCTGCCGACGATTCCGACCGTGTCGGACCGTCTGTACCGTCGGGAAAATGCGGTCGAATCGCTCTTCTTCGAGGACATTCCGCTGCTCAACGTGCCGGTGCATCTCGACGGTATGCAATGCCTCGAACGCATCTTCCAGACGATGACCGAGGAATACTCCTTCCCGCGCCCCTATGACAAGCTGATGCTCTCCGCGCTGATGCAGCAGGTCATTTTCACTGTCGCGCGCAAGCTGACGGTCGGCACGGGCGAAAAGCCCTCGGGGCTGGTCGAGCGCGTCACCGAATACATACGCGAAAACTTTTCGGGCGACCTCTCCAATGAGGCTATCGGCAAGCATTTCAACTATCACCCGAATTACATCAACCGCGTGATGCAGAAGCACATCGGGCAGTCGCTGCACCAGTATGTGCTGTCCTGCCGCGTCTCCAAGGCGCTCGAAATGCTGCAGACCACCAACCTCAGCGTCACCGAGGTTGCCGAGCGCGTCGGTTTTTCCTCGATTAAGCATTTCTCGCAGACCTTCAAGAGCATTTACGGCTATTCGCCGATCCATTTCAGAGACTGAATCAGTCGAAAAGCAAGTTCACCTTGCCTTCCCCACGGGGGAAGCCTTTGTTTGCACGCCTAAATTCGCCTTTTTCTCGGGAAAGGCTCTAAATTCACAAACACTTCACAGGGAGCGGTTGCAATCGACCGCTCCCTGTGTTATAATAATGAAGATATTTTTCGCAAAACGTCCAAAGGGACGGAAAATAAAAGGAGTACACCATGCTGAAGGTTGAAAACCTGGTCAAAAAATACGGCAGTGCCACGGCACTGGACGGTATCAGCTTTTCGGTCGAAGCGGGCGAAGTTGTCGGCTTCCTCGGTCCGAACGGCGCAGGCAAATCCACCACCATGAACATCATCACCGGTTTTATTTCCTCCAATGTCGGCAAGGTTTGGATAGACGGGGTCGAAATCCTCGAAAACCCGACCGAGGCGAAGAAAAAAATCGGCTATCTGCCCGAGCAGCCGCCGCTCTACCCCGAAATGACGGTTGGCGAATACCTGAATTTCGTCTACGAGCTGCGCGCCTGCACCCTGCCGCGAAAGGCGCATCTCGCCGAGGTCATGGCGGCAACGCGCATCACCGATGTGAAGGACCGCGTCATTCGCAATCTCTCAAAGGGCTACAAGCAGCGCGTCGGCATTTCGGCGGCACTCATCGGCAACCCGCCGCTCATCATTCTCGACGAACCGACCATCGGGCTTGACCCGAAGCAGATTATCGAGGTGCGCAGCCTGATTCGCGAGCTGGGCAAAAAGCATACCGTCATTCTCAGCACGCACATTCTGTCCGAGGCGCAGGCGGTCTGCGACCGTATGATTATCATTGACCACGGGCATATCGTCGCCGACGGCAAAGCCGATGAAATCAATCAGTTTATCCGCGACAACCGCCGCTACAAGGCGACGATTTGCGCACCGCAGACAGAGGCACTGGCCCTGATTAAAAAGCTGCCCGGCGTCGTCTACTGTGAGGCACTTGCCGAGCGGGACGGCGACGCTACCGCCTTTCTCATCGAGAGTGAGCGCGGCATCGACGTGCGCAAGGCACTCTTCTACGCGCTTGCCGAGCGGAATTACCCGCTGCTCGGGCTGGAAGCACTCGGCGCAAGTCTCGAGGACGTATTCCTCAGTATTATTGCAAAGGAGGGCGACTGATGTTTGCTGTCTATAAGCGCGAACTGCGCGCCTATTTCACCACTGCGGTCGGCTATGTCTTTCTCGCGATTATCGTCGCGCTCAGCGCAGTCGCATTTTCGGTCACGACGCTGCTCTCGGCGTCAAACGACGTTTCGACCTACTTTACGGTTCTGCTCTTTATCCTGATGGTCGCGCTCCCCGTCCTCACCATGAAGCTCTTTGCCGAGGAACGCAAGATGCGCACCGAGCAGCTGCTCTTAACCGCGCCGGTCTCCATAGGCGGCATCGTCGCCGCGAAATTCTTTGCCGCGTTCACGGTCTTCTTCGGCGCAAATCTGCTCTGCTCGCTCGCCTATGTCACGCTCTTTATCTACAGCGACCCCGAGGCGGGCATCATCGCGGGCAACATCATCGCGATTACGCTGGTCGGCGCGGCATTTATCGCCGTCGGCATCTTCGTCTCGGCGCTGACCGAAAATCAGCTTGCCGCCGCCATCGGCACATTCGGCATTCTGCTCGCCATGCTCGGCATCGGGCTGATTGCGTCCAAGATTCCGTGGTATCCCGTGCGCTACGTCCTCGGCTGGTTTTCGATTCTCACCCGCTACAACAATTTCACAAACGGCTTCTTCGACTTTGCCGCACTGCTTTACTACGCCTCGGTCTGCTTCATCTTTCTGTTTTTGACCTGCCGCGTCTACGAGCGGCGGCGTTACGGCGCGTAAGGAGGGCGAACACATGAACATTTTGAAAAAAAGAAGCCGCGGCTACACCTCGGTTTCGGTTCTGATTACGGTCGCGGTCCTCGCGCTCGTCATGCTGGCGAACACCGTCTTTACGGTGCTTGCCTCGCACTTCTCGCTCTTCATCGACCTCACCGACACCTCGCTCTGGACGCTCTCCGACGAGGCAAAGGCGGTCATCGCCGAGGCGGACGGCGACATCACGGTTACCTTCTGCCATGAAAAGGACTATATCGAGTCCTCCTCCACCATGCGCTACATCAGCCGCACCGCCGAGGAGATCGCCAAGGAGTTCCCGAACATCGAGGTGCGCTATATCAACTCGATTCTCGAGCCGAAGCTGGTTGAGAAATACAAGTACACCGACGTCTCGACGATTAAGACGACCAGCGTCATTGTCGAGAGCGGCAGCGAATTCCGCGTTTATTCGGCGGACGCCTTCTTCGTCACTGACTCGACGAGCGGCGAAACCTGGGCGTACAACGGCGAGGAAATCTTCGCCGCCGCGTTCCTTGCGGTAACCGCGGACGAGGCCCCGACCGCCTACTTCACAATCGGGCACGGCGAGAGCGCAGACAGCGCGTTTATCAACACGGTTGTCAAGGCGGGCTACGACGTCAAGACGATTGACCTCACCAAGGAGGAAATCGCCGACGACTGCCGCCTCCTCATCGTCAACGACCCGCGCTACGACTTCGCGGGCTATAACGTCTATGACAAGGACGCGGTCTCCGAAATTGCCAAAATCGACGCGTTCCTCGACCGCAACGGCACGCTGATGGTCTTCAAAGACCCCGAGACAAGCTACTTAAAAAATCTCGAGGAATTCCTCTACGAATGGGGCGTCGTCTTTGACGGCGGCGTCGTCGTCGACCTGTCGAACTCGATTACCTCGGACGGCAAGTCGCTCGTCGCCTCCTACCCGTCGGGTACGCTCGCTTCGAGCATTCACAAGGACATCAGCTCGCTTGCCGCGCCGCCGAAAACCATTGTGAAAAACGCAAGCCCCCTTGCGGTTTCCGACCTATACACTGCCGGCAGAGACGCCGACGGCGTAAAAACCAACACCTGGACCTACAGCGGCAACAACGCTTACCGCGAAATCTCCGCCGTGCTGACCGCCTCGCCCACGGCGACCGTCGTCGAGGACGGTGAAGTGACCGACCGCGAGGGCGGCTACAACCTGATGACCGTCACGCGCGAGATGAACACAGTAAACAACGACACCTATTACGGCTATGTGCTCGCGGCGGGCACGCGCTACTTCACCTCGCCCGACTACCTCGAATCGAACACCTATGCCAACGAGAACATTCTCTACTACGCGCTGCGCGTCATGGGCAGAGAAAAAGTGCCCGCCGACATTCCGTTCAAGGAATTTGCCAACACCAAGATTGAGGACATGACCAGTGCCGAGGCAATGCGCGCAAGTATTCTGCTCATCACGGTGATTCCGTTGCTTGCGGCGGTCTGCGGCGCGGTCGTCACGACAAGGAGAAAATATAAATGAAGAAAAAACTGACCGCAGCCGTTGTCTGCGCCGTCCTCTTTGTCGCTTTGCTCCTCTGTTACCTGTTTGTCGTCGTCCCGATGATTAAGGACGACGGTAAGCCCGAGGAGACCACGGCGGTCTCGCTCGTCCCGGGCGAGGTCGAGGGCGTGCGCGGCAGAGTCCAGATGTTCGACCAAATCACTTCGGACAAGGTGCAGTCGCTCTACGTCCACAACACGCACGGCACCTACGAATTTGTCCGCAAGGACGGCTCGCTCGTCCTCAAAGGACATGAATATCTGCTCATCGACCCCGAAAAATTCTCGCAGATGATTGTCAATGCGGGCTATACCCTCTCGACCTACAACGCAAAGGTCAAGGAGGAGGACTTCACCAAATACGGGCTTGCCGCAGACGAAAGGGAGACCTACTTCGTGCTGACCTCGACGGCGGGCAAGCGCTACACCGTCTACATCGGCGACCGCACGCTCGCGGGCGACGGCTACTACGCCCGCTACGAGGGCAGAGACGCAATCTACGTCCTCGACGACAGCATCGAAAATGATTTGCTCGCGCCGGTGACCAAGCTGGTGCGCCCGCTGCTCGCCTACCCGTCGCAGATGAACAGCTATTACCTCATGCAGACCTTTCTGCTTGCGCACGGCGAGGAAACCTTCTTACAGGCGGGCTACCTTGACCCCGAACGCCGAAGCGAGCTTGCCGCAATGAGCGTACATCAGCTCACCGTCCCCGGCGAATACCCCGCAAGCGAGTATTACGACGATGTGCTTTCGCTCTTCTGCGACTTCTCGGGCAGCGAGGTCGTCTCGATCGACCTCTCCGCAGAATCGCTTGCGTCCTTCGGGCTGGATTCCCCCGCCTATTCGCTCTACGCCGTCAATGCAACGGTCGACGAGAGCGGCAACCCGAACGGACTGGTCGAAAACTTCATCACCTTCAGCGAAAAGCAGCGCGACGAGGGCGGAAACTACTTCTACTATGCCGCGTCCTACACCTTCGGCATCATCGCGCGCGTCGAGCAGATCACGGTCGATTTTCTCGAATGGGAGCTTGAAAAGTGGGTCAGCCCCTACATCTTCCAGATCAACATTCAGAACGTCTCCTCGCTTTCCTTTGCCGCAAAGGATTTGAATGAAACCTTCACGCTCGGCGGCAAGGACAACGACAGCCTGACCGTCACCGGCAAGGAATGCGGCAAGGTCGAGAACGTCAAAAACTTCCGTCAGCTTTGGAAGGTGCTGCTCTCAGTCACGCAGGACGGCAGCGCCGACTTTGACGAAGCCGACCGCGCGGCAATCACCGCCGACGACAACCTGCTTCTGACCATGACCGTCACCACCAAAGCGGGTAACACGCGCACCTACCGCTTCTACCCCTATTCCGACCGCCGCGTTTACTACACGGTCAACGGCGAGGGCGAATTCTACGTCAACCGCACAATGATTGATAAAGTCATTTCCGACGTCCGCCGCGTGCAGTCCGGCGAAACCGTCGATTCCGAGACGAGGTATTGATTCGGAGAAATTTAAAGCAAAAGGGAACGGAGTTATCCGTTCCCTTTTTTCTGCGCATAGACGGCAAAGAGAAGTTCTCCCGCCGATTTTAGCGTTCGGGCGACAGCCCGAACACTTCATGCGCCGCAGGCGCACTTCACGGCGCAGCCGCTTCACGTTCCCCCGAGGGGAATGCTTCGCTTTCGGCGCGGGCGAATTTTGCGACGGACCGTCGGGGACGCCGCGCCCAAAAGGGCGCGAGAGTTTCATTGGCGGCGGCGAAGTATCACACTGCTATAGAAACTCATGCGTCCGCTCTGCGGACGCCGGTCTCTACGAAAGATACCGCGCCGAATATCTGCCCGCTTCATACAAAAGCCCGACCGTTCGGCGGTTTCCGAACGGTCGGGTTGCTTGTTTTATTCGATTGGCAGTACCGATTACTTGCGCAGGTCGGTCCAGTTCTCGTATACGCCGTTCTCCTGGCGGCCGTAGTCGTGACCGTTGGTCGCTTCCTGTACCGCATAGTAGTACCATGCGCTTGTTGCGTTATCGGGCCACATGACCGCATCATCGTGCTGACCATCTGCATTGACATAACGGTAGAGGATGCGGTTGACGAGCGTCATCGCTTCCGCACGGGTGATGTAACCGTTGGGATTGAACGTGCCGTCATCATAACCGGCAATCCAACCCTTCTTGACTGCGGTTGCAACATAGGGCTCTGCCCAGTGTCCCTTCAAATCGGAGAAGCTGTGCGTTGCGGTCTCGTCGACGCCGTCGAAGTTGACAACCAGCGTTGCAAACTCGGCGCGCGTGATATAGTCACCGGGTCTGAAGTCGCCCTCGGGATAGCCCTTCAGGATACCCGCATTGACCAGCGTGGAGATTGCGTCGTTCGACCAGCGCTCGCTTGCGACGTCGCCGAAGTCATTGGTCTTCGACTCAACCGTCTCGCGGTAGGTCTTGGTAAGCAGGCGGTAGAACATCATCGCCGCCTCTTCACGGGTGATATTCGCTTCGGGACGAACCGTGCCGTCCGGGTAACCCGAAACATAAGCGAAGTGGTCGGTGCTCTCGAGCTTGTCGCTTGCGGGAGCCGTCTTCTCAAAGCCGGCGTAAACCGTCATGTTCTTGTTGAGCTTAATGGTTTCGCCAACGGGATTGGTTGCGTTCTTATCCGTGTACCAACCGGTGAAGACATAGCCTTCCTTGTACGCAACTCTGAACTCGGCGGTGTTCAATACCGTGCCGGATTCTGCGGTAATTGCGGGAATCTTGGCGGTATCACCGTCGACGTCAAAGGTCAGGGTATACTTCTGATCTTCAACAACAACCGAGCTTCCGCCGCCCGACGAAGGTCTGCGTACCGTGCAGGTCACGGAGACGGGCTCACTCGCGTAGGCTGCGGTCAGCTTGGAACTGCCGCCGTCACGCTTGGTCACGGAAGTACCGGTCATAGAGCCGGTAACCTTCGCCGAGCCGAACTTGTTTGCCTTGACGCCCTCAAAGGTCAGCGTAAAGTTGTCAAGCGCCTGATCCGCCTCAAGCTCCAAAACCGAAATGCCCCCGTCTTTGGTCGCGAGCTTAACGGTCAGCGTCTTGGTACCGTCGCCGTTGTCAACCAGCGTGCGCGCGGTCTCCTTGTAGTAAGCCTTTGCCGCATCGGCAAAGCCAGCCATCGTCTTGGTGTCGTCCGTGTACACGGCGGGAACATCAAGCATATCGTCGTAAACGACAGTGACCGTAAACTCGCCGGTGGTCTTCATCTCGTCAAGCTTCGCCTGGAGGTCGGTACCGGCGTACATATTCTTGTACTTATTGGCCTCGGCGCGAACACTGGTCATATCAACCGTGCACGCAAAATCGAAAGCCGCGTCGGTCGCCGTGCTTACAGTGGCGGTCGCAGACGTCTTGTTGATTGTCTGACCCGAAAGTGCCACCCGAAGATCGGCACCGATCGGCAGGTCGGCATCTGCGGCAACTGCGACAATACTTGTCGACAGAACCATCAATACCGCCAAAAACAGACTGACAATGCGTTTTTTCATGTATCTCACCCCTACTTCAGTAATAAATGTTCGGTTTTAAAACAGGATAATTCTCCGATGATAATTTATTT
>SFNW01000087.1 GCA_004554105.1 Clostridiales bacterium | reverse complement strand
CATAAAATCTACTTGCTACAATATGACCAAAGTCGGTTATACCGTTCATGTTTTGTCTGACTGTATTACCAGTTACGATAAAAAGAAACTCAATGAGATGTTTGAATATTATGCAAGCAAGGGGTGTGCCGTCGATAAACTCAGTGAAGTTATGCAAGAATGATGACCACAAAAAATCGTAATTTGCGGTAGGAAGTGACTCTTACGGAATATGGGGTAGCAGTGGCAGCTATCTTTGTAATTGCAATCAGTTTATATGTCAGTCAAAAGAATAAAAAGAAGAGATAGAATTCGGTTTATCCGGCTGCTGAAAAGACTTCGCCTTAACTCGGTGAAGTCTTTTCCGTCATTTGCAAAGCGATTGCGACACATAAGCCGGAAGGAAATACGCAAAACGCGCGCTTGACCCTGCCGCCGTTTTATATTATGATAGAGACAAGAAAAATTTTCCGCAACTGCCTAAGGGGGAACACCCATGTATAAACTGCTCATTGTCGAGGACGACCGCGGCATCGCCGAGCAAATCGCGGCGCTCGCCGCCGCGTGGGACATGGAGCCGCACATCGTCGAGGACTTTCGCACGGTGCTTTCGGACTGCGCGTCCTTTGCGCCGCACATCGTTTTGCTCGACATTTCGCTGCCCTTTTTCAACGGCTATCACTGGTGCGCCGAGATTCGCAAGCTGTCGCGCGTGCCGATTGTGTTCATTTCCTCCGCGTCGGACGGCATGAACATCGTGACCGCGATGGAAATGGGCGCGGACGACTTCATCGCGAAGCCCTTTGACGGCAGCGTGCTGATGGCAAAACTGCGCGCGCTGCTGCGCCGCACCTACGATTTTGCCGCGTCGGCGACGCTGCTCTGCCACCGCGGGGCATTCCTCGACACGGGTGACGGCACGCTGACCTACGAGGGCGAGAAAATTCCGCTGACGAAGAACGAATACCGCATTTTGCTCTGCCTGATGGAAAGCAAGGGCAAGGTCGTCAGCCGCGAGCGGCTGATGGAGCGGCTGTGGGAGACCGACGAGTTTGTCGACGAGAATACGCTGACCGTCAACGTCGCGCGTCTGCGCAAAAAACTGGACGCCGCGGGGCTGCGGGACTTCATCACCACCAAATTCGGCGTCGGGTATATTGTAGAATGAAGAACGAAGCGAAAGAAAACCTGTTTTTGCGGTATCTCGCCGAGCGGCGGGACGCGAGTTTGACCTTTCTCGCCTTTGCGGCGGTCTTTGCCGTCTCTTTTTTCCTCTACCGACTGCCGCTTGCCGCCGTGCTTTATCCAACGCTGCTTTGCGCCGCGGCGGGCATCGTCCTGCTTGTCCTTGACTTTTTCCGTGTGCGGGCAAGGCATCGGCGCGCGACTTTGCTGACCGAGCCGGAGCGGGCGCGCCATGCGCCGCTGCCGACGCCCGAAACGCTCGGTGAAGCGGATATGCAGGCGGTCGTCGCCGCCCTGCGCGCTTCTGCGGCGGCATTTGAGGACGCGGCGGCAAAGCGCTATGCCGACACCATCGATTACTACACGGTGTGGGCGCATCAGATTAAAACGCCGATTTCCTCCATGCGGCTGACGCTCGGGGGCGAGGATACGCCGCTTGCAAGGCAGCTTTCCGCCGAACTGTCGCGCATTGAGCAGTATGTCGACATGGTGCTCACCTATCTGCGGCTTGATATGAATGCGGGCGACTATGTGTTCCGCACCTATGCGGTTGACCCGCTCGTCCGCGCCGCCGTCAAGCGGTTTTCCGCCGAATTTATCGGGCGGCGGCTGCGCGTGGAATTTATGCCGAGCGGCATTTCGGCAGTCACCGACGAAAAGTGGCTCTCTTTTGTGTTGGAGCAACTGCTTTCCAACGCGCTCAAGTATACCAGAGAGGGCGGCGTCCGCATCTTTTCGCCGTCCGAAAAACTGCTCTGCATTGCGGATACGGGTATCGGCATCGAAAAAGAGGACCTGCCGCGCGTGTTTGAAAAGGGCTATACCGGCATCGGGGGCAGGGGCGACGCGCATTCGAGCGGCATCGGACTGTATCTCTGCCGCCGCATCTGCGAAAACCTCGGCGTCGGACTTTCGCTCGACTCGACGGTCGGCGTCGGGACGACCGCGACGCTCGACTTTTCGCAGTACGCGCGCCGCGGCGAGTAAATCTTACAGAACTGTAAGAAAATTGCGGGAAATGTAAGCCGAAGCGATGGCGATGCGTTTCCCGCTTTTGCTACAATGGGAGCGTAGAAAACATACGGAGGACACGCAAATGCGGATTCTGGAAGTCAAAAATCTGAAAAAGGTCTACGTCTCCCGCTTCGGCGGCAGTCGGGTCGAGGCGCTGCGGAATGTGAATTTCACCGTGGAGGAGGGCGAATACGTCGCCGTCATGGGTGAATCCGGCTCGGGCAAGACGACGCTGCTCAATATCTTAGCCGCGCTCGACAAGCCGACCGGAGGCAGTGTAATCCTCGACGGCAAGGAGTTGGCGAGCGTCGGCGACGCCGCGCTCGCCGCCTTTCGGCGGGACAATCTCGGCTTTGTGTTTCAGGAATTTAACCTGCTCGACACGCTCTCGGTCGAGGACAACATCTATCTGCCGCTCGTCTTGGCGGGGAAGAGCTACAAGGAAATGAATGGGCGGCTGCTGCCGATTGCGCAGCGGCTCGGCATCACCGAGATTCTGAAGAAGTACCCCTACGAGATTTCGGGCGGGCAGAAGCAGCGCGCCGCCGTCGCCCGCGCGATCATCACCGCGCCGAAACTGCTCCTCGCCGACGAGCCGACCGGTGCGCTCGATTCGCGCGCGGCGGACGAATTGCTTCGCCTGTTTTGCGATATCAACCGCCTCGGGCAGACGGTTTTGATGGTGACACATTCGGTGCGGGCGGCAAGCACCGCGGGGCGCGTGCTGTTTATCCGCGACGGCGAGGTGTTTCATCAGCTTTATCGCGGCGACGGAAGCGACGAGCAGTTTTATCAGCGCATTTCCGACACGCTGACCCTGCTTGCCTCGGGAGGGAAGGTCGAATGAAAACGCTCTATCTCCACCTTGCCTTTGACGGCATTCGCCGCAACCGCAGGCTGTATATTCCCTATATCCTGACTTGTATCGGCATGGTCATGATGCACTATATTCTTCTCTTCCTCTACCGCGACGAAGGGCTGAATAATCTGTCGGGCGGCGCGACATTGCGCGCGATTATGCAGCTCGGCAAGGGCGTTATTGCGGTTTTTGCCGCCGTTTTTCTGTTCTATACGCACGCCTTTCTCATGCGCAGGCGCAAAAAGGAGTTTGGGCTGTATAATATCCTCGGCATGGGCAAGTCGAACATCGGCGTGATTCTCTTTTGGGAGACGTTGCTGGTTGCTGCCGTTTCGCTCGCTGTCGGGCTGCTTTGCGGCGCGGCGTTTTCCAAGCTCGCCGAGCTTGGGTTGTTCCGCATTACAAACGGCGCGGCGGGCTATACGCTGTCGGTCTCGTTTGCGGCAATCGGCGAGTGCGCAGCGACCTTCGGGATTATCTTCTTGCTGCTCTTTCTCGATTCGCTTCGTCAGGTGCGCTTTTCAAGCACGGCGGCACTGCTCGACAGCGAAAATGTCGGCGAAAAGCCTCCGCGGGCAAACTGGGTGCTCGGCCTGCTCGGCGCGGTGATTCTCGCCGGCGCCTATGCGACGGCCGTCATGATTCAAGACCCCGTGGCGGCGATTTTCCTCTTTTTCGTCGCGGTTGTGCTGGTGATTATCGGTACTTATCTTGTCTTTGTCAGCGGCTCGGTGCTGCTCTGTCGCATTTTGCAGAAGAACAAGCGCTATTACTACAAGCCCGCACATTTTGTCTCGGTTTCCTCGATGGCGTTCCGCATGAAGCGGAGCGGCGCGGGACTTGCTTCGGTCTGCATTCTCGCGACGATGGTGCTGGTGATGATTTCATCCACGACCTGCCTCTATTTCGGAGAGGAGGACGCAATCAACGCGCGCTATCCGAACGATTTTCGGCTTGAATTTGTTCTGCCGGTGCTTGCCGCGGAAGATACGGACGCACTTCGCAGTGCCGTTCTTGCCGAAGCGGACGCGTGCGGCGTGCGGATCGAGAATCTCACCGAAGCACGCGACGCTGCTTCGCATGACGCATCGCGGGAAAGCTATACGCTCTCTTTCGACACCTCTGCGGATGAGGACAGGCAGGCTGCGCTCCGACGCGCCTTTCGCATACGCTTTCAGGGCGACAGCGTCGAAGACGCGAATTTTGATTCCTGTATCATTATCAGCAAGGCGGTCGAACGCGACGATTTCTACGGCACATTTGGCGGGCTGTTCTATCTCGGCATTCTCCTGTCTGCGGTGTTCATCTGCGCCGCCGTGCTGATTCTGTACTACAAGCAGATTACCGAGGCGAGCGAGGACAGGGCGCGCTTTGCCATCATGCAGAAGGTCGGCATGACGGCGCGCGAGATTCGGAGCAGCGTCAATTCGCAGATGCTGACCGTCTTTTACCTGCCGCTCCTCCTCGCGGGCGTTCATCTTGCGTTTGCCTTTCCGATGATTCGCAAGCTGCTGTCGCTCTTCGCGCTGAACAATGTCGCGCTTTTCGCGACGACAACGCTCGTCAGTTTTTCGGTCTTTGCTCTGCTGTATACGCTGGTCTACCGCATTACCGCAGGCGCATACTGCGACATCGTCGGCGGCGAACGGGAAGCGTGATTCGGTTGTTCTCTCTCTTTTCGTCATTCAAAAGCGGCGGAAGCTTCCTGCCGCTTTTTGCGTTTCCGCGCGGCGGGAGATTTGTGAAAAATGATGCTTTCTCCTTAAAAAGGGTAAATTCTTTTGTAAAAATCAACGGGAAATTGAGTTGACGAGCCGCGTGCCGTACTATACAATGGAAACAGAGAGACGGAAATTATTCTGAGATGAGGTGTTTCCATGAAAAAATTCCTGTTATCGCTTGCGTTGACGCTCGCATTGACCGCATCGCTTCTTGCGCTGACGGTCGGCGCGGCAGATGTGCAAATCTTTGTTGCCGACGGCGGCACGGGCGACGGCACGAGTGCCCAAAGCCCACTCGGCAGCCTGTCTGCGGCAATCGACGCGCTTGACGGCAGGGGCGGCGAAATCGTCCTTGCGGGTGACACGACGGTTTCGGCAAAAACCACCGTGCCCGAGCAGAGCGGCGATTTGACCTTTTCCGCCGTAAACGGCGCAAAGCTGCTGCTGAAGCAGCGTTTCCAGCTTGCCAAGAACACAAACGACAACACCGTGACCTTTGATTTGCCGTTTGATGTGACGGGGAACTATGCCGTCTTCATGTTCGGCGGTTTTAACAACGTCGTCTTCGGTGAGAATTTCTCGGTCGCAAAGAGCGGCGGCAGCAGCGCGGCACTGGACTTCTTCGGCGGCGTACACGCAGGCGAGGTCGAAACCAACGCGGATTGCATCACCGAGCTGCCCTATTCGATTACGGTAAACGGCGGCGACTTTGCAATTTTTAACGGCGGCAGCTTCCGGACAAGCGGAACAAACTTTGTCGGCGCGATTGCCGCACCGATTACCGTCACGGTAAACGGCGGCATTTTCGGCACCGTGGGCAGCTACGATATTGACTCAAACAATCAGATGTATTACGGCTTCTCGGTCTCCGGCGATGCGATTCTCGCTGACGACGCGACGCTGAATATCACGGGCGGCATTTTCAACGTGCCGGTCTTCATGCAGGGACGCCGCAGAAACATTGCGCAGAACGGCTCGCGCTATTCGACCCTGACGGCGTCGGATAAGAAGTATTATGCCATCGACGGTGACCTTGCGCTGAACATTTCGGGCGGTGTATTTAAGGGCGGACTGATCTCGGCGTATCAGCAGCAGGTCAGCCATGCACAGGTCGTGCGCGGCAACTTCGATGTGACGGTTACGGGCACGCCGACTTTTGCCGCAGGGACGGTTGTCGACGCGACGGCGGTCAAGGCGTACCCCGGCGAGAGCAAGTCGGCGACGCTCAGCTATCCGACCGCGCTCGATTTGACTGTAAAGTGCTTTGACAGCGTCAACGGCGAGGCGCAGAGCTATACCGAGCCTGTCCGCATTGCCTGCATCGGCGACAGCATTACCGAGGGCTACTGCAAATTTGATGACGGCTCGTATCTCGACAGTACGAAATACTCCTATCCCGCGCAGCTTGCAAAGCTTGTGCAGGATAAGGGCGAGGACGTCCTCGTCGCCAACTTCGGCATTTCCTCGGGCGGCATGACAATGACGGGAAATGTCATTTATTTTCCCGGTACGCTGGCGCATACGCTCTCGATTTATGAGAGCGGCGCGGACTATGTCGTCTTTGCGCTCGGCACGAACGACGCAAGCGCGGCGGGCGCGTCGAACGGCTCGGAAGAATGGTTTGTCAACGAATACAGCGCGTATATCAAGGCGGTCGGCGACAATCCCGAGACAAAAACCGTCTTTGTCACCAATGCAACCCACCGCAACGGGCAGAGCGTCAGCTCGCTGCGCGCCTCCTCGGTCATTCGCCCCCTGCAGGCGCAGATTACCGAGACGCTGAACGCGGCAGACAACGGAAAATACGTCTTCGTCGACCTCTATGCGCTGACCTATGAAGCGACCAAGGCGGGCAATTTCCTGTCCTCGGATAACATTCACCCGCACAAAGAGGGCTACGGCATCATGGCGCAGAAAATCTATGACGCCGTCTTTAACGGCGTCACGGCAGTCGAGGGCTTCCGCCTGACCGATATTTACGTTTCGGACGACGGTACGCCGTTCGGCGCGGGAACGGCGGACGACCCGATTTCCTATCTGTCCTATGCCATTGACCGTATGGCAATCGGCGAAGACGTAACGATGCACGTTGTCGGCACGCTGACCTATCCGAACGACAATAAGCTTTTGGAAGAAGAAGTAGAAGCCTACAGCAGCGTATCAATGCCGATGAGTCCCTCAAAGCTGACGATTGTCGGCGAGGGGACAGGCGCGAAGCTCTTACTGAAAAAGGTTCAAACGCTCAAGGTCGGCAGCCCACTCGTTCTCGACAACCTCACGGTGGAGAGCGGCGCCAGTAGCGCGGCATTGATTTGCCGCTACAACGATGTGGAGATTCGCGAAACTGTCAGCTTCACAGGTACATGGCACTTCTACGCGGGCAACGCAGTCTTTGGCGATGTGCGGACGGTTGACCCCGCCGACACTGTCTATTTTGACACCGCTACAAGCGCATCGAGTGATCGCGATTGCACGATAACCGTCAATGCCGGCACATGGAGTATCTTCTTCGGAGGCAACCGCCGCACGGCGTCTGCCGCGCCGATCGGCACTTACAGCGGCAATATGACGCTGACTGTCGGCGGCAACGCCTCGATTGTCGGCAGAGCGGGTGCGACCGGGCAGACAAATCTGTATGCCGCAGTTTCGGGCATGAACTACCTCACGGGCAGCATCACGGCGGAGGTTTCGGGCTGGAACACGTCACTGCCGCTGCGCGATTTCGCGTATATCGGCTCGCGCACAAGTCTCATTGACTACGCACCGTCAAACAACACCGGCAGTGTAACCCTTACGACAACCGCCGACACGATTGTGAGCGGCGACATGGACGCAAACGGAACGCTGGACATCGTCGACGCACTCGAACTGCTCTGCGGCACGCTCGGCGGCGTCGACGCGGGACAGAGCGTCTACTTCTTCGACCGCACCGCGCCTACGCTCACCGATGTACTGTGGCTGCTCAGACGCATTCAGGACTGACAACAAATTCAATTTAAAGCAAACAGCAGAGGAAGGCATTTGCCTTCCTCTGCTGTTCTGTTTCCGCAAAAAAACAGCGGGTTTCCCCGCTGTTTTTTTGCATTGTGGATTTGCTTATTCGCCGAAGACGTCGACAGAACTGCTTGAGAAGATAATCGGGTCGCCGGAGACGTCGCCGACGTTCTCGTCGACCGTCAGTCCGCCTTCACCGCTCACAAGCAGAATGTCCCTGACATCAACGTCAATCAGGTTAAGCGTAGGTCTTGTGTACTGTTTCATTGCGTCTTCCTCCCTTACTGACCGTCCTTGAACAGGTGCGTGCCCTTGGCGAAGCAGACTTCCTCAGACAGCGTAATCTCATCGCCGTAGTAGGTCGTGCTGCCGTCGAGACTGATCGCATACGGCTTGATAATCAGAGTTACGTCTGCGCTCGTATACTTCGTCGTGTCAAACAGGAACTGCTGACCGTACATATACGCTGCATTGAGGTCGGCAGGCGTGTAGGTCTTCTGCTCGCCCGCAGTCGTCGTGAC
>SFNW01000086.1 GCA_004554105.1 Clostridiales bacterium | reverse complement strand
GGCTTCACAAGCGGCGGCAAGGAGGAGTACGAGCGCGCGGCAAGGCTGGTCTTTGACCGCATTCTCGCGCTGCGCAACGAATATAAAGAAGAATGAAAGTTACCGTAGCCAAGGAAGCCGGCTTTTGCTTCGGCGTCAAGCGTGCGACCGAGTTTGTCGAGCATTCGCTCGGCGGCGACGCCGATATTTATGTGCTGGGCAACCTGATTCACAACCGCCCCTATAACGAGCATCTCGCCGCGCGCGGGGTGCGCGTCATCGGCGTCGAAGAAGCGGAGGCCGTCGCGGCTCGCGGGCGCAAAGCCTGTATCGTGATCCGCACGCACGGCGTACCGCGCGAGGACGAGGAAAAACTGCGCGCGCTCGAAGCGAAATACCCGAATCTGCGCGTGGAGGACATGACCTGCCCGTTTGTCAAAAAGATTCACCGCATCGCCGCAGAGAATACCGCGCCCGACGTGACGCTCGCCATTCTCGGCGACCCGACGCACCCCGAGGTGCTTTCAATTTGCAGCTACGCCAAGGGGGAAGTCGTCGTTTTCGACAGCGAGGAAAGCCTCGACGCCCGTCTGAAAACGAAAAAAAATCCCGAAAAGCCGGTCGTTTTGGTGGCGCAGACCACGCAAAACACGGCTCTTTGGAAAAAATGTGAGAAAAAATTTAAAAAAGTATATACAAACGCGAATATTTTTGATACAATATGTAATGTTACGGAAAACAGACAAAGCGAGACGAAACGTCTCGCCGAGGCAAGCGACGGCATGATCGTCATCGGCGGCAGGGAAAGCTCGAATACAAAAAAGTTGTTTGAGATCGCCTCCTCCGTCTGCGACCGCTGCGTCCTGATCGAGCGCGCGGACGAACTTGATCCCCACAGCTTTGCCGGCTGCGTAACAGTTGGTATTACCGCAGGTGCATCGACGCCGAGCGGTATCATTGAGGAGGTAAACGAAACCATGAACACTGAAGCAGAAAACTTTCAACAAATGCTGGAGGATTCCTTCAAAACTTTAAATACAGGAGATACCGTCGTCGGTACGGTTATGTCGGTCTCGAACAACGAGATCCGTCTTGACCTCGGCGCAAAGGCAACGGGCGTAATTACATACGATCAGATTACCGACGAGCCGGGCGCAGACCTGACGAAGATGTTCAAGGTCGGCGACAGTGTCGAAGGCTTTGTCATCAAGGTCAGCGACATTGACGGTATCGCCGTATTGTCGAAGAAGCGCGTTGACGCGGACAAGAACTGGAAGGACATCGTCGCGGCAAGCGAGAGCGGCGAGACCCTCGAGGGCAAGATTGTCGAGGCGGTCAAGGGCGGCGTCATCATCTCGATCAAGGGCAACCGCGTATTCATTCCCGCATCGCTTTCGGGCGTACCGCGCGGGGGCGACCTCTCCGTGCTGGTCGGCACGACGCAGAAGGTCAAAATCATCGAAATCAACGAGCAGCGCCACAGAGCGTTCGCTTCGATTCGCGCCGTACTCCGTGAGGAGCGCAAGGCGAAAGAGGACGCATTCTGGGCAGAGGTCGAGGTCGGCAAGCACTACATGGGCACTGTCAAGAATCTCGCAACCTACGGCGCGTTCGTAGACCTCGGCGGCGTGGACGGCATGGTCCACAACACCGAGCTGTCCTGGAAGCATATCAAGCACCCCTCGCAGGTCGTTAAGGTCGGCGATGTCCTTGACGTTTACGTCAAGGACTTCAACCGCGAGACCGGCAAGATTTCGCTCGGCTACAAGACCGACGAGATGAACTCCTGGTATGTCTTCAAGAATAAGTACAGCGTCGGCGATGTTGCCACGGTCAAGATTGTCAGCTTCACGCCCTTTGGCGCGTTTGCCGAAATCGTTCCCGGCACCGACGGCCTGATTCACATTTCGCAGATTTCCAAGACGCGCATTGCACAGCCCTCCGACGTGCTGGAAATCGGTCAGGAAGTCGAAGTCAAGATCATCGACGTTGACGACGAGAAGCAGAAGGTCAGCCTGTCGATTCGCGCACTGATTGAGGAAGCCGAGGCGGCTGCAGCCGAAGAAGCGGTTGAGGAAGCGGTCGAGGAGACTGCCGAAGCGGCAGAAGAGACGCCTGCTGACGCCGAGTAATTGCAAAAAGGAAAATACCGACCGATTTTTCGGTCGGTATTTTTATGTTGACAAGCAGATGCCGATATATTAAAATGAAGAAAATCGGGTTTGCGGAGGATCGTATGAAAAAAATCGTTATTTTGCTTTCCGCGCTGCTTCTGACAGCGGCTTTGTGTGCGCCTGCCGGTGCGCTCACGGGGGAGAACTTCGTTCTGTTCAGCGAAACGTCGGACGTGACGCTGCCCACGGGTGAGCATATCGCGGGCGACGCTGACGGCAACGGCAAAACCAACCTCCGCGATGCGGTTGCCATGCTCCGCTATCTCGGCGGCGACCGAAAGGCTGCGACCCGCGACGCGCTTGATGCAAACGGGGACGGAAAGGTAGACCTTGCCGACGCGCTCTTCGTTTTGCACGGTATGCTCAACGGCAAGAACGGAATCGGCACGCTGGTTCCGGGTACAAATTGAATCAAAAAAGGCTTGCCGAAAGGCAAGTCTTTTTTGATTCTTGAAATATGCTTTCCGTGTGCGATGCCGAAAGAAGGCGACGGAAAACGGGCGGAATGAAATCCGCCGTTGCGGCAGGATGCGCAATTTGCCGTAGGGACCGGCGTCCTCGACGGTCCGCTTCCGGAAAACGGGCAGAATGAAATCCGCCCTTGCGGGCAGGCGGTGCGGGGCAAAGCCACGCCGCATTTACAGTTCTTCAACCGCCTGTTTTAAATACGCCCGATAGTCGTCGACGGCGCGGGCAGGAGCTTTCAGTCGAACAAGCCCCGACAGACCGAGCAGCCAGCCGTAGAACTGCGGGCTGGTAAAGACGCGCACCGTCACGTCAAAGCCGCCGTCCGCGCGGCGGATAAAGGTCGGCTCGACGCCGAAACGGTCGATTATCGCGTCGGCGGCACGCTCGGCACAGGCAAGCGTGACGGTTTCCTCACGCCCGCCGAACATACCGAAGGTTTTGCTTTCGTAGGCGGCAAGGTCGAAGTGTTCAAAGGCTTCCTTGCCGCAGCGCGCCCGCTTCAGGGCGCGGACGTCGCCCATACGGTCGACGCGGAAATGCCGAATCGACTGCTCGGCGTCGTCGTAGGCGACGAGGTAATAGTTCTCGTCGTTCCAGACCAGCGTCCACGGGCTGACGGCATACCGATAGCCGTCCTTGCGCTCGACCCGCGCTTTACTTGCGTCATAGTGATAGTAGCGGAAGCTGATTTGCACACCCTCGCGAATCGCGGCATGAATGGCGTCCACCGTGTAGTAGATGACCTCGCTCTGCGACTTGACGTGCGCGGCGTATACCTGTCGGTCGAGTGCCGCCGCGCCGTAGCGGCTGGTCTCGGCGTAGAGCTTGTGAATCAGCTCGCGGCTCTTTTTCTCGGTCAGAAATTTGGCAGAGCAGATGATGTCGACCAGCATTTTGAGCTCGGCAAGCTCGTAGGTGCGCTGTTCGATGTAATATCCGCGGCGCGGCGCGGCTTCGACGCATACGCCGTAGTCGCAGAGCGCGCGGACGTCGTCGTAAATCGACTTGCGCTCCGCCGAAATGCCGCAGTCTGCCAGCCGCTCGATGATTTCCGCGACCGACATCGGGTGTTCGGCGTCGGTTTCCTGTTTTAAGAGGTCAAGCAGGCAGAGCAGCTTGAGCTTTTGTTTTTCCCCGCGCGGCATGGCTATGCGATTTCAAGCGCGAGGCGCATCATCTGTGTAAAGGTGCTCTGCCGTTCCTCGGCACTGCATTCCTCGTGCGTGACGAGACTGTCCGAAATCGTGCAGATACAGAGCGCGTTCTTGCCGGCGCGCGCCGCATTCATGTAGAGTGCCGCGCTCTCCATTTCGACGGCGAGAACGCCCATCTTCTGCCATGCAAGCGTGCTTTGCGCGTCGTCGTAGAACAGGTCGTTCGACAGAATGTTGCCGACCGTGACCGGAATGCCGAGCGCGTCCGCCGCGTCGGTCGCTTTTTTCAAAAGGGGATAGCTTGCCGTCGGCGCATAGGTGCCGGGTAGTCCGAACTGGTCGGCATAGATACTGTTGTAGCTTGCACTCATGCCGATAACGATGTCGCGCAGCTTCAGCGCGGGCGAAATTGCGCCTGCCGAGCCGATGCGAATAATGTTTTCGACGCCGAAGAAGTTGAACAGCTCATAAGAGTAAATGCCGATGGACGGCATGCCCATTCCGCTTGCCATGACCGACACGCGCTTGCCGTGATAGTTGCCGGTATAGCCCTGTACGCCGCGCACGTTGTTGACGAGGACGGCATTTTCGAGAAAGGTTTCGGCAATGAACTTTGCGCGAAGCGGGTCGCCGGGCATCAGAACGGTTTCGGCAAAATCGCCGGGCTTTGCGTTGATATGCGGGGTTGGAGTCGGCATTGTAAATTCCTCCGTTGAATATAGAATAAAATCCTGCTGCTTTTATTGTAGCATTTTTTTTTACTTTTATCAAGCCCCCTTTTTCGCCGCGCACGTCCTGCCGCCCCGCGCGTGCGAAATATATAAATCAATCGTGATATTAAAAAGGCGGGTTTGGTGTGAAAAATGAATATATTGTTAAAAAAATATCAAACTTTTGCAAAAACAGAAAACAAAGGGTCCGGTTTATTTGTAAAGAAGAAAGCCGCTCCGCCTTGACTTGCCGCGCGGAATTCTTTATAATTATGCTGTAAGACCGTGGGCTGATTTTGCTCACACAATACTATTTTATCGAGGTAAACAAAAATGAAAAAAGTGGTTACTTTCGGCGAGCTCATGCTGCGGATCACGCCTCCCGGCAGAGAAATGATCCTGCAGACCCCGAACATGGTCTGCACCTTCGGCGGTGCGGAAGCCAACGTCGCAGTTGCGGTCAGCGCATACGGCGACGAGGCGAAGTTCGTTACGGCACTGCCGAAAAACGACCTCGGCAGAGCGGCAGTCAACGAGCTGCGCCGCTTCGGTCTCGACACGAGCGCGATCCAGTTCTCGGATAAGCGTCTCGGTCTCTACTTCACCGAGACCGGCTCCAATATGCGCCCCTCCAAGGTCATTTACGACCGTGACAACACCGCTATCGCGGCAGTCAAGCCGGGCGACTTCGACTGGGACACGATTCTTGCCGACGCCGACTGGTTCCATGTAACCGGCATCACGCCCGCTCTGTCCGAATCGCTCTGCGAAGCGACGATCGAAGCGCTGAAGAAGTGCAAGGAGAAGGGCATCACGGTTTCCTGCGACCTCAACTACCGTAAGAAACTGTGGAAGTGGGGCAAGGAGCCGATCGAGGTCATGCCCGAAATCGCAAAGTACATCGACATCATGATTGCAAACGAAGAGGACTGCCAGAAGTGCCTCGGCATCAAGATGGAGACCGGCGTTGATTCCGGCAAGCTGAACACCGAGATGTACAAGGACCTCGCGAAGATTGTCATGGACACCTACCCGAACGTCAAGGCACTCGCGGTCAGCCTGCGTGAGAGCGTCAGCGCAGACCACAACAACTGGTCGGGCGTCCTCGCATTCCGCGACGGCGATTTCCACATCAGCCGCAAGTACAGCATCACCAACATCGTCGACCGCATCGGCGGCGGCGACAGCTTCGGCGGCTCGCTGATTTATGCGTTCCGTCACTTCCCGGACGACCGCCAGAAGATCATCGAGTATGCAATCGGCGGCAGCGCGCTCAAGCACACGATTTACGGCGACTTTGTCCGCTTCACCAAGGACGACGTCGAAAATCTGATTGCGGGCAGCGGCAACGGCAGAATCCAGAGATAAATACATAAAGCAGAATTGCGAAAGAAGGATACATCATGGAAATTTTGAAGCACAGCGTGATTCAGAATATGCACAAAAACGGTCTTGTCGGCATCGTGCGCGACAAGAACGAGGCGGACGCAATGGTTCGTACCCGCGCCATTATGGACGGCGGCGTTACGATTCTCGAGATTTCGATGAGCACGCCCGGCGCGCTGAACATCATCGAGACCATCGCAAAGGAAATCAAGGAGAAGAACCTCGACGCTTATGTCGGTGCGGGCACGGTGCTTGACCCCGAGACGGCGAGAGCCTGCATTCTCGCGGGCGCTTCCTTCATCATCGCGCCGAACTTCCGTCCAGAGGTTGCAAAGCTCTGCAACCGCTACAGCATCGCGTATATGCCCGGCGTACAGACCTTTACCGAAATCGTGACCGCCATGGATTACGGCTGCGACATCGTGAAGATTTTCCCGGCAAGCGCGGTCGGTATCGGCTTCATCAAGGCGGTCATGGGACCGCTGCCGCAGGCGAGATGCATTCCGGTCGGCGGCGTTTCGATTGACAACATCGACAAGTGGTTTGACGACGGCGCGTATGCCGTTGCGCTCGGCTCGGGTCTGACGCACCCCACCAAGGGTACCTGCGACTACGACGAGATCAAGGCGCACGCAGAGGCGGTCGTTGCCAAGGTCAAGGCTTGCAAGAGAAAGTAATTCTGCGCGGGGCAAACCGTCCCGCCCGAGCGTGAGGACGGACATGGAATTTACCTGCGTTTGTAAAACCGTATATCTGCTGCGTGAGCCGTTCGGCGGCACGACGACCGGCATCATTCTGCTCACGGGCGAGAAAAACTACCTCATCGACGCGGGCGGCAGTGCCGCGCTTGTCGACGAAGTGCTCGTCCCCGCACTCCGCGAGCGCGGGCTTCGCCCGAGCGACATCGACTGCCTGCTCTGTACGCACACGCACGGCGACCACATCGGCGGCTTCAAGCGGCTGCGGGAGCTGGGCGTGAAGCGGATTGCCGCCTACACGCGCTCGGTCGATAAGATTCGCGACCCGCTTTCCTACAATATTGAAATTCGCCGCGTATTCCCCGAAAACAGCCCGCCGCCCTCGGCGGGGCTTGTCGGCACAACCGTTGACGAGCCGCTTGCCGACGGCACGGTTGTCGGCGGACGGGTTGAGTTGATTGCAACGCCCGGGCACGACGACGACGCGGTCTGCCTTTTCGACCGCGAAAGCCGGACGCTTGTCTGCGGCGACTCGATTCAGCTGGACGGTACGGCGGTGCAGGGTTGCGGCGCTTATATGGATTTGCCCGCATACCGCCGCTCGATGGAGCGGCTGCGCGGCGTACCCGCCGAGCGGGCAATTCTCGGACACCCGTTTATCCCCTGCGGCGACCTCGTTGAGGGGCGGAGCGCGGTGCTGCGGCTGCTCTGTGACGCGCAGGATAAAACCTACCTCTACCGCGATTTCGTCAAGTCCCGCCTCGATGCGGGAGAGACCGACACGGCGGGTATTGCAAAAGCGCTGATTGCGCATATCGGCGGCATTCAGCCGAAACACCTGTTTCTGCCGATGTACACGGTCAGAGAGCACATGAAGGAGCTACTATGAGCAGCGCCATTGTACAGATTATGGACGCAATCCGTCTCGGAAAGGGAAATGCGTCCAAAAAGGATATACAGGAGACGACCGGCGTCGCATGGGGAACCATGTGCAAGGACGTCGATGCTCTGCTCGGCGGCGGGTATGTGTTCGCACGGCGCGAAAAGGCGCAGGGGCGCGGACGCCCCGTCATTCCGCTGTGCGTCAACAGCGACGCGGCGTATTATGTCGGACTCGACATCGGCGCGAGCGCAACGCGCGTCGTGATTTGCAATTTGGCGTTCAACACGGTCTACATGAACGAGGTATCGACGCCGCGCTACGCGGGAGAAGCGCCTTTCTTCGCTTTTCTCGGCGAGGTCGTCGACACGGCACTTCGCGAGTCGCGCATCGAACGTGACAAGCTCGAGGGCATCGGCATTTCGGTTTCGGGCAGCGTCGATTTTGAGCGCGGCATTATCGTATCGGCAGGAAACTTCGGGCTGCCGCTCGGAGAAAATCTGCACATCACCGACTATTTCGCCGAGCGTTACGGCGTCGGTGCTTATGCCGTGACCACACAGGCTGCCGCGCCCGCCGCCGAATACAATTTCGGCGAGATGGCAGGGTGCGACAATCTGCTGACCGTCGGTCTCGGCGTCGGCATCGGCTCGGGCGCGGTCACCGAGGGGCAGCTGCTTATCACCCGTCCGGGCAGACCGGTCGGGCGCATCGGACATATCGGACACATCATGATCATCGGCAATCAGCGTGTCTGCGTCTGCGGCTTCCGCGGCTGTCTCGAAGCCTATTCGGGCGGCAATTCGCTTGTTGCGGTTGCGCATGAGC
>SFNW01000085.1 GCA_004554105.1 Clostridiales bacterium | reverse complement strand
TCACGAGCAGGTTGCCTACGTCTTTTACGGCGGGCTGACCACCGCGGTAAACTTCGTCACGTTCGGACTGCTTGCCGACGGCTTGCACATCGACGACATGACGGCGCAGCTCATCGCGTGGCTTGTCTCGGTGGTTTTCGCATTTGTCACCAGCAAATTCCGCGTGTTTGACAATGCAAAAAGCGGGCACGCTTTTAAAGAATTTGTCGGTTTCTGCGGCGCGCGGCTGCTGTCGGGCGTGATCGAAAACGGGGGATTCTGGATTTTCGCCGAGCAGATGGGCTACAACAGCTATCTCGTCAAGCTTCTTCTCGCAGTCTTCGTCGTGATTTCCAACTACGCTTTGTCCAAATTCCTGATCTTCCGCAAAAAGTGAAAGGAGAATCCCCATGAAGAAATTTGCAGTTCTCTCGCTTTGCCTCCTGCTCTGTGCCGCGCTCGTCTCCTGCGGGTCAAGCAGCACGGATTTTGCCGGCGAAACCTTTAACAAATCCGCGAGCGCACCCTCCGCGGACAGTGCGCTCGGTCTGTACGGCGCGTCGGCTGAAGCCGCAGAGGACTTTTCCTACACGGCGACGGGAACGGAACAGCCCGACGGTGCCCTCCGCGAGGAAAAACTGGTCTACACCGCCAACGTCACGCTGGAAACCGAGGATTTCGACGCCGCGTCCGACGCACTGCACAAAAAAATCGAATCGCTCGGCGGCATCGTCGTCTCCGAGAGCGCGTATAACTTAAATCGCGAAACCTATCGCGGCAGCCGCTCGATGGACATGACCGTGCGCATTCCGCAGGAGAACTACGACGCGTTTCTGACAGGGCTTGGTGACGTCTGCAACGTCGCGGGCATTCGCCGCTATGTTGAAAACCTCACCGAGCAGTACTACGACAACGAAACCCGCCTGAAAGCCTATCGCATTCAGGAGGAGCGCCTGCTCTCCATGCTGGAAAGTGCCAAGACCGTGTCCGAGATGCTCGAAATCGAAAGTCGGCTCTGCGACGTGCAGTATCAGATCGAATCGCTGACCAACACGCAGCGCACGATTGACAACGACGTCCGCTACGCGACCTTCAACCTGACGCTTAGCGAAGTGACCAAGTACACGACGCCCGCGCCCAAGACCTTCGGCGACCGCCTCGGCGAAACGCTCAAGGACTCTGCCGAAACCTTCGGCGACGTAGCGGAGGGACTGCTCTTTTTGCTCATCTATGTCCTGCCCTACCTGCTCTGCGCCGCCGTCGTCGTCGCAATCGTGCTGATTTGCGTCAAATGCGCAAGAAAGCGCAAGGTACGCAAAACGAAGAGCCAAGACGAATAAGTAAAAACAAACGCCCATAGACGAACAAACCGTCTATGGGCGTTTTTTCGCTGAAAAACAACCGATTTTGCCTTCCCCCTTGGGGGAAGGTGGTGCGCCGGCACCGAATGAGGGGTAGCCGTTCGCAGAACGGCGTTGCCGCAGTCTCGACCGAAGCCGAGCAGACGGACGCCGCGCGTCCTACCCCTCATCAGTCGCGTCCCGCGACATGCTTCCGTCGCGCTTTTTAAGCGCGACAGAGTTTCTCTTTACAGCGAAGATTTTGGGGCAGTATCGTGAAACTCAGGGAGAACGCTTCGCGTTCTCCCCCGAGGGGAAGCCAAAAAAACAAAGCCTTCCCCCTTGGGGGAAGGTACCGCCGTAGGCGGGGGATGAGGGGTAGCCGTTCGCAGAACGGCGTTGCCGATATTACGGTTTCTCCGCTGCGTCCGTGCCGCCCCAATTTGCCTTAAAGTAGAACAGCAGGGACAGTCCGGTGCCGATAACCCAGCCGATCGGCCACGAAAGCCAGATTCCGGTAGAGCCGAGCGCCGTGCGCGAGAGCAGCTCGGCGAGCAGAACGCGGAGCGCAAGGTCGGTAAAGGTCGCCGCCATAAACTGCTTCATCCGTCCCGCGCCGCGCAGCGTTCCGTCGGCAACGAGCTTCACGGCAATCAGGAAATAAAACGGCGACACAATGCGCAGAAACGCGACGCCCGCGTCCATCGCCTCCCCCGTCGGGCTGTCAAGGAAAACGTAGACAAGATAGCGCCCGCCGATAAAATACAGCAGCACGATCGGCACACAGAGGCACCAAACGAGTTTCAGCCCCGCACGAAAGCCCGCCTTGATCCGGTCAAACTTACCCGCGCCGAGATTCTGCGCCGTAAAGCTCGAAACGCCGTTGCCGAGCGTCGTGAGCGAGGTGACAACCATGTTGTTGAGCTTAACCGAGGCGGAATAGCCCGCCATGACCGCCGTACCGAAGCCGTTGATAACGCTCTGAATGACGATATTACCGACCGAAATAAAGCTCTGCTGCAAAATGCTCGGCACGGCAACGACGGCAAGCCGCCCGAGGATTCGCCACGAAAAGAGCGGCGCTTTTTCCTTGGTCTCGACCGTGCGGAGACGGCGGAAGACAAAATACAGTGCGAGAACGCAGCTCACGCCCTGGCAAATCAGCGTCGCCCATGCCACACCGTCGACCCCCATGCCGAAGCCCGCGACAAACAGAATGTCCGCCGCGATGTTGGAAACCGACGAGCAGGCGAGAAAGACAAACGGCGTTTTGGAGTCGCCGAGGGCGGAAAAAATACCGGTCGCCACGTTATAGTAAAAGACGAACGGCAGGCTCAGCACATAAATATCGAGGTAAAGTTTGGAGTCGGCAAACACATCGTCGGGTGTGTTGATGAGGTGCAGAAGTCCCCCGCCGCCGAAAAAGCCGATCGCCATCAAAACCGCGCAGAGCACGCCGCAGGCAATCAGCGTCGTGCTGACGGCGGTCTTCATATCGGCGTGTCGCTTTGCGCCGAAGAGCTGCGCCGTAATGACCGAGCAGCCGATGTTGCAGCCGAAGGCAAACGCAATGAAAATCAGCGTGATTTCATAGCTGTTGCCCACAGCGGCAAGCGCGTCGTTGCCGATGAATTTGCCCGCGACGAAGCTGTCGGCAATGTTGTAGAGCTGCTGAAAAATGATACTGCCGAAAAGCGGCAGGCAGAACTGCCGCAGGACGCGCGCAGGCTCTCCGACTGTCAGGTCGCGGTTCATTTGGATCCCTCCGAAAGCAATTTGTCGATAGAAACGAGTTTGGTGCAGAGCGCGAGGATATGGGTGGCCGCTTCCACCTCATCCACCGTTGCAAAGGACGGCGCAATGCGGATGTTCCGGTCGTCGGGGTCAACGCCGTAGGGATAGGTTGCGCCCGCAGGGGTAAAGCGGACGCCGAGGGAGGCGCACATGGCGACGACAGCCTTGGCGCAGCCTGCCGGTGTATTGAAGGACACGAAGTAGCCGCCCTTCGGTTCCGTCCAGTCGGCAGTGCCGGTGCCGTCCAGCTCTTCGTGCAGCGCGCGGTACACCGCCTCGAATTTCGGGCGAAGCAGCGCGGCGTGCTTCTGCATCTGTGCGGCAAGGCCTGCGCTGTTCTTGAAGAAGCGGGCATGGCGCAACTGGTTCAGCTTATCGGGACCGATGGTGGCAAATTTCAAGAAGCCCTTGATGTCGATGAGGTTGGCGGGGCTGGCCGCAACGGCGGAAATACCTGCGCCGGGAAAGCTGATCTTGCTGGTGGAGCAGAATTCATAGACGAGGTCGGGGTTGCCCGCCTCCTTGCAGAGCTCCAGCAGATTCGGGATCTTCGGAGCATCCGCGTCGAAGTCGTGAACGCAGTAGGCATTATCCCAGAAAATGCGGAAGTCCTCGGCCGCAGGATGCAGCGCGGCAAAGCGGCGGATGACGGCGTCGCTGAAGATCACGCCGGTCGGATTCTGGTATTTCGGCACGCACCAGATGCCCTTGACGGTCGGATCTGCGGCATATGCCTCCACGGCGTCCATATCCGGACCGTCTTCCCGCATCGCAATCGGAATCAGTCCGAAGCCGAAGTGCTCGGTGATGGCAAAATGACGGTCATAACCCGGCGCAGGGCACAGAAATTTGCGTTTCTCAACGTGGCTCCACGGCGTGGAGCCGCAGATGCCGTCGGTCATGCCGTGGCTGATGAGCAAAAACATCAGCTCCAGACTGGAATTGCCGCCGACGATGGTGTCAGCCGTGTGCGTTCCCAGCATGTGCGCGAGCAGCCGCCGTGCCTCCGGAATGCCGTCCGGCCCGCCGTAGTTGCGGCAGTCCATGCCGCTCTCGGAATCGGTCACGCTGCGATGATCCAGCACGTCGAGCAGCCCTGCGGAGAGGGCAAGCTGCTCCGGCGCGGGCTTGCCGCGCGTCAGGTCGAGGCGGGCGCCGTTTTCGGTGTAGGTATGCAGTCGTGCCTCGCAAAGCGCGCGCTCGGATTCCAGCGCTGCGCGGGTGCGTTCGGTATAGTTCATTCGGTTTCACTCCCTGCTTGACTTTTTCAACATCAGCTATTATAATACTTGTTGATACATATGTAAACTGTATATTTTATATAATTATCATATTAAAATTATATGGAGTTTAAGCGATGTACGCAAACTACGACTACTACCGCATTTTCTACTATGTCGCGCGCTACGGCGGCGTCTCTCATGCGGCAAAGGTGCTCGCCGCCGACCAGCCCAACCTGACCCGTGCGGTCAAAAATCTGGAAAGCGCGCTCGGCTGCCCGCTGTTTTCCCGCTCGCGTCGCGGTATGACGCTGACGCCGGAGGGCGAAAAGCTCTATGGGCACGTGCGCATCGCCTTTGAGCATATCGAGGCCGGCGAGGCGGAGTTGGTCGATAGCCGCAACCTGCAAAGCGGAACGGTTTTTGTAGCCGCCAGCGAGGTAGCGCTGCGCGGACTGCTGCTCCCGGTGCTGAAAAAGTACCGCACACGCTACCCCGGCGTGCGCGTCCGCATCAGCAATCACTCCACGCCGCAGGCTGTGCGCGCCATGCAGGAAGGCGTTGCCGATCTTGCCGTCGTCACCACCCCGGTCGAGCAATCCGCCACCATCAGCGTCCGCCCTTTGCGCCGGTTCCGTGAGGTGGCCGTCTGCTCGGATGCCTTCCCCGCCCTGTGCGGACGGCGCGTGACGCTGGCCGAGCTCAGCACATTCCCGCAGATCTCGCTGGCGGCCGGAACGATGTCCTACGCGTTTCACGCCGAACTGTTTGCCGCAAACGGCCTGCAGTTTGCCCCCGATATTGAGGCGGCCACGGCCGACCAGGTTCTGCCGATGGTGGAAGCCGACCTCGGCATCGGATTTGTTCCGGAACGATTCGCGCGCGAAAACGGCAGAGTCCGCATCATCGACCTCGTCGAAGAGATCCCGCCGCGCAGCATTTGTATGATTAAGCGGCGCGCGCAGCCGCTCAGCGTGGCAGCAAAGGAGTTGGAGCGTTTGATTTTTGAATCGTCGGAAGATTAAAAGATGTCCTCGGCAAGACTTGTCTTGCCGAGGACATCTTTTTGAATTGTTCACGCGCAATCAAACTTTCTGCCGAGCAGGTCAAAGGTCACCGCCACGGCAAAGCCGAGAACGAGCAGTGCGGCTTTGACGGCGAAGTCCGCGACCGAGATAAAGTGCATCGGCAGAATCGGAATCGTCGTCGCCGCGACAATGCCGAGAACGATGTAGGACATCACGGCGGGATAGCGGTCAAACAGGCGGTTGACCAGCTTGGCAAGAAGAACAATCGCCCCGACGCCGCCGACAACCAGCGGAATCAGCACCGCAAAGTCAAGGCGCTTCGCGCCGTTGACCATCGGCTCAAAGAGACCGAGGAACAGCAAAATGCCCGAGGAACTGAGTCCGGGCAGAACGATGCTGACGCCCCAAATCGCGCCCGCGAGCAGATACCAGAAGAAATTCGGCGTGAGCGAAAGCCCGTCGCCGCGGTTGAGAAAGCAAAAGAGCGCGAAAAAGAAGATAAAGCTGATAAACAGCGCGGGGACAGAGCCGCGCGAGGGCGTTTTCTCCCGTGCGGTGCGAAGCAGGGCGGGCAGCGTGCCGAGAATCAGTCCCGCAAAGGCGGCAGTCGCAAGCGCGGGGTAGGCGTTCATCAGCGCACCGACGATATGCGCAAGCCCGAAGCAGCCCACCGCCCCGCCGATGCCGACCGGGAGCAGCAGTCCGAGATGCGTTTTCAGATTTTTGCGCGGCGAAGCCAAAACCTCCATGACCGGCTTGTACAGCCCGAACGCCATGCAGAGCACGCCGCCGCTCACGCCGGGCAAAATCCCGCCGACGCCGATAATCACACCCTGAATCAGGCGCAATATGAAGTTTTCGCCGCTCGTTTGGAGTTTTCTCATGGTTTCCTTCCGATGTTTTTCTTTTCCGCATTTGCAATGCCTTTATTGTAATACAAAATCCGCCCGCTTGCAAGGTGCTTAACCGAAATTTAAGAAGTGCAAGTGTACAAAAAAGACCGAAAAAAACATTGACAGCCATAGTGGAAATATATATAATATATGTTGAATATTTGTCTTTTATGATAATTATTCGGCGCTTGGTCGATGCGTCGAGTGATTATAGATTCCGTTTCCCGAGAAAATCGGAATTTCCGGCATTCCCAAAAATACTCAGAAAGAAGGAGAGCAAATGAGAAAGACAAAACTTTTGCCTGTCGTGCTTCTGCTCAGCGTCCTGCTTGCGATGACGCTGTTTGCAGTCACGGCAAGCGCGGCGGGTAACGCTGCAAAAATCGGCGAAACCGAATATGCAACCTTTGCAGAAGCGGTTGCGGCTGCAAAGGACGGCGACACAGTCACCCTGCTCGACGATGTCGTACTTAGTGCCGATTTACAGCTCGGCACCGGCACGGTCGGGCTTGACCTCAACCTGAACGGATATACCGTCGACGGCGGCACGGACTATCAGGTTTATACCGCCGGTACGGGCACAATCAACATTTACGGCGGTACAATCAAGAACAGTCTGTCCACCGCAAATGCGTCCGGCGCGGCACTGTACATCTACAACGGCAGCCAAGTAACGCTGGAGAATGTCAGCATCACCGGTAACCATGTCGCGGTTTCCAACTACGGCAACTTGACCGTAAAGAGTGCCAACCTGAAGGGCACGACCTTCGGCGTCGGTGCTTTCGGGTCGAGCATCACCGTCTTCGGCGCGAAAAACGCCGACAACTCGGGAATCGTTGTCTATGCCGGCGAGCAGGCAATCGCAACAGCCGCGGCTTACAGCGATGAAGCCTCTGCGGTTACGGTTTACGGAGGCACATACACGACAGCAGGCGCGATTTGGGACGACTGCCCGATTTACTGGGCGGGGCACGGCACGCTGAATGTCATTGGCGGTACATTTACCACTACCAGCAAGGCAAACTCGTGCGGTGTCTACATCAAGAACGGTACTGTCAGCATCTCGGGCGGTACATTTGATTCGAGAGACGGTGTGAAGATCGGCGTTGAAGCGACCGACACCACCTCTGTCAATGTAAACATCAGCGGCGGCGTATTCAACGGCGCACGCTCGGGCATTTACGCAAAGAGTACCGCGGCAGGCTCAAACTGCACGGAGTACAAAATCAATGTCAGCGGCGGTAGCTTCACGGGTACGCAAAAGGGCGCAGAATATCTGAGCTTCGCCGACATGGCAGCCGAGCTTGTCTATACCGGCGGCACCTTCAACTCGGCAGTCACCGAATCGTACATTGCCGACGGCTATGAGCTGACCGACAACGGCGACGGCACCTATACGGTCGCGGCGGCTGTGACTTATGTCGCACAAATCGGTGACAACAAGTACGCAACCCTTGCCGACGCCATCGCGGCTGCAACGGCGGGTGATACGATTACGCTGCTCGGCGACGTTGCCATTTCGGCAGTCGATACGGGCGAAAAGTATCTCGCACCGCAGATTGCAATCGACAAGGATTTGACTTTTGACCTTGCCGGATACACCATCGGCTATGCTGACGATGTAAAAGCGGCTTCCTTTACCTGCACGCCTGCTTTCTTTGAAATCAAGAGCGGCGCGAATGTCATCATCACCGGCAACGGTACGGTTGACTGCGAAGCAGGCAACAACAACGCCTATGGCATCAGCGTGAACGGCGGCGACTTGACGATTGAAAACGGATCGTTCTACGGTGCGCTGACTGTAGCGCAGGTTAAGACCGGTAACCTGCTTGTCAAGGGTGGTACATTTGACTTGGCAACAACCGCAAAAGCCGCAGCTCCGCAGTATGCGAAGTATATCATCAACGCAATCGACAGCAACTGGAAGGACGGCACTGCAACGATTTCGGTTACGGGCGGTACGTTCGTAGGCACTGACCCCGCTGCCAACCCCGAGGGCGCGGATGCAACCTATGTTGCAAACGGCTATATCTCGGTTGACAACGGCGACGGCACCTACACGGTTACCGAGTCTCCCGCAACGATTGTAGACACCGATGCAACCGCGACCACCGAAGTCAAACTGGACGGTCTGGCTTCC
>SFNW01000084.1 GCA_004554105.1 Clostridiales bacterium | reverse complement strand
CACGCCGCCGCTCGGGAACACGGTATACGCCGCCGCGATGTCGCGCACGGTCACACCGAAGTTGAGCTGTCCGAGCGCAAGCGCGGCAAGACCCTTGTCGGTGTAGCCTCTGCCGCTGCTGTCCTCGCCGTAGTCGACGAGATAATCAAAGCCGAGACGATTTTTGAGGTAGTCGTAGGAGCGGTCAATGGTCAGCTTTTCAAGCACCTTCATGGCGACGGTGTTGACCGAGCGCTCGACCGCGCTGTTGATGGTCGTCAGCCCGCGATAAACGTCGGGCGTGTTCTTCGGATACGGCGTGTTGCCGTTAAACCACAGCGGCGTGTCGTCAACCACGCTGCCGTAGGTGATAATGCCCTCCTCCAGTGCCGGCGCATAGACCGACAGCGGCTTTAAGGACGAACCGGGAGCGCGCTGTGTCTGCGTTGCATAGTTCAGCACGAGGTTGCCCTGCTTTTTGCCGCGCGCGCCGACCACGCCGAGCAGGTCGCCGGTATAGGGGTCAACGACCGCCATCGCAGACTGCGCCGGCATACCGCCGGTGCTTGCGGGGAAGCTGCTCTCGTCCTCATAGACCTCCTCCATGACGCGCTGCACGTCGGGGTCCATCAGCGTGTAGATGCTGAGTCCGCCCGAATTGATCAGATTGCTCGCGAGCTCACTCGAAATATTGTATTTTTTCATCAAATCGTCGCGCACGTCGCAAACAACCGTGTCGACATACCAAGAATTGAGCCGCGTGCTGCTGTCGATGCTGTCGGCCTTCTCGTCGGTATCCTCGCGCAGATGCAGCTCCTCCGCCAGTGCCTGATTATATTCCTCTTCGGAGATTTTTCCCTGCAAAAACATCTCATGCAGAACGTCGTTGCGGCGTTTGATATTGTTTTCGGGATTTTGAATCGGGTCGTACTTCGTGGGGTACTTCGTGATTGACGCAAGCGACGCGCACTCGGCAAGCGTCAGCTCGCTCAGCTCCTTGCCGAAATAGGTATTTGCCGCAGCGCGGACGCCGATGCAGTTCTGCGAGAGCGGCACGATATTGAGGTAAAGCTCGATAATCTCCTCTTTGCTCTTTATCTTTTCGAGGTTCAGTGCGCAGAGGATTTCCTGCACCTTACGCTGAATCGTCGCCTCGTTTTTGCCGGTCAGGTTTTTGATTAGCTGCTGCGTAATGGTCGAGCCGCCGTAGGAGGAATCGTCAAAGCCGAGAAAGAAGTTGAGCACAGCGCCGCCCGTTCTTCGCCAGTCCACGCCCTTGTGGGTCATAAAACGCTTGTCCTCAATCGAAATAAACGCCTCGCGAAGATAGCTTGGAATCTCGTCATAGGACGCCCACAGGCTGTTTTCCGCGCCGTAGATGCGCTGGTCCTCAAGCTCGACAGCGGTGCCGATGCGGTTTTCGCGGTCGGTGAACTCGTAGTAGTATATTTTGGTGGTCTGCTCGCTTTTTCCCGTCACCAAAAGCGTCTCGTCGATGGTCGGGTCGATGTATTTGCTGACATAGATTGAGAATACGCAGGCAACAATGATGCCGGTGACAAGGCATACGAGCATCAGCGTGACCAGCGCACTGAAGATATAGCCGAACACCTTGCCGACGCGCGACGCTGCGCCGCGCGCCGACTTTTTCTCTTTCTTAAAGCTGTCAATTCTGACCTGACTTTGCGTTTTTGCGTTCTTCACGATGTACCTCTTGAAAAATTCGTTTCGAGCGGCTGCCGAATAGATTCTGCGCCGCTGCAAATAATATTGACAACAAACCGATAAGGAATTACGATTTATGAAAATAAAACTTCCCGCGGGACAAAAGCGCGTCACTGCGGCGCTTTTGCTCGCTCTTTCTCTTCTGCTCACGGCGTTTGCCGTCTTTGCCGCCGTGACGCAGCATACCGTCGACCGGCTGAAAGCCGAGCTTGCCGCCGAAAGAAGCCGTACCGTGAGCGTTTCCGCGCCGATGCTCGGCGGCTCTGCGCTCTACACCCTGTATGAATGCGGCGGAAAAATCGGCATCTATGACGCGAAAAGCGGGCTGCTGCTCGATTTTGTCGACGTGCTGGTCGATACCCTGCCCGAAAGCGACAGATTAGCCCTGAAAAAAGGCATTACGCTCTACAGTTTTTCCGACCTTGCCACGCTGATTGAGGACTTTTCCACCTGACTATTTGGCGACGACATTGTCCTTGCCGAGCAAACTGCGAAGCGCTGCGCAAAGCGTGTCCGAAATCCGCACCGCGCAGTCGGTGAGGCGGACATAGCGCGCCTTACTCAAATCGTAAAGCACGACCGGACAGTCGCCGGGGCTTTGTCGAAGTGCTGTGACCGCCTGCCGCGCCGCGGGCGCGTCAATCGAAGCGACGCGCAGGTAGAGCGTTTTCGGCTTACCCTTGGCAAATTCCGCGTCGGTCAGCAGCCGCTCGCAGGCGTTCATCAGGATTCGCGGCTTTTCCTCGTCCTTAGCCGAAACCGTGCCGCGCACGACGACAGGCGTTTCGTTGACGAGCAGTGCCGCGCTCGCCATATACTGCCTTGCAAATACGACAATCTCGATTTCGCCCGAGCGGTCCTCCACGGTGACAAACGCCATGCTGTCGCCGTTTTTTGTCGTTTTGACCGTCTTCTTGGTGACGATGCCCGCCACCGTGACCGCCTGTCGGTCGCGATAAGGCGGCAGTTCCGCGTCCTCCTCGAAGGAGGCGAGAATGTCCGCAATCTTCGCCGCGCCGAGCGAGTCGATATGCTTCTCGTAATCGTTCAGCACATGCCCCGAAAAGTACATACCCGAGCACTCTTTTTCAAGCATCAGTTTTTCGCGCAGCGAAAACTCGGGAATATCGGGATAATCGAAGCGCACCGACGCCGCGGCGGTCGAGCCTGCGTCCGACAACGCGAAAATGTCGATTTGCCCGTCGATTTCGGCGCGGTTTTTGCTCTGCGCGTTCTCGATGATTTTCTCATAGGACGCGAGCAGTCGACTGCGGTAAACGCCGAGCGAATCGAACGCGCCGCTTTTAATCAGCGACTCGATCTGTCGCTTGTTCAAGTCGTACCCGCCCATGCGCGTGATGAAATCTTCAAAACTCTCAAACGCGCCGTTTTCCCGTCGCTCGCCGATGAGCTGCTCGACGAACAGCCTGCCGACGCCCTTGAGCGCAAGCAGTCCGAAGCGGATCGCGCCGCCCTTGACCGAAAACGCGGTCGAGCTTTCGTTGATGTCGGGCGGCAGGACGCGAATGCCCGCCTTGGCGCATTCGGCAATGTATTCGGCGGTCTTGCCGAAATCGCCGAGTACCGAGGTCAGCAGCGCCGCCATGTATTCGCTCATAGAATGCGCCTTGAGGTATGCGGTCTCATAGCACAGCACCGCGTAGGAGGCGGCGTGGCTCTTATTGAAGGCATAGCTTGCGAAGCTCGCCATATCGTCAAAGAGCGCTATAGCGTCGGTCTCGATCATGCCGCGCTCGACGGCGCCCGAGACAAAGACCTGCCGCTCCGCCTCCATGACCGACGCCTTTTTCTTGGACATGGCGCGGCGCACGATGTCCGCCTTGCCGAGACTGTAGCCCGCAATCTCGCGGAAAATCTCCATGACCTGCTCCTGATACACGATACAGCCGTAGGTCTTGCCGAGAATTCTTTCGAGCACGGGATTTTTATATTCGGGCTTATTTTTCCCATGCCGCCGCTCGATGTAGAGCGGAATCGAGTCCATCGGTCCGGGACGGTACAGCGCGATTGCCGCGATGATGTCGTCAATCGAATCGGGGCAAAGGCGCATCAGCACCTGCTTCATGCCCTTGGATTCAAGTTGAAAAACGCCGTCCGTCCGTCCCTCGGAGATGAGCGCGTAGGTCGCCTTGTCATCATACGGAATCTTCTTGACGTCAAACGAAGGGTCGCTCTCGCGCACCATGCGCTCGGCGTCGGCGATAATCGTCAGATACCGCAGACCGAGGAAGTCGAATTTGACAAGCCCCAGTTCGGCAACCGTGTCCATGTCAAACTGCGTCACAATCGTGTCGCCGTTGACCGACAGCGGAACATAGGACGAAACCTCTTTGTCGGTGATTACCACGCCCGCCGCGTGGGTCGAAGCGTGCCGCGGCATACCCTCCAGCGCGCGCGCCGTATCAATCAGCCGCGCGATGTTCGCGTCGCTCTCGTACAGCTCTTTCAGTTCCTTACGCTTCAACGCGTCGGCAAGCGTCACGCCGAGTTCGCGCGGCACAAGATTGGCAACCCTGTCCACCTCGGCATAGCTCATACCGAACACGCGCCCGACGTCGCGAATGGCGGCGCGCGCCGCCATCGTGCCGAAGGTGACGATCTGCGCAACGTGTTCCGCGCCGTAATGCGCCGAAACGTAGCGCAGCACCTCGTCGCGCCGCTCGTAGCAGAAATCGACGTCAATATCGGGCATACTGATGCGTTCGGGGTTGAGGAAACGCTCAAAGAGCAGTTCAAACCGCAGCGAATCCACGTCGGTGATGCCGACAAGATAGTTGACAAGGCTGCCCGCGCCCGAGCCTCTGCCCGGACCGACCGGAATACCGTGCGTCTTGGCGTAGGTCACATAGTCGCGCACAATCAGGATATAATCGGTAAAGCCCATGCTCTCGATGACCGAAAGCTCATACTCGGCACGGGCAATATACTCTTCTTTTGTATATTTGTCAAGGACGATGTAGCCGCCCGCGATTTTTTCGTCCAGCCCCGCAAAGGTATAGGCGCGAAGTTGTTCAAAGGGCGCTTTTCCGTCCTTTGCGCCGATTTTCGGCAGATAGAGATTGCCGAACGTGAAGTCAAAATTGCACATTTCGGCAATTTTCACCGTGTTTTCGAGCGCCTCGGGAATGTCGCCGAACAGCGCCTCCATTTCGGCGGTGGATTTGTAGTAAAACTCCTCGGTTTCAAAGCCGACAGGCTTGCCCTCGGCGAGCGTGCGGTTGGTCTGAATGCACATCATAACCGCCTGATGCTCGGCGTCGAGCTTGCGCAGATAGTGGACGTCGTTGGTCGCGACGAGCGGCAGGGACAGTTCACGCGCCATGCGGATAAGTTCCTCGTTGACCTCTTTCTGCTCGGGAATGCCGTGATTTTGCAGTTCGAGATAGAAATTTCCCTCGCCGAAGATGTCGGCAAGCGTGCGCGCATACGAACGCGCCCCCGCGTAGTCGCCGCTGACAATCGCGCGCGGAATCCCACCCGCAAGGCAGGCGGACAGCGCGACCAGCCCCTCGGAATGCGCGCGCAACAGCTCCATATCCACGCGCGGCTTTTGATAAAAGCCCTCGGTAAAGGACTTTGAGACCATGTAAATCAGGTTTTCATAGCCTTTTTGATTTTTGCACAGCAGCACCAAATGGTTGCCCGACGCATCGCGCCTGCCCTCTTTGTCAAAGCGGGTGCGCGGCGCGACGTAGACCTCGCAGCCGATAATCGGCTTGATGCCCTCCGCGCGGCACGCTTTGTAAAATGCGACCGCGCCGTAAAGCACGCCGTGGTCGGTCACGGCAACGGCGGTATGCCCTGCCGCCTTTGCCGCTTTCGGAATGTCGGCAATGCGGCACGCGCCGTCAAGCAAACTGTATTCGCTGTGCAGATGCAGATGCACGAATTGCATTGCCAAACCTCCTTTTATGTTCAGTCCTTTTCGGTTTCGCCGAGCGAAGCGGCAATCGAGCAGATTTTTTCGAGTCGGTGGTACAGCCCCGGCTTTGAAACCGTGGGCGTCATCATCTGCCCGAGTTGAGAAAGCGGAATTTCGGGGTTTTCCAGCCGCATTCGCGCGGTATACTCAAGATCCGGTCCCAGCTCCGAGAGCCGTCCGTGCTTGTCCAGTGCGCGAATCGCGGCAAGATGCTTTGCCGCCGATGCGGTCGAGCGGGCGATGTTGCCGGTCTCGCAGTTTGTGCGGCGGTTGATATCATTCTTGATTTCGCGCCCGATTTTGGCGTTGACAAAGGCAAACGCCTGCTTGCCCGCGCCGATAAAGAAGAGAAAATCCTCAATCACGCCGCTGTCCTTGGCGTAGAGCGTCTGTTTGCCGAGCCGCGTCGAGACTTTGAGCGCGATTCCGTTGTCCGCCGCAAGCGCGCAAAGCGGCGCAAGGTCGGCGGCATAGCGGCTTTTCAGTTCAAGGTGGTAATATTTGCGCGGTGCGCTGACCGTGCCTCCGCCGATAAAGAGTCCGCGAAAGAACGCGGCGGCGCATTCCCCGCAGTGAAACTGCGCGGCGGGATTTTCGGCGACGTCGTGCAGAAGTGCCGCCGCCGATTTGGATTCAAAGGCAAGGAGATAAGTGCCTCTGCCGCCGAGCGACTCGGGCTCTGCGTCTCTGCCGAACTGCTCGCGCACAAGATGTGCGCAAAGCTCGGCAGCGGGCAGGCAGTCAAGCTGCACCGAAAGCGTCCGTTCACTGCATTCGGCGCCCGCAAGCAGCGCACCTGCAATCAGTGCGCGACGACAGCAGGTCTTTTTGACGGGCAGTGCCGCCGCCTCGGTTTTGATGTCTGCGGAAAACGACATCAGCGTTCTCCGATGAAGCGAATCTCACATTCAAGCGCAACGCCGCTTGCTTGGAGTACGCTCTCTTTGATTTTGTCAATCAGGGTCAGCACATCGTTTGCCGTCGCGCCGCCCGTGTTGACGATAAAGCCCGCGTGCTTCGGCGATACGACCGCGCCGCCGACGCGCAGCCCTTTCAGCCCCGCGTCCTCGATTAACTTCCCCGCGAAATACCCCTCGGGGCGCTTGAATACGCTGCCCGCGCTCGGGTATTCGAGCGGCTGCTTTTCGCGGCGACGCTGCAAATAATCGTTCATTTCGGCGCGAATGGCGTCGGGGTCGCCTTTTTTCAGCTGCAAGGTCGCCGAAAGCACGATATAGTTTTTCTCCATAAAGACGCTGTGCCGATAGCCGAAGTGCTGCTCGGCATTCGTCAGGTGCAACGCCTTTCCCGCGTCAAGGTCATAGCATTCGGTCTCGCAGACAACGTCGGAAAGCTGTCCGCCGTAAGCGCCCGCGTTCATATAGACCGCGCCGCCGAGCGTCCCCGGAATGCCGTTGGCAAATTCGACGCCCGAAAGCCCCGCGTGCGAAGCGTTCGTGCCGACGCTGCCGAGCAGAACGCCGCAGCCGCCGGTAAGGCGCGTGCCGTCGATTTTCACGCCGCGCATATCGGTCGTGATAAACGCGACGCCGCGAAAGCCCTTATCCGAGGCAAGCGTGTTGCTGCCGTTGCCGAGAATGGTATAGGCGACATTTTCCCGCCACGCCGTGTCGAGCGCATAGGCAAACGCCTCGGCGTCCGCCGGATAGACCGCAAGGTCGGCATTGCCGCCGATGCGGAACGACGTCACGCGCGAAAGCGGAAAATCATGCCGAATGAAGAAACGCCGCTTTTCCGCCGTCTGCGGCAGGTCGCAAAGCGCCTTTTCAAATGCTTCGATTGACATAAAGTCTCCCCGTTCTATTATAAAGTGAAGCGATGGAAGGTCTTTTTGCCCTTTTTGACGATGATGCCGTCGCCCTCGAACGCCGTTTTTTCAAAGCTCTTGTCTATTGCGTCGACCTTTTCGTCGCCCGCGAGGACGCCGCCCTGCTGAATCAGACGTCTGGCTTCGCCGCGCGAGGGCGCAAGTCCCGAAAGCGTCAGCAGATCAATAACCGAAATTTTGCCGTCCGTGAAGTTTGCATCGGTGAGAACCGTCGAGGGCATATCGGCGGAGACGCCGCCGTTTGCAAAGACCGCTCTCGCCGCAGTCAACGCCTTTTCCGCCTCGTCCTTGCCGTGTACCAGCTCGGTCAGTTCGTAGGCGAGTTTTTCCTTGGCGCGGTTGAGGTCACTGCCGCTCAATTTCTCGTATTCCGCAATCTCCTCAAGCGGCATAAAGGTCAGCATCTTCATGCACTTGATGACGTCCGCGTCGTCGACGTTTCTCCAGTACTGGAAGAAGTCGTAGGGCGAGGTCTTGGCGGGGTCGAGCCAAACGGCGTTGCCCGCGGTCTTGCCCATCTTCTTGCCCTGCGAGTCGGTCAGGAGCGTAATCGTCATGGCATACGCATCCTTGCCGAGCTTGCGGCGAATCAATTCGGTACCGCCGAGCATATTGCTCCACTGGTCGTCGCCGCCGAACTGCATATTGCAGCCGTACTTCTGATACAGAACGTAGAAGTCGTAGCTCTGCATGATCATGTAGTTGAATTCGAGGAAGCTGAGTCCCTTCTCCATTCTCTGCTTGTAGCATTCGGCACGCAGCATATTGTTGACCGAGAAGCACGCGCCGACCTCGCGCAGAAGGTCGACATAGTTGAGGTTTAACAGCCAGTCGGCGTTGTTGACCATCAGCGCCTTGCCGTCCGAAAAGTCGATGAAACGCTCCATCTGCTTCTTGAAGCAGGCGGCGTTATGCTCGATGTCCTCGCGGGTCAG
>SFNW01000083.1 GCA_004554105.1 Clostridiales bacterium | reverse complement strand
TGCCTTTCAAAGTTTCTGTTTTTCCGCGTTTTTCGGCTGTGCGCTCCATACGGAGCGCACAGCCTTGCCCTTTCAATCGACTTCCCTGCGTGTACGGTTCTGTTATTCTTCATATCCCTCCGCCGCTGCCCTCTCGACGAACACATAGGGAACCGTGACGGAGATACAAACGCCGTCCCGCCCCGCGTCGACAGTCATTGCCGAAACATATTGCATGATTTCGCAGTATCGCCGCAGGTCCTCGCCGTAGAGGTCGAAAACCGTGAAGTATGCCGTCACGCCGCCGTGCTCTTCGCGCGGGCGCAGAAATACGGGCTCTACACTCCCGTGGCACTTCTGCGCCATGTCCATGAAGAACTCCAGCACATCGACGAGCTTGTTCATCTGCGGTTGATTCACGATATAGTCCTCGTCTCTTCTCTTCTGCATGACCCGCCCATAAAGGTCTGCAAAGCGTTTTGCCGCACGCTCGTCCTCTGTTTGAAAGCTCTCGTTCTCCATCCAAACATCGCTCCTTTCCTGTCCTGCCTGATTCATGCAGTTGTCGTTTGCCATTGTAAAACCTCCTGAAAAATAAAATTGACCGATGGCTCGGTCGTACAAATGCACACATTCTGTCAGCCTTTAGGCTGTCCGTCCTCACGACGCGGACGCGTGTGCGTTGAGGACATGGAATCTCCGCTCTCCGTCTGTATAGGCGGCGTGTGTGGTGTGTGACGCGCTCGCCGTTGTCGGTGGGCGCGTCTCCGCTCTCCGTCTGTATAGGCGGCGCGGGTGGTGGGGTCGCGCTCTCCGCCGTTTCCGCTTGTATAGCGGCGCGGCGTGGGTTGCGGGGGTCGGCTCTGTGTGCCGTCCCGTCTCCGCCGTTTCCGCTTGTATAGCGGCGCAGCGGGGGTTGTTTGGGTCGACGGGGGTTTCCGTCTGTATAGGCGGCGTGTGTGGTGGTGGAACGCGCTCGCCGTTGCCGTGGGCGCGTTTCCGCTCTCCGTCTGTATAGGCGGCGCGGGTGGTGGTGGTGGGGTCGCGCTCTCCGTCGTTTCCGCTTGTAGAGCGGCGCGGCGTGGGTTGGTCGGGTCGGCGGGGGTCCGTCTATATAGGCGGCGCGGGCGGTGGGTAACGCACTTCCCTCCATAAAAGTCGCATTTTACGGAAATTTTTCGTATTTCGGGCATTTTTGGTGTTGACAAATCAAAGCCGCGATGCTATAATAGCGCATATATATCAAATGCAATGATACGGAATAGTAAGTACCGCTTTTGCCAATCAGAGAGATGCCGGTCGGTGCAAGGCATCGGACAAGCAGTACCGAACTCGCCGTGGAGCAGCTGCCCGAAATCTTCGGAGAGTAGAAGCAGACGGGAACTCCCGTCACAGAGTTAGAAGTGTGTCGGCACTTGAGGTGCATCCTGTTTATTGGGGTGAAAAAGAGTGGTACCGCGGAAGTCAGAAGTATCGTTATTTCAGCTTTCGTCTCTTTGCATGATTTACAAGAGCAGTAGACAGCAAAGAGACGGGAGCGTTTTTTTGTACAATCAATCAGGAGGTCAACATGAATCCACAGAAGATGACAGGCTCGCGCATTGTCATTGAAACGCTGATTGAGCAGGGCGTAACCGATGTATTCGGCTACCCCGGCGGTCAGGTACTGAACATTTACGATGAATTATACAAGGCAAGCGACCGCATTCATCATTATCTTGCCGCACATGAGCAGGGCGCGGCGCACGCGGCGGACGGCTACTCGCGCGTGACCGGCAAGGTCGGCGTGGTCATTGCCACGTCGGGTCCGGGCGCGACCAACCTCGTGACCGGCATCGCGACCGCGATGCTCGACTCGATTCCCATGGTCGCCATCACCGGCAACGTGCCGACGACCTTGATCGGCAAGGACAGCTTTCAGGAAATCAACATCACCGGCATTACCCTGCCGATTACCAAGCACAACTATTTCGTCACCGATGTAAACGAGTTGGCGGACACCATTCGCGAAGCCTTTCAGATTGCAAAATCCGGCAGACCCGGTCCCGTGCTGATTGATATTCCGAAGGACGTTCAGATTGCGGAATGCGACTTTGAAGAAAAGGGCGTTGTTCCCTTCTTCAAGCAGACGGAAGCACCCGACGCCGACATCGACCGCGCCGTCGAGCTGATTAACGCTGCCGAGCGCCCGTACATCTACATTGGCGGCGGCGCCGCAGGCGAGGGCATGACCGCGGACATCAAGGCGTTCGCCGAAAAAATCGACGGCTACGTCGGCTGTACCTTCATGGGACTGTCTGCACTGCCCAACTCCTACGACCGTTTTCTCGGTATGCAGGGTATGCACGGGCAGTACGCCTCGTCGATGGCGAATAAAGAAGCCGACCTGATTATCGGCATCGGCGTCCGCTTCAGCGACCGCGCGACCGGCAATACGGCAAAATACGCGAAAAACGCGAAAATCGTTCAGCTCGACACCGACCTTTCGGAAATCAACAAGAATATCAAGGTCGACGTCGGCATCATCGGCGACATCGTTTCCTCACTTTCGCGCATTCTCGCGCGCTGCAAGCCGCAGAGCCACCCCGCATGGCATGAAACCGTGGACGCGCTGAAAGCCAAGGGGCAGGCAATCCGCGACAAGGCGGAGGCGGCGGACGAAAACGCACTGACGCCGAAGAAGATGTTCGACATCATCAACGCCGTCAAGGACGAAAACACAATTATCGCGACCGACGTCGGTCAGCATCAGATGTGGACTGCGCAATACGCCGACTTTGAGCGGACCCGCCGCTTCGCATCGAGCGGCGGTCTCGGCACGATGGGCTACGGACTCGGCGCCGCCATCGGCGCTTCGATTGCCGAGGGCGACCGCACGGTGCTGATTACCGGCGACGGCAGCTTCGGCATGAACTTAAACGAACTGGCGACCGCCGTCACCTACAACACGCCGGTCGTCACGGTCATCATGAACAACGGCGTGCTCGGCATGGTGCGCCAGTGGCAGACGCTGTTCTACGGCAAGCGCTACTCCAACACCGTCCTCGGCAGAAAGACCGACTTTGTCAAGCTTGCCGACGCCTTCGGACTGCCGGGCGAGCGGGTCGCGACCCCCGAGGAATTTGAAGCCGCGTTCAAGCGGGCGATGGCGCACGACGGACCCTATCTCATCGACGCGCTCATCGGCAAGGACGAATTTGTACTTCCCATGCTGCCGCCGGGCGGCTCGATCGACGATATGATTGCTTCCAAGGAGGATATTGAGAAATGAAACGGTTTGTCATCGCCGCCTTGGTCGAGAACAAATACGGCGTACTGACGCGCGTCGCCGGCTTGTTCATGCGTAAAGGCTTCAACATCGACTCGCTGACCGTCGGCGAAACCGACGATCCCGCCTATTCCCGCATCACCGTCACCTTGATGGGCGACGACTACGCGCGCGAACAGCTCATCAATCAGCTCAAAAAACTCTACAATGTCAAAAACGTCGAGCTGCTCGATCAGTTCCAGACGGTTGAGCGCGAGCTGATGCTGATCAAGGTCAAAAACTCGCCCGAAAACCGCAGTGAAGTCATGGCGGCGGCGGATATTTACCGCGCCAAGGTCATCGACTACAATCCCAAGACGCTCTGCGTCGAGGTGACCGGCGAGCCGTCCAAAATCAATGCGTTTATCGAGGTGGTCAAGCCCCTCGGTATCATCGAACTGTGCAGAACCGGTGTTGTGGCGCTCGAACGCGGCCGCAGCATCACAGAATAAAAACATTTATATAAAAAGGAGATACCACCATGCAGAAGATTTATTATCAGCAGGACTGCAACCTCGCGAAGCTGAACGGCAAGACCGTTGCCATCATCGGCTACGGCTCGCAGGGTCACGCACACGCGCTCAACCTGAAGGATTCGGGCGTCAATGTCATCGTCGGTCTGTACGAAGGCTCGAAGAGCTGGGCTAAGGCAGAGGCACAGGGCATGACCGTCATGACCGCCGCCGAAGCCGCCGCAAAGGCAGACATCATCATGATTCTGATCAACGACGAGAAGCAGGCAAAGCTCTACAAGGAGAGCATCGAGAAGAACCTCACCGAGGGCAAAACGCTCGCATTTGCGCACGGCTTCAACATTCATTTCGGCTGCATCAAGCCGCCGAAGAACGTCAACGTCATCATGATCGCCCCCAAGGGTCCCGGTCACACGGTCCGCAGCGAGTACCAGGCGGGCAAGGGTGTTCCCTGCCTCGTCGCGGTTGAGCAGGACGCGACCGGCGACGCGCTTGAGATTGCACTGGCGTATGCGCTCGGCATCGGCGGCGCGCGCGCGGGCGTTCTCGAAACGACCTTCCGCACCGAGACCGAGACCGACCTGTTCGGCGAGCAGGCTGTCCTCTGCGGCGGCGTCTGCGCTCTGATGCAGGCAGGCTTTGAGACGCTGGTCGAGGCGGGCTACGACCCGAGAAACGCTTACTTCGAGTGCATTCACGAGATGAAGCTGATCGTCGACCTGATTTACCAGAGCGGCTTTGAGGGTATGCGCTACTCGATTTCCAATACGGCGGAATACGGCGACTACATCACCGGTCCGAAGATCATCACCGAAGAGACCAAGAAGACGATGAAGAAGATCCTGTCCGACATTCAGGACGGCACCTTCGCCAAGGACTTCCTCCTCGATATGTCCGACGCGGGCGCGCAGGTTCACTTCAACGCGATGCGCAGAAAGGCTGCCGAGCATCCCTCCGAAGCGGTCGGCAAGGACGTCAGAAAGCTGTACAGCTGGAGCGACGAGGACAAGCTCATCAACAACTGAGTTTAAATGAACATCGGCTTAAACGCCGGATAAGGACGCGTGCCGTCGCTGCTTGAGCATCAAACGGCGACGGCATCTGCGTATCATACGCTCTCGCGCCGCGGCGCGGGTGTCCCGAAAGGATAGGGTGATTTTTTTGGTTAAAGAAACAATAGTAGACGGATTTCAGAACGCGCCGCACCGCAGTCTGTACCACGCGCTGGGACTGACCAAGGAAGAGCAGTCCCGCCCGCTGATCGGCATTGTCAGCTCCTATAACGAAATCGTGCCCGGGCACATGAACCTCGACAAGATTGTCGAGGCGGTCAAGCTCGGCGTTGCGATGGCGGGCGGCACGCCGATTGTCTTCCCCGCGATTGCGGTCTGCGACGGCATCGCCATGGGACACACCGGCATGAAGTATTCGCTCATCACCCGCGACCTCATCGCGGACTCGACCGAGGCGATGGTGCTGGCGCACGGCTTTGACGGGCTTGTCATGGTACCGAACTGCGACAAGAACGTCCCGGGGCTGCTGATGGCGGCGGCGAGAGTGAATATCCCCACCGTGTTCGTCAGCGGCGGTCCGATGCTCGCGGGCAGAGTCGACGGCAAAAAGACCAGCCTGTCGAGTATGTTTGAGGCGGTCGGCTCGTACAAGGCGGGCAAGATTGACGAAAAGCAGCTTACGGTCTGCGAGGAAAGCACCTGTCCGACCTGCGGCTCCTGCTCGGGTATGTACACCGCAAACTCGATGAACTGCCTGACCGAGGTGCTCGGCATGGGACTGCGCGGCAACGGAACGATTCCCGCGGTCTACTCGGCGCGTCTCATTCTGGCAAAGCACGCCGGTATGCAGGTCATGGAACTGGTGAAGAAGAACATTCGCCCGCGCGACATCATGACCGCCGCGGCGATTCGCAACGCGCTGACCGCCGACATGGCGCTCGGCTGCTCGACGAACAGTATGCTCCACCTCCCCGCCATCGCAAACGAGTGCGGCGTTGCGTTCAACCTCGACATGGCAAACGAAATCAGCGAGAAAACGCCGAATCTCTGCCACCTCGCCCCTGCGGGACGCACCTATATGGAGGACCTCAACGAGGCGGGCGGCGTCTACGCAGTGCTCAAGGAGCTTGCCGACATCGGTCTGCTCGACACGGGCGTCATGACCTGCACGGGCAAGACGCTCGGCGAGAACATCGCCGACGCGGTCAACCGCGACCCCGAGGTCATTCGCAAGCCCGATAACGCCTATTCCAAGACCGGCGGCATCGCGGTGCTGCGCGGCAATCTCGCGCCCGACGGCTGCGTGGTCAAGCGCAGTGCGGTCGCACCCGAAATGCTGGTGCATGAGGGTCCCGCCAAGGTCTTTGAAAGCGAAGAAGAAGCGATTGCGGCGATCTACGGCGGCAAAATCGTCAAGGGCGACGTCGTCGTGATCCGCTATGAGGGACCCGCAGGCGGTCCCGGTATGCGCGAAATGCTCTCGCCCACCTCGGCGATTGCCGGCATGGGGCTTGACAAGGACGTCGCGCTGATTACCGACGGACGCTTCTCGGGCGCAACGCGCGGCGCGTCGATCGGGCATATCTCGCCCGAAGCGGCAAACGGCGGGCTGATTGCCTATGTCAAGGACGGCGACCGCATCGCCGTCAACATTCCCGAATACTCGATTGAACTGAAGGTTTCGCCCGAGGAAATCGAGGCACGCAAAGCGACCATGCAAATCAAGCGCAAGACCGACATCGGCGGCTGTCTCGCCCGCTATGCGGCACAGGTCAGCTCCGCCGACAAGGGCGCGGTCATCAACAAATTCAAAAACTAAGTCACATGACAAACCAAGAACAACATAAACTCGCGTGCGAGCTGTCGGCACTCGGCGTTTTCCGCGGCGTTCTGCAATCCCCCGCGATGTCAGCCTTTGTCGACTTTCTCGGCATCGACGGCGGCGTCGAGCCGCTGAAAAAAGCCGCGCGTTACGGCGACTTTGTCTACGCGCTCGCCGACGACAACTACTGCTTTTCCGACTTTCTCTGTCGGACGGTGTATTCGGACGAAAACTGCTACATCGTTTCGGCGGCGCGGGGCGAGAAAATCCCCGCCTGCCTTGCCGAGAATGCAAAAAAGGAACTGGCGCTGTTCACCCGCCTGACAAAGCTCGACTGCGACGCGCTCTGCGCCTGCCTCGGCACGGACGGCTATCTGCCGCGCTTTGAAAACCGCGCGACCGACTTTGTGAAAACCTATGCCGACCGCCTTGCCAACGTCGGCAAATACGGCTACGGCATTTTCGCCTCGGCGACTATGTTCCGCGTTTCGGGCGAGGAGATTCTCCCCGTCAAGTCCGCCGATGCGATTTCGCTCGACGACTTCGTCGGCTACGAGGACGAGCGGCGGCGCGTCCTCGAGAACACCGAGGCGCTGTGCGAGGGTCGTCCCGCCGCCAACGTCCTGCTCTGCGGCGACGCGGGCACGGGCAAATCCTCCACCGTCAAGGCGTGCGCAAACGCGCTCGCGAATCGCGGCGTCCGCCTGATTGAACTGCGGAAGGACCAGCTTTTCAGCCTTTCGCACATCATGGGGCGCATCGCCGACAACCCGCTCAAATTCATTCTTTTCATCGACGACCTTTCCTTCAACAAGAACGACGACTGCTTCAGTATGCTGAAAGCCGCGCTTGAAGGCTCGGCGTCGGCGAAGGCAAACAACGCGGTCATCTACGCGACGAGCAATCGCCGCCACATCGTCAAGGAGAGCTTTTCCGACCGGGAGGGCAGCGACGACGTGCATCACAGCGACACCGTGCAGGAACTGATGTCGCTCTCCGACCGCTTCGGACTGACGGTCTATTTCGAGAAACCGAATAAAGCACTCTATCTCGAAATCATTCACCGCCTTGCAGAGAAAAACGGCGTCCGGTTCTATCCGATTCTGGTCGGACATGAGGGGGAGAGCTGGAAACGCCTTTTAGAGGAAGCGTTTCCAAAACTTCTCTCGGGAAGCTTTGATGCGAAATATCAAAAGGAACTGAATCAGGCATTTGAGCAGAATCTCGGTGTTCATGCCGATTCGGAGTGAGAAAGAGAGGGCTATTTTAATATGGTAGATATGAAGGCAAAACCGTTTTACCTGTCCGATGAGGACTGTAAATGGGTGGAAGAGACCATCGCGGGTATGACGACCGAGGAGAAGATCGGTCAGCTTTTCTTCAATATGGGATCCTCCAGGGACGAAGAGTATCTGAAGATGACAGTGGACAAGTACCACATCGGCGGTATCCGCTACAACCCGGCAACCGGCGCAGAGGTGCGTGAGCAGAACCGGATTCTTCAGGAGAACAGTAAGATTCCGCTTATCATTGCGTGCAACACGGAGAATGGCGGCAACGGCGCCTGCACCGACGGAACCATGATCGGCCAGCAGACCAAGATCGGTGCGACAAGGGACGCCAGATACGCTTACGAGCTCGGCCGTATGTCCAACAAAGAGGCGGCGGCGATCGGATGCAATCTCTCTTTTGCCCCGGTCAGCGACATTCTTTACAACTGGGAAAACCCGGTCATCGGGCTGCGCACCTATGGAAATGATGTGGACCGTGTGTGTGAGATGACGAAGGCGTATATGGACGGCGCACACACCAACGAGGGCTTCTGCTGTGCCGCGAAGCATTTTCCGGGCGACGGACTGGATTTCCGCGACCAGCATGTGGCGGA
>SFNW01000082.1 GCA_004554105.1 Clostridiales bacterium | reverse complement strand
TTTGAAGCCTCCGTAGATGCGGCAGCCTTTGCCTTGCTCTTTTTCTCGGTCTTGCCGCCGGCAAGGTTGGAGAGAATGAGCAGTGCAAGCACCGCGATGAAAATCAAGGTGGAAAGCGCGTACATATCCGGGGTCACGCGCTTTTTGGTCATGGAATAAATGCGAATCGGGAGCGTCTCAAAGCCGCCGCCGGTCGTAAAGTAGCTGATCACAAAGTCGTCAAGCGACAGGGTGAACGCCATAATCAGCCCCGAGACAACGCCGGGCATAATCGAGGGCAGTTCCACCTTCCAGAACGCCTGAAACGGCGTGCAGCCGAGGTCGAGCGCCGCCTCGGTCAGATGCTTGTCCATCTGCTTCAGCTTCGGCAGGACAGACAAAATGACATAAGGCAGGTTGAAGGTGATATGCGCAATCAGCACCGTGGTGAAGCTGAGGCTTGCCGCGCCCGCGAGCTTAACGCAGACGAAGACAAACAGCAGCATCATCGAAATACCGGTGACAATATCGGGATTCATCATCGGGATATTGGTCACGGTCATGATGGCGCTTTTCACATGGCGGTTTTTCAGCTTGAAAATGCCGACCGCCGCCGCCGTGCCGATGAGCGTCGCAATCAGCGAAGATAATACGGCGAGCAATAGCGTATTTTTCAGCGCGGCGAGCGTCGCGCCGTCGCGGAGCAGCTCCTTATACCAGTAGAGCGAGAAGCCCGCAAACACGCCGGTCGAATTGACCGAGTTGAACGAAAACAGCACCATCACCGCAATCGGCGCGTAGAGCAGAATGAAAATCAGGGTTGTATAAACCTTGGAAAGCGGTTTCATGCCACCATGCCTCCTTCCTCGTCGGAATAGCGGTTCATGACCGCAAGCGACAGAAGAATCAGCACCATCAGGACAAGCGACATCGCCGCGCCAAGGTTGTAGTTATACGCAGACTGGAACTGGCGTTCGATAACGTCGCCGATGAGCTGGAACTTGCCGCCGCCGAGCTTCTGCGAAATGTAGAAGGTACTGATGGACGGGACGAAGACCATTGTCACGCCCGAAATCACGCCCGAGCGGCTGAGCGGCATGACAACCTTGAAAAAGGTCTGCGCCGGCGTGCAGCCGAGGTCTGCGGAGGCTTCGAGCAGGCGGTTATCCAGCTTGGAAAGCACCGTGTAAATCGGCAGCACCATATAGGGCAAATAGTTGTAGACCATACCGAAGATAACCGCGCCGCCCGTATTGATGATATGCAGCGGCGGGATTCCGATTTTCGCAAGCAGCGTGTTGAGAAAGCCCGTGTCCTCCAAAATCGCCATAATCGAGTAGGTGCGAATCAGAAAATTCATCCACATCGGCAGCATGGTCAGCATAATGCAGATTTTCTGCGAGCGCGGCTTGGCGCGCGAAATCGCATAGGCGAGCGGAAACGCGATAATGAGGCAGATGACCGTCGCCGCCAGCGCAAAGCAGAGCGAGCGCGTGAAAATGTCGAGATAGCTTGTGCTGCCCAGTTCCTTGATATTGCTCAGGGTAAACGCGCCGTTTTTGTCGGTGAACGCGTAGTAAAACACGAACGCGAGCGGCGCCAGAATGAACAGAATCGACCACAGAACGTGCGGCGCAGCCATCAGGCGCGCCATGAAAGACTTAGTTTTCATCCCCCGCACCGTCCTTTGCAGCGTCGGTCTCGTCCATCTCGTCAAAGTAGGTGGAATAGTCGCCGTACAAATCCGAATACTTGGATTTCTTCATAACGTGGATTTCGTTCGGCAGGATCCGCAGACCGACCTCTGTGCCGGGCGCGGCGTAATCGGTGGTCTGAATCATCCACTTGAAGCCCTCGACGTCCACGATAATCTCATAGTGTACGCCCTTGAACGTGACCGTGTCGACCACGCCGTGAATCGGCACGCTGCCGACCTCGACCATATCGACGTCCTCGGGACGGATAACGACGTCGACCGGCTCGTCCTTGGCAAAGCCGCCGTCGACGCATTCGAGCGTGTGCCCCGCAAACTCGACCGACTTGTCCGCGTGCATGATGCCGTCGAGAATGTTGCTCTCGCCGATGAAGTCGGCGACAAAGGCGTTCGCCGGCTCGTTGTATATATCCTCGGGCGTTCCGATCTGCTGAATGACGCCGTTATCCATAACGACGACGGTGTCACTCATCGAAAGCGCCTCTTCCTGGTCATGCGTAACATAAACGAATGTGATTCCCATGCGCTGCTGGATTTTCTTGAGTTCGGTCTGCATTTCCTTTCGCAGTTTCAAATCCAGTGCGCCGAGCGGCTCGTCAAGAAGCAGAACCTTCGGGTCGTTTGCCAGTGCGCGTGCGATTGCCACGCGCTGCTGCTGTCCGCCCGACAGTTTTTCGACGCTGCGTTTCTCAAACCCTTCGAGGTTGACGATTTTCAGCATCTCCTTGACCTTGACTGAAATCTCCTTCTCGCTCCGTTTGGCGAGACGAAGTGCAAACGCAACGTTCTCATACACATTGAGGTGCGGGAACAGCGCGTACTTCTGGAATACCGTGTTGACGGTACGCTTATACGGCGGCAGGTCGTTAATCCGCTTGCCGTCAAAATAAACATCGCCCTCGTCCGGCGCTTCAAAGCCGCCGATAATCCGCAGCGTCGTCGTCTTGCCGCAGCCCGAGGGTCCGAGGAGCGTAACGAATTCCTTGTCGCGGATATACAGGTTGATGTTTTTCAAAACCGGCGTGTCCTCAAAGGATTTCGATACGTTTTTCAGTTCGATAAGCCTGCTCATTTTCTTAGAGTTTATACACATCCTTTTTAACCGATTAAACACGCGGCGGCGGCCCTCGCCGTCCCGCGTGTTCGCGTCGCTACCCATTATATAAAAAACGTCCGTAAAATGCAATAGGTTTACGCAAAATATCTGTAAAAATTCCGCGAAAAATCGCGTTTTGGCGTGATTGACCTTTTTGAGCCATGATTTTTTTGAAAAAATGTTGAATTTCCTCAAATATTCTCCGAAATCCTCGGTTATCCTCGCTTTTTTGACGAGCAAATCACCCCTGCGCCCCGTGCGGCGACGAGCAGAAGATAGAGCGAGAACAAAAGGGCGTAAAGTCCCTGCCCGCCCGTGAGCGTCGAATAGGAGGAAAAGAGAAAAACCATGAGTGCGCAGACAAACGAAACGCCCGACGTGATGCGCGAAGCGCGAAGCGGGTCGGTGCGCCGCGCAAGAAGCAGATACAGCAGTCTGCCGCCGTCGAGCGGCTCGGCGGGCAGAAGATTCAGACCGGCGGAAAGCAGGCTGATGATGCCGAAGGTCAGAAAATCGACCGCAAAAAAGCGGTAAAGCAGCAGCGACAGCAGAAAGCAAAGCAGGTTTGCCGCGCTGCCCGCCGCCGAGACCAGTGCTTCCCCGCCCGCCGACAGCGTGTTTTCGTCGATTTCAAGCCGCAGTCCGAAGGGGGCGGCGCAAAAGCCGCGCAGCCTGCCATGGGCAAGCCGCAGTGTAAGAAGATGCGCGCACTCGTGGATAAAGACGGCGGCGGCGAGCGGCAGCATCAGCCGCCCGCTCGCCGTACAGAGCAGCACGATCGGCAGTGCGCAAAGCAGAATGCGCAGTGCGCTAACGAAGCTCCGCATAAATCTTGTTGTAGCGTGCGATATAGTCCGCCGCCGCTGCCCGCACTGCGGCTTCATCGACCTGCGCATCGGCGTCGGCGTCGGCGTTCTCGTACTCGGCGGTCAAGCCGAGAAAGGCGGCAACCGCCTCGTTTTCACTCAAAAATCCGCGTGCGGCGTCTGCCGCTGCGGCAAGTGCGCCGTCCGCCGTCTCCGCCTCCAGTGTGTCATACATACGCACCGACAGTGCAAAAACTGCGCAAAGTGCCAGTGTCAGCACAATCAGCGCCGCGCCCTCGCGTCCGATTCGATTGCCCAAAGTATCACCGCCCTCCGAAATCCGCGCTCTGCGCGTCTGACCCCATTGTATGCAAAACCGCGCAAAATATGAGAGAAACGGGAACGAAAAGAGAAATGGGGCGCCGCCCCATACCACCACCGCGAAAAAGAACACGATTTGCGCGTACAAATATAGCCTCCCTCCCCGAGGGAGGTGGCACGACGAAGTCGTGACGGAAGGAGTCTTTACGCACGGAGGCACTCCCTCAGTCACCTTCGGTGACAGCTCCCTCAAAGAGGGAGCCTGAACGACGACAAATTTTTCGACCATGAACCCCCTTGGAATCTCCCGCCCGATGGTGATTTCCGGAAGACAAAAATAAAGAGGCGGGAAATCCCCGCCTCGGATTACCGACAAAGTATGAAACATTCGCTTTTGCCTTGGAAAGACAAAAAAACAGGCTTCCCCCTTGGGGGAAGCTGTCGCGTAGCGACTGATGAGGGGTAGGATGCGTAAACGTCCGTCTGTGCGGGTTCGGTCGGGACCGGGGTGACGCCGTTCTGCGAACGGCTACCCTCATCCGTCAACTTCGTTGACACCTTCCCCCAAGGGGGAAGGCATTGAAACGACCGGATACGCAAAATTCCCGTCTCCGTGTGAAACTTACTTTGCTTCTTTGGCTTTGAAAATTTTGAGCTGCGAGAGAATGATACCCGCAAACATCAGCGCACAGCCGAGATAGCCGCGCAGACCGAGGTTTTCCTTGAGAATCAGCCAACCGCCGACTGCCGAAAAGACCGACTCGGTGCAAAGGATAATCGAAGCGAGCGCAGGCTCTGTGCCGCGCTGCCCGATGACCTGGCAGGTATAGGCGACGCCGACCGACATGATGCCGCAGTAGAGCAGCGGCACGGTGCCCGCGCGAATCAGGTCAAAACCGATCGGCTCGCGCAGAATCAGCGCAAAGATGCCGCAGAGGATACCGCAGGAAACGAACTGCGACAGTGAGAACTTGATCGGGCTTGTGCCGTCGGCAAACTTGTCAATCGCCACGATATGCGCCGTCCAGAACAGTGCGCCGCAGAGCGTAATCAGGTCGCCGACCTGAAACGCCGCGCTGCCGCTCTGAAAGCTGACGAAGTACAGCCCGACCACGGCGACCAAAGCGCCGAGCCAAGCCTCGATGCGGATACGACGGTGCATAAAGACGCCGCAGAACGGAACGAACACCATGTAAAGTCCGGTGATAAAGCCGGTCTTGCCGGCACTCTGCGTCGCCTGCATACCGAGCTGCTGCAAGGTCGTCGCAACAAACAGAATCACGCCGCAGAGTGCGCCGCTGCCGACCGTGCGGCGAAGTTTTGCCGTATCATGCGGCTCGCGCTCGAAAATCAGAATGACGGGAATCAGCGAGACTACGCCGATAAAGTAGCGAATGCAGTTAAACCAAAACGCGCCGAGCGCATTGCCGCCCTGCAGTTGAAACGGAAATGCGAAGCCCCAGATAATCGCCGTCAAAAAGAGAATGAGAATCGAAGTCATGCTGTTTTTCTTCATAATACTAAAACTGAGCCTTTGCGAAAGACGCCTTTCCCTGAAAATGACCTCTCCATTTTATACTGTCCCGAGCGGTTTGTCAATTCCCGACGAAAAAAATCGGAAGAACACAAAAAAAGCACGGTAAAAGTACCGTGCTTTTTGTGTAAATTACTCTGCGTCTGCAGCGGGCGCCTCATCGGCAGCCTTTTCAGCCGCTTCGGTCTTTGCAGCCTTTGCGGGCTTCTTGGCAGCCTTCTTCGCAGGCTTCTCCGGCTCTGCGGGAGCGGCAGCGGGGACAAGGCGGATAATCGCCATCTCAGCCGCGTCGCCTCTGCGGGGACCGATCTTGAAGATCTGCGTGTAACCGCCGTTGCGGTCTGCATACTCGGGTGCAATCGTATCGAACAGTTTCTTTACGACGCTCTCCTTCGTGATGAATGCCAATGCCTGACGGCGTGCAGCCAGCGTATTCTTCTTGCCGAGCGTAATCATCTTTTCGGCAAGCGGCTTAACTTCTTTTGCTCTGGTGAGAGTCGTCTCAACAGAACCGTTTTCAAGCAGATAGGTGACCATACCTCTGAGCATAGCTTTTCTATGGTCAGACGTTCTGCCGAGCTTTCTTGTTCCGGGCATTATAGTTCCCTCCTTATAGTCTTTAAGCGCCTTTGCGCCTCTGAATTACTCTTCCTCGTGCTTCAGCTCGAGTCCGAGTCCCTGAAGCTTGTGGATAACTTCCTCAAGCGATTTCTTACCGAGGTTCTTGACTTTAATCATTTCACTCTCGGTGCGGTTCGTAAGGTCCTCAACCGTATTGATGCCCGCGCGCTTCAGGCAGTTGAAGCTGCGCACGGACAGGTCAAGATCTTCAATGGTCATCTCAAGAACTCTATCTCTGATGGTCTCCTTGCGTTCGACCATGATCTCGGTCTTCTTTGCCTCATCTGACATGTTGACAAACAAGTTGAGATGCTCGTTGAGTATCTTGGCAGCAAGCGAAATCGCTTCCTTTGCGGAAATCGTACCGTTCGTCTTCACGGCAAGCGTGAGCTTGTCGTAGTCCGTGATGTTGCCGACACGGGTATTCTCCACGGTGTACTGTGCTTTGTACACGGGGGTGTAGATCGAGTCGGTGAAAATCAGGCCGATCGGCGCGCCGGTCTGTGTTGCGGCGTTGTACGCCTGCTTATTCTTTTCCTGAGAAACATATCCTCTGCCGTGGTCAAACGTCAACTCCATGTAGAAGCGCGCGTTCTCGACGACGGTCGCGATATGATGCTCGGGGTTGAGAATTTCAATATCGGCGTCGGAGGCAATATCGCCCGCGGTCACTTCGCAAGCGCCGGTCACGTCGATAACAACCGTCTTGGGCGTCTGCGAATAGAGCTTCGCAACGATACCCTTGACATTGAGTACGATCTCGGTGACATCTTCCTTTACGCCGGACACGGTCGAAATCTCATGCAGTACGCCGTCAATTTTGATGCTGCATACCGCAACGCCGGGGAGCGAACTGAGCAGAACTCTGCGCAGAGAGTTGCCGAGCGTCGTGCCGTAGCCTCTCTCGAGCGGCTCGACGACGAAAGTACCCTCACTGCCGTCCTCGCTGACGTCAACCATGCTGATATTGGGCTTTTCTATTTCAATCATTTCGTACCCTCCTTGAAACTCAAATTATGCAATCTTTCTTTCATACCCCAAAGGGGCGGGGAATTTGCACTGAACGCATACGTTCGCCCGAAGCACCGCCCCGATGAACGCATACATCGGAGGCGGATTATTTGGAATAGAACTCGACGATAAGCTGCTCGTTGATCTCGAAGTCGATATCTTCCTTCGTGGGCAGCGCAACGACCTTAGCCGTGCCGTTTTCCTTGTTGACGTCCAGCCACTTCGGAGAAATGTGCGACGCCAAGCCCTCGAGAAGCTCCTTGATCTTCGCGCTGTCGGTGCTGTTTTCGCTGACGGTGATGACGTCGCCGACCTTTACGAGAAGCGAGGGGATATTCGCCTTCTTACCGTTGATGCGGAAATGATTGTGCAGAACAAGCTGACGCGCTTCGGCGCGGCTTTCTGCCATACCCATTCTGTAAACGACATTGTCAAAACGGGATTCAAGAATCGTGAGCAGGTTCTCACCGGTCATGCCCGCCTTTGCTGCCATGTCGAAGTAGTTTCTGAACTGCTTCTCCTGAATGCCGTAGTATCTTCTGACCTTCTGCTTCTCACGGAGATGCATACCGTATTCGCCGACCTTCTTGCGTGCGTCGGCGTGCTGACCCGGAACCTTTGCTCTGCGGTCAATCGAGCACTTACCGGACGTGCAGCGCTCGCCCTTCAGATACAGCTTAACGCCTTCTCTGCGGCACATTCTGCAAACAGGGCCTGTATATCTTGCCATTTTGTTATACCTCCTTCAAAAATCACACGCGTCTGCGCTTGGGCGGACGGCAACCGTTGTGCGGAATCGGGGTAACGTCCTTGATCAGCGTGATGTCAAGGCCGACCGTCTGCAGTGCGCGGATTGCGGATTCGCGTCCCGAACCGGGTCCCTTAACGTAAACCTCAACCGTCTTCATACCATGGTCAACGGCAATCTTACCTGCCTGCTCTGCAGCGGTCTGCGCTGCGTAAGGAGTAGACTTTCTCGAACCCTTGAAGCCAAGCTCGCCGGCGGAAGCCCACGATACGGCGTTGCCCTCGGTATCGGTGATCGTGATGATCGTGTTGTTAAAGGTCGACTGGATATGCGCTGCGCCTTTTTCAACGTTCTTGCGCTCGCGGCGCTTGATAACCTTCTTAACTACCTTAGCCATCTTTCGTTATCACTCCTTTACTTCTTCTTGTTCGCGATGGTCTTTGCGGGACCCTTGCGCGTTCTGGCATTGGTCTTGGTGCGCTGCCCTCTTACCGGCAGACCCTTTCTGTGACGAATGCCGCGGTAGCAGTTGATTTCTACCATATTCTTGATGTTGAGCGCAACGTCGCGGCGCAGGTCGCCCTCGACGGTGTAGTGCGCTTCGATCTCATCACGGAGCTTTGCGATTTCGGCCTCGGTCAGGTCCTTCGCACGGGTGTCCGG
>SFNW01000081.1 GCA_004554105.1 Clostridiales bacterium | reverse complement strand
ATAGCGGCGCGCACCGTTTATGTTCCAGCGGGTGATGTATTCTTCGAACAGGTCACATTCGTCGTCGGAAAGTCCGCAAAGTCCGGTTTTGATGTAGGAAGAAACGTCGGCGACGCGGAAGTCGTAGACGCAGAGCGAGAGCGCCGCGAGAATCAGTTTGGTCAGCGGCAGGAGGGCGGCGTCGGTCTTCTTCGAGAAGAAAAGCGGAATGCCGCAGCGGGCGAGGAAACGGTCGAGAATGCCGTCATAGTCGGCGGCGTTTCGCATGACGACGGCGATGTCGCCGTAGCTTGCGCCCGCGCTGACTGCGCGGAAAATCTCCCGTGCGCACAGCCGCGCTTCCTCGCGGCGGTCGGTGCAGCGGACCAGTTCAAGTTCGCCCTCGGTGCTTTTGTCATAGGTTTCGCAAGAGGCGAAATCCCAGACGTGCGCCTTGGCAAAGGCGATTGCGCCGGCATCTTCGTCCTCCTCGACAGACTGCTCGTCAAACCGAACGCCGAGCCGCGAGGCGAGCTTCCGAAGCCGCGTGCGCGTGTCCGCGCATTCGGCGAGGTGCGCGCCGCCGCCGCGCCGATAGGGGAGGGCAACCGTGACGTCGACGCCTTGCGTCAGCATTCTCGACAGCACGGTCATCTCCTGCTTGGTAAAACTGACGAATGAGTCGACATAGACCGCCGCACCCTCGAAAAAGTCGTGCGCGGCAAGGAGTTCGCATATCGTGTCGAGGTCGTCCGCCTGCTCGGCGAAGTTCTCGTGCAGCAGCTTGCCGTAAAGCGAAAAGAGCATCGAAAGGTCGCGCAGCTTGTCGGCGAGCGGAGAGGGCGGAAGCCTGTCCGCCGCGGCGGCAAGGTCGTCGGGCGTGACCGATGCGGCGCGCATTTCGCTCCAAAGCGAGCAGAGCGCACCGAGCGTGGCGGTGCGCACCTCGCCGCCGAATACCGTTAACATCGGGCGGAGCCTTTTCTGTGCGCGGTACATGACGAGCGCCTTTGCGCCGTCGGTCGCGTAGCGGTAGGTCAGCGAGCCGAAGCGGCGGCAGACGAGATTGGCAAGGCGCGAAAAGCCGACTGCGTCGCAGAGCAGTGCGGCGGCGGGCGGCAGAACGGCGGAAAGCTCGCTCTCGGCAAGCAGTGCCTTCTGGTCGGGAACGATCAGATAGGCGCGTCGGTTTTCATCGGTGTCGCGGCGGATACGGCGGTAGATTTCCTCGCGCGCGCCGCGCGTTCCGTACAGCAAAGTCAGCATGACGGTTGTTCCTCCTCTTGTTCCGTAAGGACGGTTTCGGTGACGGTGAAGTATTCGGCGCGCCGCATACGGCGGCGCAGGTAGAAGAAGAAGTATTTGCGGATCATGGAGACGTTTTCGTACTCCTTGCGGTAGCAGACGTACATCTCCTCGGCGTCGGCAAGCCCGCGGCGGCGGAAAAAGAAGGGCGAGACGACGAGCACCGTTTCGTCGGGCGTCTTTGCCGCCTCGGCGCGAATACGCTCGGGCGAAAAACCGTCCTTGGACGGAATCAGGATAAAGCGCACGCGCTCGCCGCATTCGGCAAGCAGACGGTCGGCGTTGCGCCGCCGCAGAATCAGCGTGACAATCAGCGTGAGGAGCGAAACCGAGAGCGCAATCGGGATAATCAGAATGAACAGCGCGGTGTAGAGCAGCACAAACGCGCCCGCCTGGAGATACTGATAGGCGAGCACGCCGAAACGGAAAATGCGCGTGACCCACAGCGAATTACGAAAGTAGCGCGTGACCCGTTCGGCGCGGGCAAACAGGCTTTTCTGCCGCAGCTTGGCGAGCAGATAGGAGAAGTAATTGCCCGCCGCAAAGGGCGCGGCACCGTCGCTTTGCGGCTGCTCGGACTCCGCGCTCGACGATTGCTTTTCGAGTGCGCGAATGCGCTCCTTCAGTGCGCGGTTTTCGCGCCGCAGGCGTTCAAGTTCTTCATTTTTGCTCATGCTTCTCCTCCTTTCGCGCGGATTTTCGGATATACTTGATATACTTATAGTATAGCAGAAAATGACGGCTTTAGCAACCGAATACCGCATCTTGTTTTCCGATTGACAAAAAATCGTATATGTGGTATAATTTATCGTTGTAAAATCAGTGTAACATACTTTGTGTCCCATATTTGGGACAATTGGAGGTACGCATGGCGCAGAGCGAAAAAAATAACGCCGAATACAATAACCAAAGTATTTCCATGCTGAAGGGCGCAGACCGTGTGCGCAAGCGTCCTGCGGTCATTTTCGGCTCGGACGGGCTGGAGGGCTGCGAGCATTCTTTTTTTGAGATTCTGTCCAACGCGGTCGACGAGGCGCGTGAGGGGCACGGCAGCGAAATCATTGTCACGGCTTGGCGCGATCATACCTTGCAGGTCGAGGACTTCGGGCGCGGCGTACCGCTCGGGTACAACGAGCGCGAAAAGCGTTACAACTGGGAACTGGTCTACTGCGAGCTTTATGCGGGCGGCAAGTATAACAACAACGACGAAAATTCCGCCTACGGCTATTCGCTCGGACTGAACGGTCTCGGCGCGTGCGCAACGCAGTATTCCTCCGAGTTTATGGAGGTCTCCTCCTACGACGGCAAGGAGCTGCACACAATCCGCTTTGCCCACGGCGAGCCGGCGAGCGAGCTGGAGAGCCGCCCGCTTGAAAAGCGCGAAAAGAAGCACGGCACGATTATCCGCTGGCGTCCCGACCTCGACGTTTTCACCGACATCGCCATTCCGCGCGACTTCTTCGAGGGGACTTTGCAGCGGCAGTCGGTCGTCAACAAGGGACTCAAATTCGTCCTGCATTACGAAAACGAGGACGGCGGCTTCGATACCGAGGAATTTCTCTACGAAAACGGCATTGCCGACTATATCCGCGAGATTGCGGGCGAAACCGCGCTGACCGAGCCTGTGCTCTGGACGCTCGAATGCAGCGGACGCGACCGCGAGGACAAGGACGACTACAAGCTGCGCGCCGAGGTCGCGTTCTGCTTCTCGAATACGGTCAGCCGCATCGAGTATTACCACAATTCGAGTTTTCTCGAACACGGCGGCTCGCCCGACAAGGCGGTGCGCACCGCGTTTGTCTACGCCGCGGACAAGTATCTCAAGGCGGCGGGGGCATACAAAAAGAATGAGAGCAAAATCGGCTTTGCCGACATCGAGGACTGCCTTGTCCTCATCATCAACAGCTTTTCGACGCAGACCTCCTATGAAAATCAGACCAAAAAGGCGATTACCAACGTCTTTATCAAGGACGCGCTGACCGATTTTCTCAAGCACAATCTCGAGGTTTACTTTGCCGAGCACCCCGCTGACGGCGAGGTTTTTGCCAGACAGGTCATGGCAAACAAGCGCGCCCGCGAGACGGCGGAGCAGACCCGTAGCGACATTAAAAAGAAATTGCAGACCGCGCCGACCGATTTGTCAAACCGCGTGGAGAAATTCGACAACTGCCGCTCGAAAGACCCTGCGGTGCGCGAGTTGTACATCGTCGAGGGCGACAGTGCGCGAAGCTCCTGCAAGCAGGGGCGCGACGCCACGTTTCAGGCGATTATTCCGGTGCGCGGCAAGACGCTCAACTGCCTCAAGGCGTCGACCAAGCGCATTTTCGAGAGCGACATCATCGTCGACCTTCTGCGCGTCATCGGCTGCGGCGTCGAATTTCGCGGCAAGGAGCGCGGCGACCTTGCGCTCTTCGACCCCGACGCGCTCCGCTGGAGCAAAATCATCATCTGCACCGATGCCGACGAGGACGGCTTCCAGATTCGCACGCTGCTGCTCACGCTGTTCTACCGTCTGCTGCCCACGCTGATTGAGCGCGGCAAGGTTTTTATCGCCGAGTCGCCGCTTTTTGAAATCAGCACGAAGGACGACATCTATTTTGCCTACAACGAGTTTGAAAAGGCGAGTATCTTAAAGGAGCTTGAGGAGAAAAAGGTCAAGTACACGCTCCAGCGCTCCAAGGGACTCGGCGAAAACGAGCCGGACATGATGTGGCGCACCACGATGAATCCCGCGACCCGCCGCCTGATTGCCGTGACGCCGACCGATGCCGCCGCGACCGACGATATGTTCGAGCTGATGCTCGGCGACAACGTCGCCCGCCGCCGCGAATACATCGCCGAAAACGGCGCGAAGTATATCGCCATGGCGGACTATTAAAAAGTGAAGAGAGAAAAGAGAAAAGTGAAAAGTTGAGGAAGAAAACCGCCGCGAGGCGGTTTTCTTCATCTTTGATATCATGCGTTAATCGGTAGCGGCGGATTCCGATTCGCCCGAGCGCCGCCCGCGATTTTTGTCATTTTTGTGCGAAACCTATTGACAAACAATTTTTCGGGTGCTATAATTCCAACATATTAAAGGCGAGGATCGAAAAGAAGTACCCGTATCGAGGCACTTGCAGAGAGTTGTCGGTCGGTGCAAGACAACAGGCGTTAGGACGGGGAAATACATTTCGGGAGCTGCGCACCGAACACCGTTTTTCGGAAAAGTAGGCTGCGACGGGTGCCGACCGTCATATCGGGTGACGCTCTTATGAGCGCCCGCTGAGGTCTCTGCCGTAAGACAGAGGCGAAGCAGAGTGGTACACGACAAGGTCGTCTCTGTATCTTCGGATGCAGAGGTTTTTTTGTTTGTTCGGTGATTTTTTCCGGCGGATGCCGGTTGAAATAATTTTGAAAGCAGAAAGAGGAAAACATCATGAAAACGACGAAACTTCTTTGTCTCGTCCTTGCCGCGCTGATGGTGCTGTTCGCATTTGCAGCCTGCGGCGAGACCAAGCAGCCCGATACCACGACTGCCGGCACGAGTGCCGACACAAGCGCGGACACCGAGGCGACGACCGAAGCCGCACCCGCAGCAAAACAGTATGTTGTCGGCATCTGCCAGCTCGTACAGCACCCCGCACTTGACGCGGCGACCCAGGGCTTTATGGACGCGCTGAACGAAGCACTGCCCGGTCAGGTCACCTTCCAGAACAAGAACGCTTCGGGTGAATCAAACAACTGTGCTACCATTATCAACGGCTTTGTCTCCGACAAGGTCGACCTCATCATGGCAAACGCGACGCCCGCGCTGACCGCTGCCGCTTCCGCGACCGCCGATATTCCGATTCTCGGCACGTCGATTACGGCATACGGTGTTGCGCTTGACATCGACAACTTCAACGGCACTGTCGGCGGCAACATCTCCGGCACGTCCGACCTCGCCGACCTCGCACAGCAGGCGGCGATGATTACCGAGTGGTTCCCGGCAACGCAGAAGGTTGCTCTTCTGTTCTGCTCCGCAGAGGCTAACTCGCGTTATCAGATTGAAGAGGTTGCAAAGTCCCTTGCAGAGAAGAACATCGAGACCAAGGAATTTGCATTCACCGACACCAACGACGTAACCTCGGTTGCGCAGGCTGCCTGCGACTGGGCTGACGTTATCTACATTCCCACCGATAACACCGCCGCTTCCAACACCGAAGCGATTGCAAACGTCCTCGTTCCCGCGGGCAAGCCCGCAATCTGCGGCGAGGAAGGCATCTGCAGCGGCTGCGGCGTAGCGACGCTGTCGATCAGCTACTATGACCTCGGCGTTACCACCGGTAAGATGGCTGCGAAGGTCCTCACCGGTGAGGCGGATATCTCCACCATGCCTGTCGAGTACACGGGCGCAACCAAGAAGTACAACGCGGCTATGTGCCAGACGCTGGGCATCACGCCTATCGACGGCTACACCGCTATCGAAGACTAATCTGATTATGCCCTTGAGAAAAGAGGCGGCGCATTCTGCCGCCTTTTTTCCGAGTAAAGAGGCTTAGGAGAGTAAACTATGGATTTCCTTTCGTCACTGCTGAACGCAGCGCCGGGCGCGATTGCTCAGGGACTTGCCTGGGGCATCATGGCAATCGGCGTCTATATTACCTTCCGTATTCTCGACGTGGCGGATTTGACCGTCGACGGCTCGCTTGCGACGGGCGGCGCGGTCTGCGTCATGCTGATTCGCGCGGGCGTCAATCCCTGGCTCGCTCTCCTGTGCGCGACGCTTTCGGGTTGCCTTGCGGGACTTGTCACGGGTCTGTTCCACACGCGCTGCGGCATTCCCGCGATTCTCGCCGGTATTCTGACGCAGCTTGCGCTCTATTCGGTCAACCTGCGCATCATGGGCAGCAAGGCAAATCAGGCGGTCAGCGTCGACAAGTACGATTTGCTGCTTTCGCAGCGCTATGTCCGCAGTCTGACGCTCGACAATCCGCTGCCGCTCTTGCTGATTGCGACGGCTGTCGTCATTTTCCTTTTGTACTGGTTCTTCGGTACCGAAAAGGGCAGCTCGCTCCGCGCGACCGGCAACAACCCCAAAATGGCGCGCGCGCAGGGCATCAACACCGGCAACAATATCGTTCTCGGTCTGATGCTGTCCAACGGGCTTGTCGCACTTTCGGGTGCGCTGATTGCGCAGTACCAAGGCTCGAGCGACGTCAATATGGGACGCGGCGCCATTGTTATCGGTCTTGCCGCCGTCATCATCGGCGAGGTCATTTTCGGCAAGCTGTTCTCCAACTTCGGACTGAAGCTGCTCGCCGTTTCGATCGGCGCAGTCATCTATTACATCGTTTTGCAGATTGTTTTGCAGCTCGGTCTCAACACCAACGACTTAAAGCTGATTACCGCGCTGATCGTCGCGCTCTTCCTTTCGATTCCGTACTGGAAGAGCAAGCTGATCCGCCCGAAGTCGCAGGCAAAGTCCGCACAGAAGGGAGATAACAGCCATGCTTGAACTCAACAATGTGCATAAGACGTTCAATCCCGGCACCGTTAACGAAAAACGGGCGCTTCGCGGCGTCAGCCTGACGCTGAATGACGGCGATTTCGTCACGGTCATCGGCGGCAACGGCGCGGGCAAATCCACCGTGCTGAACGCGATTGCGGGCGTATGGGGCATCGACGAGGGGAGCATCGTCATCGACGGCGTCGATTTGTCGAAGCTGCCGGAGCATAAGCGCGCAAAGTACATCGGGCGCGTCTTTCAGGACCCCATGACCGGCACGGCAGGCAATATGGAGATTCAGGAGAATCTCGCGATTGCCGCACGCCGCGGTCAGCGCCGCACGCTGAAATGGGGCGTTACGAAAAAGGAGAAAGAGGAGTACCGCGAAATGCTCGCGGGACTCGACCTCGGGCTCGAAGACCGCATGACGGCAAAGGTCGGTCTGCTTTCGGGCGGTCAGCGTCAGGCGCTGACGCTGCTGATGGCGACGATTCGCAAGCCGAAGCTGCTGCTGCTCGACGAGCATACCGCCGCACTTGACCCCAAGACTGCGGCAAAGGTGCTGGAACTGTCCGATAAGCTGATCCGCGAGAATCAGCTCACCGCGATGATGGTCACGCACAATATGCGCGATGCGATTCATTACGGCAACCGCCTGATTATGATGAACGACGGGCAGATTATCTTCGACGTTTCGGGCGAAGAAAAGCAGAAACTCACGGTCGAGATGCTGATTGCCAAGTTCTCGGAAAACAGCGGCGAGGAGTTTGCCAACGACCGCGCCCTGCTCAGCTGAAGAGTTCGGCGAGCCGAGACACATTTTCGACGAAAAAGCGGGCGGATATGGAATCCGCCCCTACGGATTATAGCAAAAAAAGCACGCGAAAGCGTGCTTTTTTGATGCCGTAGGGAAAACAGACTCATTTCTATTGAAGTTTTTGCGGATTCCCAAGGGGCTTTTTTCAAAAAGCCCCTTGGGTGGGGGCTTTAGCAAAGCCCCAAAAGTATTTTTTCTCACGCGGGCAGCTTGCAGACGTCGACCCAGCGGACGGGCTGCTTTGCGCACTTCTCCAGTTCGGGAATCGTCAGCCCGATGGCGCTGTTTGCCGAGCCGCAGGCGGGGAAGACAGTCTCAAAGCGACGCAGCGATTCGTCAAGGCAGACCGAGACGCCGTCATTCACCGCAAAGGGGCAGACGCCGCCGACGGGGTGACCGACGAGCGGCTCGACCTCTTCGTAGGCGAGCATTTTTGCCTTGGTGTGAAAGGTTTCCTTGAATTTGTGGTTGTCGATGCGTGCGTCGCCTGCGGCGACGACGAGAATAACGCCGTCCGGCGTCATAAACGACATGGTTTTTGCGATGTGCGCGGGGTCACAGCCGAGCGCCGCCGCGGCAAGCTCGACCGTCGCGCTCGAAACCGTAAACTCGCGCACGCGCTCCTCCATGCCGAATTGTTTGAAATAGGCTTTGACTTTTTCGATAGACATTGGGTTTTCCTTCTCTTTCGCGGATTTTTGCCGTGCCGGCGGCATGGCAGGGAAATCTATATGTAAGATGACAATACAAACGCCCACCAAGACAACGGCACAATTGCACGGAACAAGTCCGGGCACGTTTCCGCAGAATCTTGGTGGTGCGTCTGATAATAGTATACATAAAAATAAGAATTTGTCAACAGCTGCATAAAACGCGCTTGTAAAGAAAAATACGCAAATTTCGATTGCCATTTGCGTGCGAAAATGGTACACTAAATACGGGAATCCTGCCCTGCCCGCAGGGGCGATTCACGAATCGACCGCAAACGGCGGCGGGAGCAAGCCCCCGCCCTACGATGGAATATGCGCTTTGTCCGTCGGCGGATTCTGAGACTGTAAACGAGGTGAGAGAATGACCAA
>SFNW01000080.1 GCA_004554105.1 Clostridiales bacterium | reverse complement strand
CTTAACTTATCATACCATATTTTTCGTTTAATTTCAACAGAAAAAGACCCGCTTGTGCAGGTCTCCTTCTTATTCACCCTCAAAAAGCGGTGTCGAATAGTATCGCTCTGCCGTATCCGGCAAAATCGTCACCACCGTCTTGCCCCGTCCGAGTTTTTTGGCAAGCTTCAATGCCGCGGCTACGTTTGTGCCGCTCGAAATGCCGACGAGCAATCCTTCGCGCTTGGCAAGCGCTTTCGCGGTCTCGAGCGCTTCGTTGTCGGTCACAACGCAGATTTCATCGTAAATCGTGCGGTCGAGAATTTTCGGAATCACGCCGTCGCCGATGCCCATTTGAAGATGCGTTCCAACGCTGCCGCCCGACAAAATCGCCGCATTTTCAGGCTCTGCCGCCCAGATTTCAATATCGGGATTCTCGCTTTTCAGCATTTTGCCGATGCCGGTAATCGTGCCGCCCGTACCAATGCCCGAGCAAAAGCCGTGAATCGGCTTCCCCGCCTGTTCAAGGATTTCGACAGCCGTGTGCATCAGATGCGCCTCCGTATTTGCGGGGTTGTCAAACTGCTGCGGCACATATACATGCTCATCCTCGCGCGCCATCTTCTCGGCAAGCTCGGTACACGCTCGAATGCACTTGCCGATGTCGCCGTCGTCGTGGACAAGGACAACCTCCGCGCCGTAATGGCGGACCAGTTTTCTGCGCTCCTCACTGACCGAATCGGGCATGATGATGACCGCCCGATACCCGCGCACCGCGCAAATCATCGCAAGTCCGATACCCTGATTGCCGCTTGTCGGCTCAACCACGATGCTCCCCTCACGCAGAAGTCCCTTGCGCTCGGCAGTCAGAATCATGTTGTACGCCGTCCGTGTTTTAATCGACCCGCCGACATTGACCCCCTCAAATTTGACAAGAATTTCGGCACTGTCCGCGTCGGTCATGCGATTCAGTCTGACAAGCGGCGTTCCGCCGATTGCCTCTAATATGTTTTTGCAAATCATATCAATCTCCAAGTACAGACTACACTGTCTATTCTATTCGTGCATTTGCCGTCATGTGCGCAGTATTACGATAAAAATCCCGAACGCTCACGCATTCGGGATTTCTTGGTGCTCCTGCGGAGAATCGAACTCCGGACACCATGATTAAAAGTCATGTGCTCTACCGGCTGAGCTACAGGGGCATTTTGTTCGCACCTCAATATAATAACACATCAGTTTATATTTGTCAAGCATTTTTTCGACGTTTCGTGCAGAGCCTCGGCGCGGCGTGTCACATCGGCACGCCGCGCCGATTTTCGGCATTCTGCGTCAAATTCCGAAGCCCGCGCCGATACCGAGCGCACTTTCGATGCGGAGGAGACGATTGTATTTTGCCACGCGCTCACTGCGGCAGGGCGCGCCTGTTTTGATATACGGCGCGTTCGTGCCGACCGCGAGGTCTGCAATCGTCGTGTCCTCGGTTTCGCCCGAGCGGTGCGACAGAATATAGCGATAGCCGTTTGACTTGGCGTTGACAATGACTTCAATCGTTTCGCTGACCGTTCCGATTTGATTCGGCTTAATCAAAATCGAATTTGCCGCGCCCTTGTCAATGCCGATTTGCAGCCGCTTTGTGTTGGTGACGAACAGGTCGTCGCCGACAAGCATCGTCGATGCGCCGATTTTCTCGGTCAGCTTACGCCAGCCGTCAAAATCGGTCTGGTCCAAGCCGTCTTCAATCGAAAAAATCGGATACTTCCCGACCAGCTCCGCCCAATATCCGATCAGCTCGTCGGTTTCCATCTGTTTTTTGCGTTTCGGCAGGAGATATTTTCCCTCGTCATACCACTCGCTGCTTGCCGCGTCAAGCGCGACCTTGACCGTATCGGTGTCGTAGCCGGCGGCTTCGATTGCTTCGCAAATCAGCTTAATTGCCTCCTCGTCGCCGTCGAGACTCGGTGCATACCCACCCTCGTCGCCGACCGCCGTGTCCAGCCCGCGCTGTTTCAGGATTTTGCCGAGCTCGTGATAAATCTCCGCGCCGATGCGCAGCGCGTCGGAAAAGCTGTGCGCGCCGACCGGCGCAATCATGAACTCCTGAATGTCCACATTATTCGACGCGTGCGCGCCGCCGTTGAGAATATTCATCATCGGAATCGGCAGCCGCCGCGCGGAAACGCCGCCGATATACTTAAACAGCGGCATGTGGTAGGAGTTTGCGCCGGCGCGTGCGCAAGCCATCGAAACCGCGAGAATCGCATTCGCGCCGAGGCGTGACTTATTGTCCGTTCCGTCCACCTCGCGCATGATGGCGTCAATCTCGCTCTGCTCGTAAATCGAAACGCCCGCCAGCGCGGGGTGAATTTTTTTATTGATATTGCAGACTGCCTCAAGCACGCCCTTGCCGCCGTAACGCGCACTTGACTTGTCTCGCAGCTCATGTGCCTCGTAAATGCCGGTCGACGCGCCGGACGGTACGCTCGCCATGCCGACCGAACCGTCGCTGAGCATGACCGACGCTTCGACCGTGGGATTTCCGCGCGAATCGAGAATTTCTCTGCCGCAGACCTTTGAAATAGAAACCTTAGCCATAATTGTCCCTCCGAACCGAAATTAGGAAATTCAAGTCTGTTGACTTCGCCTTTATTATGGAGCGTTTGCAGAGGAAACATTCGGCTTGCAACAGATTTCATGCGTCTGCATATACTGACAGATAGAAATTACATTTTGAGGTGCTTCTATGATTATTCATACGGTTGAGGACGGCGACACCGTCTATTCGATTTCCAAGCAGTACGGCATTCCCGCGAGCAGACTGGTCATCGACAACGCGCTCATTCCCGAAAGAAAGCTCATTCCCGGTCAGGCACTGCTCGTGTCAAAGCCGACGCGCACCGACGTCGTGCGCGGCGGTGACAGTATCGGGTCGGTCGCCGAGCGCAACGAAATCAGCGTGCTTTCTCTCCTGCAAAACAATCCGACGCTTTCGACGTCCGAGCTGACGCCGTCACAGACGCTGAATATTCGATACGACAAATCGGAAAGTAAGCCGATTCTCGTCCACGCCTACACCGGCGCCGCGCCCGATGCCGACATCACAAAGCGGCTGCCGTACATTTCAATCCTCTCGGTACAAAATGCGGCGCGGCTGCAAAACGGCGAAGTCACACCGATGGGAAACCGCGCGCCGCTGCTTGCGGCGGCAAAGAAATACCGCGTCCTGCCGCTTTTGTGCATCGAAAGCACCGACAAATACGGCAGATACGGCGAAAACGCCGTATCGCAGATTCTCGCCTCGCCCAACAGCACGGAACGCTTCGTTCAAAGTGCGGTTGATACCGCAAAAAGCGGCGGCTACGGCGGCATCGAGGTCGTCCTGCCGCCCGCATCGGGCGGCGACGCCTACCGCTTTGCCGAATTGCTGCTTGCCATGCAGAGCGTCTGCGACGAGCAGGGGCTTCGTCTGGCATCGCCGTGGCTGCCTTTCGCCGACCTCGCGGCGCATATCCTTGAAAATCAGATTGACACCGCCGATTTGACCCCGATTTGGAGTTATCTGTGGGACGACGAAAAGGCAGCAGCACCTGTCGCTCCGTACACAAAAACCGAGACGCTGCTCGGTGCTGATTTTGTCCCGAAGCACGCCGCAAAGCTGCTGCTCGGTATCCCGACCTTCGGCATCGACTATACAAAATCGGCAAACGGCTACCGCAAGCGGATTGTCGGCGCGGGCGATGCACTGCTCAAGGCAAACGCGCCGACGCTTTCGGCAAAATTCGACGAAGAAAGCCGCACACCCTATGTCACCTATACCGAAGACGAGCACCGTTTTCCGGTCGAGCATTTCCTCAGCTACGAGGACGCGCACTCGTATTTTGAAAAGCTCGGGCTTGTCGATAAATTCGGTCTCGGCGGCGTCAGCGTGCAGTCGCTCGAACACGACGCACCGGTCTTTTGGCAAATGCTGAATCAGCGGTACGAAATCGCCAAATACTAATCGGAGCCCGGGACGTCGAGCCTTATTTGGCGCCGCGCTGCGAATTCCGCAAAGTCCCCATAATATATTTGAAAAAAGTGCGGCAAAACCGCCGTACATTCGGTAAAAACGCCGATTCTTTACTTTTTTGACAATTCTATTGCAAATTTGACAAAACTGTGATATAGTTTTATTTAGCGAAGATTGTTGTTCAATAAGAATGATAAAAAAATAATTATAAAAGGAGATCGAATGTTATGACCAAAAATGTTCATGTAACAAAATGGATCGACGAAATGGCTGCCATGACGCAGCCTGAAAAAATCGTCTGGATCGACGGTTCCGACGAGCAGGCGGAACAGCTTCGCGCAGAGGCTTGCTCCACCGGCGAGCTCATCAAGCTGAATGAAGAGCTGCTCCCCAACTGCTATCTGCACAGAACCGCGCTCAACGACGTTGCACGCGTTGAAAACCGCACCTTCATCTGCACGACCAAGCAGGAGGACGCCGGCAACATCAACAACTGGATGGCTCCCGCAGAGTGCTATGCAAAGCTCACCAAGCTGTACACCGGCTCGATGAAGGGCAAGACGATGTATGTCATTCCCTATTCCATGGGCATCGTCGGCTCGGATTTCGCAAAGTACGGCATCGAGCTGACCGACTCGATTTACGTCGTTCTGAATATGCTTATCATGACGAGAGTCGGCAACAACGTTCTCGAAGCGCTCGGCGACAGCCCCGACTTCATTAAGGGTCTGCACGCAAAGGCTGACCTCGACGAGGAAAACCGCTATATCTGCCACTTCCCCGAGGACAACACCATCTGGTCGGTCAACTCCGGCTACGGCGGAAACGTCCTGCTCGGCAAGAAGTGCTTCGCACTCCGCATCGCGTCCTACCTCGGCAGAAAAGAGGGCTGGATGGCAGAGCACATGCTGATTCTCGGCATCGAATTCCCGAACGGCGAGATTAAATACATCTCCGCTGCATTCCCGTCTGCCTGCGGCAAGACCAACCTTGCCATGCTGATTCCGCCGGCAGTTTACAAGAACCTCGGCTACAAGACCTGGTGCGTCGGCGACGACATTGCATGGCTCCGCATCGGCAAGGACGGCAGACTGTGGGCTGTCAACCCCGAGAACGGCTTCTTCGGCGTTGCGCCCGGCACGAACGAAAAGTCCAACCCGAACGCACTGCACACCACGATGCGCGACACCATCTTCACGAATGTTGTTCACGACCTCGACAACAACACGGTTTGGTGGGAAGGTCTCAACAACAATCCTCCGAAGAACGCCATCGACTGGAAGGGCAACAAGTGGGACTACACCAAGTACGACAAGAAGGACAAGAGCACCTGCGGCGCACACCCCAACTCCAGATTCACCGCAAGCGCAAAGAACTGCCCTTGCCTCTCCTCCGAGTTCAATAATCCCGCCGGCGTCCCGATCAGCGCAATCGTCTTCGGCGGTCGCCGCGCAAAGACCGCTCCGCTGGTATACCAGTCCTTCAACTGGCAGCACGGCACGTTTGTCGGCTCGATTATGGCTTCCGAGACCACGGCTGCGGCAGCGGGTGCAGTCGGCGTAGTCCGCCGCGACCCGATGGCAATGCGCCCGTTCGTCGGCTACAACATGGGCGACTACTTCGCACATTGGCTTGAGATGGGCAAGAAAATCCCCAACCCGCCGAAAATCTTCAACGTCAACTGGTTCCGCACCGACGACGAAGGCAACTTCATCTGGCCCGGCTTCGGCGACAATATGCGTGTTCTGCTTTGGATTCTCGCTCGCTGCGAAGACAAGGTCGGCGCTGTCGAGACTGCAATCGGTTATGTTCCGAAGGCAGAGGACATCAACATCGAGGGTCTGAAGGACGTCACGCTTGACACCATTAAGGACCTGCTCACGGTCGACGTTCCCTCCTGGAAGGAAGATGCCAAGAATATCCGCGAATTCTACGGCGTCATCGGCGACCATATGCCGAAGGAGCTGTATGACGAGCTGGACGCGCTCGAAAAGAGACTCGGCTAAATCAAATTTGCATAAAAAGAAGACGGCAGATTGCCGTCTTCTTTTTATGCGCCGCAACAAGAAAGTTCGGCTACTCCTCGGCATATACCGATTGGATTCCAAGGTATTCTTCGAGCGAAAGCCCGCTTTCCGTAATCGCTTTGGCAAGTTCCACGTTCAGATAGCGGATATGCCACGGCTCATACATATAACCGGTTTCTTCCTCTTTGCCCTGCGGATACCGCAAAATAAAGCCGTATTCGGCGCAGTGCGCCGCAATCCACTTCCCCACCTCCGTATCGCCGAAACCGGAAGAGAGCGAGTTCAAATCCATCGCAAGACCTGTCTGGTGTTCGGAGTGACCGGGGCGCGCGGAGTAGCGGTCAGCCGCCTCTTTCCCGTCCCGCGCCGCGTAGTTGTGATAGGCAGAGTCCTGCTGCCTGTACGGGCGGTATCCCGAAATGATTTTAAGCTTGATGCCGTCTTCCTGTGCCGCCGCTTTCATCGCATCAAATGCAGCCTGCGCTTCCGGCGCGATGCCCGCCGGATCGTAATTTTTCGGTATGGCATAGCTTTTACTCACGATCAGGATTCCGTTTACATAAGTAAATCCGTCGCGTTCTTCAATGAGCGGATCGCCGCCCATCGCATATTCCCCCTCTAAAACAGAGGGGACGAAGTCGGTGATGGCGGGGACGTCAGTCGTGCTTACCGCCGGTTTTTGCGCGGTTGCGGTCGCTTCCGTGCTTTCCGCCGAGGTTTGCGCCATTGTGACCGCTTCCGTGCTTTCCGTGGTCACCGATGTTTCCGCCGTCTCCGAAAAATCCGTTTCTTCGGCAATGCCCGTTGTGGCATCGGGCGCCTGCGTCAGCAAAGTAACCGCCGCGGAAGTCTCCAAGCCCGTCTCCTCGGGCAATGATTGACTTGCGCAGGAAACCGTTTGCAAAAGTCCCAACAGCGCAAAGCAAATGCAAAGCAGTTTGCGCATATCTTGCTCCCCTTTTCAATTAGGATTCACTGTTTGTATCTTCTGCCGGCGTGAGTTTGAAATCGAGTTCGATCGGCTGACCCGTGTATCGGTTTGCGTCAAGCGATTCGGTCGCATAATACAAGTATGCACCGAAGGGACTCGGTGTTTGGTCGGCAAATACCGTAATCGTAATGACCTCGCCGCTGTAGTCAACCGTCACATCGGAAACCGTCGGCTTGGACATAAAGTTTGCGCTGATGCCGACCCTAACAGACGCAGTTCCGTTGTCCGACGATGCCGATTCTTCTTTTTCGGCGTCGTTTTCAATGACTTCGCAATGCGCCGCGCTGACAAGCCCGTAGCTCGGCGGGCAGGCATTTACGGAAAAAAGATAATTCTTCACGGCGGCGGGCGCGTCTGCGACGTCTTCCGTCACGGCGGAATTCGCGCACTCGGTCTCTGCGGTTATTTCATTGGACGCACCGAACACATAGTCAAAGCCGTCGTCGGCTTTGTCCGCCTCGGTCGACGTTGCGTATGCAACCTCCGCATTCCCCTCGGCCTGCGCAAACGTTGCGACAGCCGACATATCCGCCGTCAAAGCATCCGAAGATGCTTTATTCTGCATTTCCGAGAAGAGGACGGCACTGCCTACGCAGACGCAGACGCAAAATGCTGCAACGCCGCCAAGTGCCAGCCGAAGCATCTTTCTGCGCTTTGCCGCTGCCGCATCTGCCTTGGCATACACATACGCCTTGAACTGCTCTCTATTTCGCATCGCCACACCCCTCCTCTGTCAGAATTTTTTTCAGTGCCGTTTTGGCACGGTAAATCAGGTTGTCGATTTGCTTTTTGTTTTTGCCGAGCACGCGCGCGGCGTCCTCGTAGGAAAGTTCCTCGAAAAAGACGAGATACACCGCCGCGCGGGAATCCTCGCCGAGCTTTCCGATTGCCCGATGCAATGCGCGCCTGCTCTCGTCGGCAATGTAGTCCTCCTCAATCCGCTCCGTATCCGCAAGCTCGAGAATCTCGTCGGTTGCCACGGTTTTTCTGCGCGCGTCCTTGCGGATATAGTCAATCGCTTTATGGCGTCCTATGGAATACAGATAGGTTTTGAAATCGCTGTTTCCGAGAAATCGCTTCTTATGTATCAGCAGTTCGACAAACGTATCGGCGGCAAGCTCCTCGGCAAGCTGATCGGCATCGCATACAAGGACGTTGTCAGCTCCTCCGACGGTCAGGCACTGAGCTTTGAGTTTGTCTACACCGCACTCAAGTCCTACGCGGCGCTCGCGCAGGAGGTGGAGAAAGAGGCTGAGCAGGAGACTGCCGGCGTTTCCGAGGGCACCGGCGCCACCGACGATGCCGCTGAGCCTGCCGAGCCGGAACCTGCCCCTGTTCCTGAGGACATTCAGCTGCTCAGAGAAATAAGGGATCTGCTTCAGGCAGGAAAATAACAGGAAAATAATCTGGACTTAAAAAGCTAAAGTGTACCCTGTAATGGGCACTTTATGCAAAAATGTCACGCTAAACCTGCAAACGTTGGAAATATAGTGCAAAAAAGACACCACGAATAAAAGTCTGTGTAATAGTGTGGGATTATATAGAATTATATGTGTTTATATTACATAAATGTATGATATTATGACGATTTGGAGCTAAATTTTTCGAGCAACCTGTACCAAAAATCTTCTAAAATCTTCAAAAGTCTTTTTTGCGATTTTTTATGCGGGTT
>SFNW01000079.1 GCA_004554105.1 Clostridiales bacterium | reverse complement strand
CAACCTCGGCGTCCGAAAGCGCGGTCGCGCAGTGCGGACACCAGTTGATAATGCGGTTGCCGCGGTAGATCAGTCCCTTTTCATAGAGGTTGACGAAAACCTCCTTGACCGCGCGGGAGCAGCCCTCGTCCATCGTGAAGCGCTCGCGCGTCCAGTCACAGGACGAGCCGAGCTTCTTTAACTGATTGATGATGCGGCTGCCGTACTGATGCTTCCAGTCCCAGACGCGCTCGAGGAATTTCTCGCGCCCGAGGTCGTAGCGGGTCAGATTCTCGTTCTTGCGCAGCTGCTCCTCGACCTTAATCTGCGTGGCAATGCCCGCATGGTCGGTGCCGGGGACCCACAGCGTGCTATATCCCTGCATACGCTTGTAGCGGACGAGAATGTCCTGCAGGGTCTCGTCGAGCGCGTGACCCATGTGCAGCTGCCCCGTGACGTTCGGAGGGGGAATGACGACCGAGAACGGCGGCTTGCCGTCGTCGACCGAGGGCGTAAAATAGCCCTTGTCGCACCAGTTTTGATAGATCCTGTCCTCGAATTCCTTCGGAGAATAGGTCTTGGAAAGTTCGCTTTTCATATTCTTCTCCTTGCGGGTAAAAATTATCGAATAAACAAAAAGCGCCCTGAAGAAATCAGGGCGCAAATGCGCGGTACCACCTGGATTTGTCACTCAATGCCGTAACGGGGCAAACCGTCGGACTCTACTCGAAATCTTTCTGTCCGAAGCTCGGGGGCGACCTTCTCCGTCCGCTTGCATACGCGCCTTGCACCGAATCGGCGCGCTCTCTGAATGCCGCTCGCGGGTACTCCTCCCCGTCGTCGCTGTATAAACGGATTTTAGCACAGAAAAAAGCGCTTGTCAAGTGGGATTTTCCGCAATTATGCCAAATGCCTGCAAGCCCTCATCCGTCGCCTACGGCGCCACCTTCCGTCGCGCTCGTCGAGCGCGATAGAGTTTCACTTTACAGTACAAAACTATTTGGCTGCAAAATGAAACTCAGGAGAACGCTTTGCGTTCTCCACCGGGGAAGGCTTTGTATATTTCCGCAAATTACCGCCACACACTTTTTTCCTTTTCCCAAAATTTTTTGAAGGGGCGCGGGGGAACTTTTTTATAAAAAAGTTCCCCCGACCACTCCCTTTTATTCACCTATTCCCGAGCATCTTCGCAAACAGCCATTCATGCTCGGCGCGAAGCCCGTCCGCACCGATGTTGCAGTGTCCCGCACGCGGGTACTCGACAACCTCAACCGCATACCCCGCGTCGCGCAGCAGCGGCGCGAGCTTCAGCGAATGCTGCGAGGGCGCGAGCAGCGGGTCCTGCATTCCGACTGCGAAGCGGTAGGGAATCCTTTTCAGCCTGCCCACCAAATTCAGCGGCGAATTGTCGCGCACATAGGCGGCGAAATCGTCGCAATGCCCCATCGCCGATGTGTAATAGGCGCGCGTGATTGCCTCAATTCCGCCGACATAAACCTCGTACTCCATGTTGCAGGCGGGGCAGTTGAGCGCACCCGCAACAACATTGTGCCGCGACTGCATCGCATAGTGAAACACACTGTAGCCGCCCATGCTGCGCCCGTAAACCCCGACCGGCGCGTCTTTCGGAATGTCCCATTTTTCCATCGCAATTTCGACCAGCATATCCACGAAACCGACCGTCTCGCGGTTCATCCACGACCACGGATTGTAGCAGGGCGTGATGTAGAGGATATTCCGTTCCGCCGCCGCGGGCGCTTCGGTCATGTCCTCGCTCGGGTTTGCAATATGCCCAAGCCCCGTAAAGCAGAGCGCCCCCCCGCGAATGTCGCCGTGCAGCAGCTCGCCGTTCGTATAGCAAAAACGCTCGAAATGCGCTTTCAAAAAAGCCTTGTCCACTCAAAACCCCTCCGTCCGAAGCACTTTGAAAACAGTGTAGCGCCGCGCCGCCGCCCGGTCAAGACCCTTTTCTATCGGTCTGCGAAACGATTGCCCTTTTCTTTTCAGCGTTTTTTGAAGAGGCGCGGGGGAACTTTTTGCAAAAAAGCTCCCCCGCGCACTCTCTTTAATTCTATCTTCATTCCCCGAGCATCTTTGCCATCAGCCATGCATGCTCGTCGCGACGCGCCTCCGCGCCGATGTTGCAGTGTCCCGCCTGCGGATATTCGACAACGTCCACCTCATAGCCCGCGTCGCGCAGCAGCGGAATCATCTTAAACGAATGCTGCGAGGGCGCAAGCGCCGTGTCCTTCAGCCCTACCGCAAAGCGGTACGGAATCCTTTTCAGCTTGCCGATCATGTTGATCGGCGAATTGTCGTGTACAAAGGCGGGAAAATCGTCGCAGCAGCCCATCGACGCCTCGTAATAGGTGTGCAGCAGCGTGTTTTTATTGACATAGACCTCATATTCCATGTTGCAGGCGGGGCAGTTGAGGTCGCCCGCCACGACATTGTGCCGCGACTTCATGGCATAGTGGAACACGCTGTAGCCGCCCATGCTGCCGCCGTACAGACCGACCGGCGCATCCTTCGGAATCTTCCATTTCTCCATCGCGATTTCGACCAACATATCCACGAAGTCGACCGTCTCGCGATTCATCCACGACCACGGATTGTAATAAGGCGTGATGTAGAGAATGTTGCGCTCCGCTGCCGCGGGCGCGTCAATCATGTCGGGACCGGGATTTACGATATGCCCCAGCCCGTTGAAATAAAGGATAATGCCGCGAATCTCGCCGTGCAGAATTTCGGCATTCGTGCAACAAAAGCGGTCGTAATGCGCCGCCAAAAATTGTTTGTCCATGTTTTTGACCTCCGATGTATGTAAAATGTAATGCCTTTCAAAGCGCCTACGCTTTGACTGTGGGAGTTTCCTCGCTTTGCGCAAAAACTCCTTCCGTCGCCTTCGGCGCCACCTCCCTCAAGGAGGGAGGCTTGGTTTGACCACACCGTTCTAAGGCTCCCTCTCCGAGGGAGCTGTCGGCGCATGCCGACTGAGGGAGTTTCGCGCTCTGCACAAGGACTCCTTCCGTCGCCTTCGGCGCCACCTCCCTCAAGGAGGGAGGCTTATTGCTTAAAACGATTACTCTGCTTTTTCCTCCGCAAACGCGGCTGAAAGCAGTTCGTCGAGCCGTTCTTCTTTTCCGTCGAGGTAGAGCGCGGCGCAGAGCGTCTCAAAGCCGCTCGCCGTGCGGTATTCCGCGCCCGACGCCGAGCGCGGCACCGAAAGGTGCGGCGAGTTGCGCCCGCGGCGGAAATACGCCTGTTCCTCCTCGGTGAGCAGTCCCTCGATGCGGTGAAACGCCGCGCACTGATTTTTCGCCGTGACAAAGCGGCGCGCCGCCTCGTTGAGCGCACCCGTCCCGGTCAGCCCCGAGAGCAGCAGGCGGCGGCGCACCCAAAGCTCAAACACGCAGTCGCCGAGATAGGCAAGCGATGCGCCGTCCGCCGTGCGGAGCAGTTCCGACGCTTCCATTTATCTACCCCCGAAGAGCCAAACGGCGAGAACAACCGCGCCAAGCAGAATGCGATAGACGCCGAACGCCGCAAAACTGTGCCGCTTGACAAAGTCCATGAGAAAGCGAATCGCCGCAAGCGAGACGGCAAAGGCGACCGCGCAGCCGACAAGCAGAATAATAACCTCACCCGCGCCGAACACCTCCGCGCCCGAAGCGACGTCGCCGACAAAGCCCACGCCCTTGAGCAGCGACGCGCCGAGCATCACCGGCACGGCGAGGAAAAACGAAAACTCCGCCGCCGCAGGGCGCGAAACCGAGAGAATCGACGCGCCGAGAATCGTCGAGCCGGAGCGCGACGTGCCGGGCACGAGCGACAGCACCTGAAAGATGCCGATGCCGAGCGCCGTGCCGAAGCCGATGTCCTCGACACGGTTCATGCGGAAGTCCTTGCCGCGGTGCAGGCGCTCGATGACGATAAACAGCACGCCGTAGACAATCAGCGCCACCGAAACGACGATTGAATTGTAGAAATGCGCGTCAAACCAGTCGTCGAAAAGCAGCCCGATGACCGCCGCAGGCAGCGCGGCGACCAGCACCTTGAGCCAAAGGACGACAGTGCGCTTTTTCAGTCCCACACCGCCGACACTGCACAGCGCGTCGCCCGCCTCAATGTTCTTTTTGAAGGCAAAGGGATTGAGCCGCGAAAAATACAGCACGACAACCGCTAAAATCGAGCCGAGCTGAATGACGACCTCAAACATCTCCCAAAAGCCGTCGCTCACATGGAGGTGAAGCAGGTCGTTCAGCAGAATCATGTGTCCCGTGCTTGAAACGGGCAGCCATTCGGTGATGCCCTGCACGATGCCGATTAAGATTGTCTTGATGATTTCGATAAAGAACACGTCAGTTTCCTCCCCTGAGAATGTCGCCCTCGCGGACCGCGAACGGCGTTTTCAGCTTAAAAATCATGCCGGGGTGCGGCGCGCTTTCAATCGGCGTACCCTCGCTGTCGGTTAGGCTCTCGACGGTAAACGCCCTGCCGACCTTGCCGGGGGTAATCAGCTCGACGCACTCGCCCGCCGAAACCTTGTTGCGCTGAACGAAGGTCGCAACGCCGCTTGCTTCATCATACGAGAGCGCGGTCGCGATATATGCCTTTTCGCGGATATAGCCCATATTTTCGCAGACATTTGCCTCCTCGCGCGGCGCATCAAACCAGTAGCCGGTCGAATAGTCGCGGTGGCTGACGCTCGTCAGCTCGCGCAGCCAGAGCGGGTCAAAGCGGTAGTGCGCGGGGTCGGCGAGATAGGCGTCGATTGCCATACGGTAGGCGTTGGTGACGACCGCCGCGTAATAGGCGCTCTTCATTCTGCCCTCAATTTTGAAGCTTGTAATCCCGCTTTCGACAAGTTCGGGGATATGCTCGATCATGCACATATCGCGCGAGCTCATGATAAAGGTGCCGTCCTTGTCCTCATAGAGCGGCATCGGCGCGTTCGGGCGCTTTTCCTCAACGACCTCAAGCGTGCGGTAGTTCCAGCGGCAGGGCTGGGCGCACGCGCCGCGGTTGGAATCCCTGCCCGTGAAGAAATTCGAGAGCAGGCAGCGCCCGCTGTAGGACACGCACATCGCGCCGTGGATAAAGCACTCGATTTCGGTGTCCGCGGGCGTCCCCGCCGTGATTTCGGCAACCTCGTCAAGCGTCAGCTCGCGTGCCAGCACCACGCGGCGCGCACCGAGCGCACGCCAGGCAAGCACGTCGGCAAGGCTGACGCTCGACGCCTGCGTCGAAATGTGGATTTCGGTCTCGGGCAGCAACTCCTTTGCCGCGGCAAGCACGCCGAGGTCGCTGACAATCAGCGCATCAATCCCGCTACCGCGAAGCGACGTCAGATATTCGCGAAGCGCGGGATATTCCGCCGTGCGCGGCATGGTGTTGACCGTGAGATAGGCGCGTGCGCCGTGCGCGTGCGCATACTCGACCGCCTCGAAGATTTCCTTGAGCGTAAAATTGCCTGCGGCGGCGCGCATACCGAACGCGTCCCCCGCAAAATACACCGCGTCCGCGCCGTACAGCACGGCGGCTTTCAGCTTTTCAAAATTGCCCGCAGGCGCGAGCAGTTCGGGCTTTTTCAGCAAACTCCTGCCTCCCGTAAAATATCGTTTCAAGTTCACTTCATGATACAATAAAGCCGCTCCAAAGTCAACGGAAAACGCGTATTTTTGCGTCCGCGACCGTCGCGGTGTAAAATGCTCGCCCGCTGCGCGGCAAAGACAAGCAAAAAAAACTGTTTACTTTTGCGCGCGCGTATGCTATGATAAATGTGTATGAAATTCCGCGCAAGAGTCAAACTGCGCGGAAATTTGCCGCCGAAATTAGGATTGCCGCCGCGCGCGGCAGGCGATAGAATAGAAACAGAATCAAACGACGCAGATAAAGGAGTTTCCCATGAAAACGACAGAACTGATCCGCAAGATTGAAAGCGGCGCGCTTGACACGATTTTTGTCAAGCTGTACGGCGCCGCAGATGCCGAAGGACAAAAGGCGCGCTATATCCGCACAATCAAGAATTTCGAGGCGGACTACGGCGTTGACCGCGACGTTTCGCTCTTCTCGGTCCCGGGCAGAAGCGAAATTTCGGGCAACCACACCGACCACAACCACGGCTGTGTGCTTGCCGCCGCCATCAATCTCGACATCATCGCCGTCGCGGCGAAAAACAGCGACGGACTTGTCCGCCTGCGCAGCGAGGGCTATTCCGAGGACCGCATGACGGTCGCCGAATGCGCAAAGCCGAATTCCGACTATTTCTTCAAGTCGCGCGCGCTGATTGCGGGCATGGTACAGGGCTTTGTCAACTACGGTCACAAGACCGGCGGATTTGACGCCTTTACAACCAACAATGTCCACAAGGGCTCGGGACTTTCGTCCTCCGCCGCCTTTGAGGTCATGGTCGGCAACATCATCAACCACTTCTACAACGACGGCAGCGTCGACAACGCCGAGGTTGCACGCATCGCGCAGTTCTCCGAAAACGAGTATTTCGGCAAGCCCTGCGGACTGATGGACCAGACCGCGTGCGCGGTCGGCGGCTTTGTCGCCATCGACTTTGCCGACCCCAAGGCGCCGGTCATCGAGCCGCTTGCCTTTGACATGAACAAGGCGGGCTACAGCCTTTGCATCACCAACACGGGCGGCAACCACGCCGACCTCAACGAGGACTATGCCTCTGTCCCCGCCGAGATGAAGTCGGTCGCCGCGCACTTCGGCAAACCGGTGCTCCGCGAGGTGACCAAGGAAGAGATTATCCGCGAGATTCCCGCGCTGCGCAAGACGGTCGGCGACCGCGCAATTCTGCGCGCCCTCCATTTTGAAAACGAAAACGCGCGCGTCGCGGTGCAGAAAAAAGCGCTGCTGGACGGCGACATCAAGACCTTCTTTGACGGCGTAATTGCCTCGGGCAATTCGAGCTACAAGTATCTGCAAAACGTCTTTACCGTGAAGAATGTCCGCGAGCAGGGACTTTCGCTCGCGCTCTGCCTCACCGAGGACGCGCTTGCCGGCAAGGGCGGCGCATTCCGCGTACACGGCGGCGGCTTTGCGGGTACGATTCAGGCATTTGTGCCGCACGCCGAGGTCGAGGGCTACCGCGCCGTGATGAACGCGGCGTTCGGCGACGGCGCGTGCGTCGTCATGTCGATTCGCCCCGAGGGCGCAATCAAGGTGTATTGATTCACCCGCATTAACAAATATCAAGTTCAAACTAACAGAGCCTCCCTCGCCGAGGGAGGTGGCACGCGAAGCGTGACGGAAGGAGTTTGCCCCGGGCAAAACTCCCTCAGTCGCCGTTTGGCGACAGCTCCCTCAATGAGGGAGCCTTTGTTAGTTTCGCACCAAATCAATTTTTTCATTTTCAAAAACGAGGAGACTTATGGAAGACTTGCAGCTCTGCACGCTGTATTCGGGCTCAAAGGGTAACTGCACCTATATCCGCGCGGGCGAGGACGCGATTCTCATCGACGCGGGACGCAGTCTGCGCGCGCTGTGCGGCGGGCTCTCTGCCATCGGCAGCGACATTTCCCGCGTGCGCGCGGTTTTCGTCACGCACGAGCACGCCGACCACACAAGCGCGCTCGAAATGCTGGCGAAAAAATACGGCATTCCGATTCACATAACCGAGCAGTCCGCAGAGCGCCTGTTTCCCTCGACCCGCTATCTGCAAGCAAACGCCGTCCTGCACCCGCCGCTCTATGCGGTGCAAATCGGCGGCATGGAGATTTCCTCCTTTACCACCCCGCACGACAGCGACATGAGCGTCGGCTATATCATTCGCCTGTCCGACGGCAGGAAACTTGGCTACGCGACCGACATCGGTCACGTCACCGAAGAAATCGACGAAAACCTGCGCGGCGCGGACGCCGTCGTGCTCGAATCCAACCACGATTTGCGAATGCTCGAAGACGGTCCCTACCCCGCGTGGCTGAAAGCGCGCATCGCGTCAAACCGCGGGCATCTTTCCAACGAGGCGTGCGGGAAGTATCTCCCCCGTCTGTACGCGGGCGGCACGCGGCACGTCTTACTCGCGCACCTCTCCGCCGAGAACAACACGCCGAGCCTTGCGCTTGCCTCGGCAAAAGCCGCCTGCCCCGAAATGGACATCGTCGTCGCAAGGGAGGGAGAGCCGACAAGGCTGCTGTAATGCTGAAAATCACAATCATCTCGGTCGGCGGCATGAAGGAAAAATACTTTGCCGAAGCCATCGCCGAATACGAAAAGCGCGCCTCGGCGTTTGCCGAACTCAAGAATATCAACCTGAAAGAAGCCCCGCTCTTTGACGCACGCGACGCCGAAATTGCCGCCGCGCTCGACGCCGAGGGCGAACAAATCCTGAAAAATCTGCCGCCCCGCGCCTACAAGGTCGCGCTCTGCGTCGAGGGCAAGCAGCTTTCGAGCGAGGAGCTTGCCGCGCTGCTGCACGAGGTCAAGGAAACGCACGGCGAGGTCTGCTTTGTCATCGGCTCGTCGCACGGACTTGCCGAAAAGGTCAAGGCGGCGTGCGACCGTCGGCTGTCGTTCTCTCGCCTGACCTTTCCGCACCGACTGATGCGCGTCATTCTGTCGGAGGCACTTTACCGCGCACTCTCGATTGAGGGCGGGGGGAAATATCACAAGTAAGTGAAAAGATAAGAGATAAGAGAGAAGAGAGAAAAGAAAATGTAGGTTTTCGCCGGCGGCGAAAACCGTTGACCGATTCAACGGCAAAGCGGTG
>SFNW01000078.1 GCA_004554105.1 Clostridiales bacterium | reverse complement strand
ATTCGGTCGAGCTTGCCGCGGCAAACACATATACGGTCGGCGACGTCCTGCTCTACCGGCGGGCAAACGGTCAATTTGTTCTGCACCGTCTGATTGCCGTCGAACGCGACACTCTGACCTTTTGCGGCGACAATCAAACTTCGCTCGAATACGGTGTGCCGAAAAGTGCCGTCCTTGCCAAAATGTGCGGCTATTATGCAGGCGAGGAACACCGCACACTCGACACCCCCGACTACCGCCGCTATGCAAGAGAGCGCGTCCGCCGCTTCCCGTTCTACCGCAGAAACGAAAGGCTGCTGGCTTTCCTGCGAAAGGTCAAACACACGATAATCAAATAAAGAACCGCCCTCTCGGGCGGTTCTTTATTTTTACGTTTTTCAGTCTTTCCGTCTGGTTGCGATGTCGTCTGCGGCTTTGGCGATGAAGTCGGCGACCGTCATGTCGACCGTCTTGTCGTCGCGTCCGCGCACCGAAACGTGTCCGGTGGCGACCTCGTTATCGCCGACAATCAGCATATACGGCAGCTTCTGCATCTTGGCGTCGCGAATCTTGTAGCCGATGGTCTCGTTGCGCGCATCGACCTCGGAGCGCATGTGCAGCGCCTCAAACTTCTTCTGCAGCTCGTTTGCATACTCGATGTGTGCGTCGGTAATCGGCAGAATGCGAATCTGCATCGGCGCAATCCACATCGGCAGAGCACCCGCGTACTTTTCGAGCATCAGCGCAAGCGTGCGCTCATAGCAGCCGAGCGAGGTGCGGTGAATGATGTACGGCGTCTTTTGCTGTCCGTCGCTGTCGGTGTACTCCATGCCGAACTTCTTGGCAAGCAACAGGTCAATCTGAATCGTAATCAGCGTGTCCTCCTTGCCGTGGACATTCTTAATCTGAATGTCGAGCTTCGGTCCGTAGAACGCCGCCTCGTCGATGCCGATGGTATACTTGAGTCCGAGGTGGTCGAGAATCTTGCCCATCAGGGTCTGCGCCTCGTCCCACTGCTCGGGCGTACCTTCGTACTTGTCCTTGCGGTTCGGGTCCCACTGCGAGAAGCGGAAGGTGCAGTCCTCTTTCAAGCCGACCGCGTCGAGCATGAACATGGCGAGGTCGAGACAGCCCTTGAATTCCTCCTCAAGCTGCTCGGGGCGCAGGATATAGTGTCCCTCGGAAATCGTGAACTGACGGACGCGAATCAGACCGTGCATTTCGCCCGAATCCTCGTTGCGGAAGAGCGTGGAGGTCTCGACAAGGCGCATCGGCAAATCGCGGTAGGAACGCTTGCGGTTGAGGAAGACCTGATACTGGAACGGGCAGGTCATCGGGCGCAGGGCGAAGCATTCCTTTTCCTCATCGTGCGGGTCGCCGATGACGAACATACCGTCAAGATAGTGGTCCCAGTGACCCGAAATGCGGTAGAGGTCACGCTTTGCCATCAGCGGCGTCTTGGTCAACAGGCAGCCGCGGCGCTGTTCCTCGTCCTCGACGAAACGCTGAAGCAGCTGAATCGTGCGCGCGCCTTTCGGCAAGAGAATCGGCAGCCCCTGACCGACGACGTCGACCGTCGTGAAGTATTCGAGGTCACGGCCGATTTTGTTGTGGTCGCGCTTCTTTGCCTCCTCGACGCTTGCGAGGTAGGCGTTCAGCTCGTCCTTCTTCGGGAACGCCGTGCCGTACACGCGCTTGAGCATCTTGTTTTTGCTGTTGCCCTCCCAGTACGCGCCGGTGCATTGCAGCAGCTTTACTGCCTTGACCGCGCCGGTCGAGAACAGGTGCGGACCCGCGCAAAGGTCGACGAAATCGCCCTGCTTGTAGAACGAAATCTCCTCGCCCTCGGGCACGCGGTCGATGAGCAGCACCTTGTACGGCTCGTCCTTTTCCTCCATCAGTTTCTTTGCCTCGTCGCGGGGCAGCGTGAAGCGCTCGAGCTTGAGGTTTTCCTTGACAATCTTCTTCATCTCCGCCTCGATTGCCGAAAGCATCTCGGCATCGAACGGCAAATCGCTGTCGAAATCATAGTAGAAGCCGTTGTCGACCGCAGGACCGATGGTCAGCTTGACCTCGGGGTACAGGCGCTTGACCGCCTGCGCGAGGATATGCGACGCGGTGTGGCGGAAGACCTTCTGCCCCTCCTTATCCTCAAAGGTGTGCAGCGCGACCTCGCTGTCGCCGTCGAGCGGCGTCGTCAGCCCGACAAGCTCGCCGTTCACGGTCGCCGCGAGCACCTCGCGGCTGATGATGCCGGCAGACGCAGCCGCGTCGTAAACACTTGTTCCCGCCTCGCAGGAAACCTGTTCGCCGCTTGAAAATTTCACCTGAATCATGGTTTGTACCTCCGTTATATTTTTAAATTTTCTTATAATTTAAATTTCAGATCCGCGATTTTGGTCAGCGGATTGCGGTAATTGTAAATCGCGCGTTTCGGGCACATCTCCTGACAGCAGTAGCAGCCGATGCACTTTTTGTAGTCGTAGACCGGCGGCTTGCCGTCGCGCTTGAAATGAAGCGCGCCGCCCTCGACGGGACAGCTCTTGACGCAGACGCCGCAGCGAACGCATTTGCGCTTGTCGATTTTCGGCTTTTGCTTCAGCAACCGGCGGAAGGGGCGAAGCTGCTTGATTTCGCCCTTGTCGGCTCTGCCGCGGTAGACGTCGAAGTCGGGACAGCCGAATTTTTCCTGTGCCTCGGCGACCGTCAGCACCCCGTCCGCGGTAACAACCTCAATTTCGGTCACGTCACAGACGCCGACACCGTGCGCCGCGCCGACCACGTTGGTCGGGACGAGCGTCGGGTCGAGACAGACAAGCGACGCGAACACCGTGTCAAGCGCGACCGGGTCGGTCGACGCGAGAATCACGCCCATTTTGCGCGGCACGCCCGACTGCGGACCGTTGCCCTCCATCGCGACCACGCCGTCCATGATATGCAGCCGCGGGCGGAGCATCAGATTGAGGTCGGCGAGCATCTCGGCAAAGCGTTCGGCGTTCGGAAACTTGACATGGCTTGCGCCCTTGTTCAGCCCGAACACGCAGCCGAACAGATTTTTCTGTGCGCCCGTGATGCGTTCGAGCATGTGGGTCTTCATCTTGCAGACATTGACGATCGCGTCGAAGGTCGGCACCTCATTGCACAGGATAAATTCTTTGGCAGTCTTGCCCTGCGGATAAGCGACGGTACTCCCCGACGAGAAATCCGCCGCGCGGACGCCGAGCGACTCGGCGGCGTCGGCAATGCCGCAGGCGCGCGCCACGGCGAGCGTCTGCCCGTGCCCCGGGGAGTCTCCGTAGGCAAGGTCGCGGCAGCCGAGTGCCGCCAGATACTTCGCAACAGCCGCAAATACGGCGGGGTGCGTCGTGCAGGCGCTGTCCGCCGTCGCCTTGGCAAGCAGATTGGGCTTTAACAGGATTTTTTCCTCGGGTTTGAACAGCGCCGCCGCGCCGATAAGGTCGAGCGCGGTCTTCACCGCCGTATCCGCCTCGGCGTAATCGCCGCAGTGCACCAAAGCCACGCGCGTCATCTTGTCACCTCCGAGCATCCGATTTTAATAACTCCCTCAAGTCAGCGTCACAAAGGGAAAGCCTTTTGCGTAAACATCTCATGCCTCCCTCCCTGAGGGAGGTGGCGCCGAACGGCGACGGAAGGAGTAATGCAACCATTGTAACTCCCTCAGTCACCTCCGGTGACAGCTCCCTCGGAGAGGGAGCCTGATTTTCCACAGTCCGGGTCGATTCATGCATCGCCCGTTTTTTTATCGCATAGCGTAGTGACCGGCGTCCGCAGAGCGGACGCATGAGTTCCTAAAGCAGTGTGATACATCGCCGCTGAAACTCTCGCGTGCTTTCGCGGCAAACAAAAACCCCGACGGCTTTTCTGCCGTCGGGGTGCAAAAAACTTTTTGCACGGTTCCACCCGCGTTTTTTACTCTTTGAACTGTTTGATTGTCTGCGGACTTTCACCGCGGGAAGGAGCGGTACCCGCAAAAACCTTACCGAGGGACCTTTCAGCCGATGAGTCCCGTCTCTGACGGCAGTATTTCAGCGGACATATCTCTTTCCGTGTCGTCATTATAGACCCCGAAAACAAGTTTGTCAAGCCCTGTTTTCAAAAAAACAAATCAGAGCTGTGCTTTCTTGCGTCGGTTGTACTCGGAGCGCGGATTGACGAAATCGCGCCAGTTGAGGTCGCCGCGCTCGACCGCGCAAATCAAGACCTCGGCGGTGGCGATGTTGGTCGCCACGGGGACGTTATGCACGTCGCAGAGTCTGAGAAGCTGGTACTCCGCCTCGTCGAACTCCGCCTTCGGAACGGTGTCGCGGAAATAGAGCAGCACGTCGATTTCGTCATAGGCGATGCGGGAGGCAATCTGCTGTTCGCCGCCCGTCGCGCCCGGCAACAACTTCTCTATTGAGAGTCCCGTCGCGTCCGAAATGTATTTGCCGGTAATCTGCGTCGCGCAGAGATTATGCTTGGAAAGGATACCGCAATACGCAATGCAGAACTGGGTCATCAGTTCCTTTTTGGTATCGCTTGCAATGATGGCTATATCCATGATTCGTTCCACCGTCCTTCTCTTGAAATTCAGAATCAAGTCGGATATGTGCTTTACTCAAATAATAATTTGCGCCGTTTGACGCCCTTGAAGCCCGCAAGCAGCGGGGTATGTGTGCCGCACAGGCGGTTTGCGATATTCTCAAATGCGGTGCGCGCATTGCCGCCCTCGCCGTCAAACACGCTCTTCCCCTTTTCGGAGAGCAGGGCGAGCCGCACGTCCATCGGCACGATGCCGAGCAGGCGCGTGCGCGTGCGGTCAATCATCTCAATAATGCCGGCGCGCTCCTTCGCGCTCTCCGGCTGCATATCGAAGCCGTTGATGATGAGATATTGCTCGCTCAGTCCCGCCTCGTCGAGGATCAGCCCCGATTTTTCCGCCGCGCGGATCGAGGTCGGATTCTGCGAGGAAACGATGATGCCGGTATCGCAGACCGGCGCGGAGAGCGCCACCGATTCGTGCGCGCCGCCCGAGGTGTCGACGACGACATAGTCGAAGTCGTAGACCTCCTCCAGCCTGTGCAGCGCGTCGCCGAGCGACTCTGCCGTGATACCGCCCTCGTAACGGAAGGGCGCGCCGATAAAGGCAAGATTCGGGTATGCGGCGCAGAGATGCACGACCGCCTCGCAGTCGGCTCTGCCCGACGTCAGATCGCAGATGTCGTAAATCAGCTCGTCCTCAAGTCCGAGCATGAGGTCGAGCGAGCGGTTGCCGAGGTCAAAGTCAATCAAAAGGACCCGTTTGCCGAGCCGTGAGAGCGCGATGGAAAGCCCCGCACTGACCGTGGATTTGCCCACGCCGCCCTTGCAGGAGGTAACCAGTATTCGGCTCACGGCGCACACCTCGCTTCAAGACAAAATCCCACGGTTGATTATAGCACGAAATCCAATGTCCTGTCAACCGAATTACGGCAATAAATCAAAATTTCTTTTCCGAAAAGCGTTCAGTTCCGTACAAAATGCACAGAAACCGCAAACCTCCCTGCTCGCACTCTGTGCAAAGCGGCGCAAAGACTTAGCAAAAACAAGGGAAATCGTGAAAAATTTCACACCGCTCTTGTAAATCCCGCTTCGTTCGTGTATAATAATATGGATTGAAAAAATCATTTTTCCGGAGGATTGACAGATGATAAAGGAATCTATTGAGAAACTAATCGGTTATGACGCGGAGATCGGCGAAGCCGTTTTGGCGGAATACAACCGTCAGCGCGACGGACTTGAGTTGATTGCGTCCGAAAATGTGGTCTCCGACGCGGTACTGCTTGCCGCGGGGTCGATCCTCACCAACAAATATGCCGAGGGCTACCCGGACCACCGCTACTACGGCGGCTGCGCCTGCGTGGACATTGTCGAAAAGGCGGCAATCGAGCGTGCAAAGCAGCTCTTCGGCGCGGAGCACGTCAACGTTCAGCCGCACAGCGGCGCACAGGCGAACACGGCGGTCTATGTCGCACTGCTCGAGCACGGCGACACCGTCATGGGCATGAATCTCGCGCACGGCGGACACCTCACGCACGGCAGTCCGGTCAACTTCTCGGGTAAAAACTACAACTTTGTTTCCTACGGCGTCGACAGGGACACCGGCAGAATCGACTACGAGGAATTTGAGCGACTCGCGCACGAGCATAAGCCGAAGCTGATTATCGCGGGCGCGTCCGCATACCCGCGCATCATCGACTTTGAGCGCATGGCAAGCGTCGCGCACGCCGTCGGCGCGCTCTTTATGGTCGATATGGCGCACATTGCGGGGCTGGTCGCGGCGGGACTTCACCCCTCGCCCGTTCCCTTTGCGGACATCGTCACCACCACCACGCACAAGACGCTGCGCGGTCCGCGCGGCGGTATGATTCTCTGCCGCGAGGAACTCGGCAAGGCGATTGACAAGGCTATCTTCCCCGGCACGCAGGGCGGTCCGCTGATGCACATTATCGCGGCAAAGGCAGTCTGCTTCGGCGAAGCGCTGAAGCCCGAATTTACCGCGTATCAGAAGCAGATTGTCGCAAATGCGGCGGCACTCGCCGACGCGCTGATTGCCGAGGGCTTTGACCTCGTTTCGGGCGGCACAGACAACCACCTGATGCTGATTGATCTGCGGAGCATGGGTCTGACCGGCAAGGAGATGGAGCGCCGTCTCGACGAGGTACACATCACGGTCAACAAAAACGCAATCCCGTTCGACCCCGAAAAGCCGTTTGTCACGAGCGGTATCCGCGTCGGTACGCCCGCAGTGACCAGCCGCGGTCTTGTCGAAGCGGATATGCGGACGCTGGCACATCTGATAGCGCTCTGCGCAAAGGATTTTGAAAATCAGGCGGACTATATTCGCGCCGAGGTCGCAAAGCTCTGCGCGAAGTACCCGCTGTTTGACTGAGTCGGAGGGACGGCCATGAGCGGCGCAAACCAAGTCGACACGGCGGCACTCGCCGAAGCGCTGATTGACACCCTGCGCAAAAAGGGACTGACGCTTGCCTTTGCGGAATCCTGCACGGGCGGGCTTGCCGCGGCGGCGGTCGTCGCCGTCCCCGGCGCGTCGGACGTGTTTTTCGGCGGCATTGTGTCCTATGACAATTCGGTCAAGGAAAATCTGCTCGGCGTTCCGCAAAGCGTCCTCGACAGCGCGGGCGCGGTCAGCGCCCCCTGTGCCTTGCAAATGGCGCGCGGCGCGCGCGAGGCGGTCGGCGTCGACATCGCGGTCAGCGTGACCGGCATCGCCGGTCCGGGCGGCGGCACGCCCGAAAAGCCGGTCGGCACGGTCTATATCGCCGTGAGCAGCGAACGCGGCGCACGCGCAAGGCGGCTTTCCCTCGGCAAGGTCGGCGGCAGAAGCGAGATTCGCGCACGCTCGGTCTTTGAGATGCTCGCGCTTGCGCTCGGCGAAGCCGAGGAAGCCGACTATTCGGCAAACATAATCGAATTTTAATCCATTTACTGCATAAAAGGAGATACGATGATGAAAGAATTTAAGAGAATCGGCATTCTGACTTCGGGCGGCGACGCCCCGGGCATGAACGCTGCGATCCGCAGCGTCGTTCGTACCGCGCTGGCGCGCGGCGTTGAGTGCATGGGCATCTACCGCGGCTACCGCGGACTGATCGAGGGCGACATTCACCCGCTCGATATGCGCTCGGTTTCCAATATCATCAACCACGGCGGTACGGTGCTCTACTCCGACCGCTGCCCCGAGTTCAAGACCGAGGAAGGTATGCGTGAGGCGATGGCAAACTGCCGCCGCTTCGGCATCGACGGCATCGTCGCCATCGGCGGCGACGGCACGTTCCGCGGCGCGACCGACCTGACCGAGCACGGCGTTCCCTGCGTGGGTCTGCCCGGCACAATCGACAATGACATCACCTCCACCGACTTTTCCATCGGCTTCGACACCGCAGTCAACACCACGATTGAGATGGTTGACCGCCTGCGCGACACCTGCGAATCCCACGCGCGCTGCAACGTCGTCGAGGTCATGGGCAGAGACGCGGGCGACATCGCACTGCAAACCGCGATTGCCGTCGGCGCAAGCGCCGTCGCCATCAAGGAGATTCCCTTCGACGAGGACGGCATGATTGAGGAGTTGAAGGTTTCGCGCGAAAAGGGCAAGCGCAACTTCATCATTATCGTCTCGGAGGGTCTGCCCGGCTACGGCGAAAAACTGACCGAACTGATTCCCGAAAAGACCGGCATCGAGACCCGTTTTGCCCGCCTTGCGCACGTCGTCCGCGGCGGCAGCCCGACGCTGCGCGACCGTATGCTCGGCAGTACGATGGGCGCGGCGGCAGTCGAAATGCTGCTTGAGGGCAAGAGCAATATCGTCGTCTGCGAGCGCAAGGGCGAAATCACGACCATGGACATCGGCAAGGCACTGATTCTCGACCGTATGTACAAGGATAAGCTGAAGGACGGCGACCTTGCGAAGTTCGACGCCGAAACCGTAACGTGGATGCGCGAGTTCTGCGCGGAAAAGTTTGCGGCGTTTAAGAGGTTGTACGACCTCTCCGTCGAAATCTCGAAGTAAGGGGACAGCCGTATGCGGCACAGACCGACCGGCGAAAGGCTATTGTATATTTGAGGCAATGTGCCTCTGTCTGCTAAAGTTGAAAACCGCCCACAAGGGCGGTTTTCTGCATATTTGTTTTATTTTCGCCGGTCTATCCGCGAAAATCACCGTCGCCTGTATACCGAGGACTAAAGTCCTCGGGGAGTTTCCCCTTCGTCGGCTGAACACCGACGATTT
>SFNW01000077.1 GCA_004554105.1 Clostridiales bacterium | reverse complement strand
CGATACAGAGATATCGACAAGATGAGTGTGCGGCAAATTTATAGGACAACCCTATGTTGCATATTTGAACCTTGTCAATATTGACAAGGTTTTTTGTATTGCCGGGACAGACAAGGAGGAGTATTGTATGAAACTCGTTTATGACATCGGCGACCGCCCCAAGTTCAGTCAAACCCTGATCTTTGCTTTCCAGCAGATGATCGCAATCATGGCGGCAACGCTGCTCGTTCCGATTCTGATGTCGACCTACGCGATGAGCAACGGTCAGACGCTCAGCTTCGACCCCGCCGCAGCACTGTTCGGCGCAGGCATCGGTACGATCGTTTACATTCTCTGCACCAAGCGCAAGAGCCCGGTCTTCCTCGGTTCTTCGTTCACCTTCCTCGGCGCGTATGCAGCCGTCATCGGCATGAACTACGGCTACTGGGGCGTGCTGATCGGTATCGTCTTTGCAGGTCTCGTCTATGTTGCGCTTGCCCTCATCATTAAGGTTGTCGGCTCCAAGTGGGTCAACAAACTGATGCCGGCAGTCATCATCGGGCCTATCGTAACCCTCATCGGTCTTTCGCTTTCGGGCACGGCAACCTCCTGGATGTCGGGCAACGGCGGCGGCAGCTACAGCCTGCTGACCATTCTCATCGGCGCAGTTACCTTCCTGACCATCGTCCTTGTTTCGGTCAAGGGCTCCAAGACGCTCCGCCTGATTCCCTTTATCATCGGCGTCGGCGTCGGCTATCTCCTGGCACTGATCGTTACCCTCATCGGTATGGCTACCGGAAATCCCGAGCTGCAGATTCTGAGCTTCGACGCTTTCAAGGAAGCCTTCCTTCCGTTCGGTCTGACCTCGATTGTCGACTACCCCAAGTTCACCATTCTGCAGGCACTGACCCAGCACCCCGAAGGCGTTCTGCCGATTGACGGCGCGGCGCTCGGCAACATCGCAATGACCTTTGTACCGATTGCAATCGTTGAGCTTGCACAGCACATCGCAGACCACAAGAACCTCGGCTCGATTATCGGCAGAGACCTGATTACCGAGCCCGGCCTTGACAAGACGCTCATCGGCGACGGCCTCGGCTCTATCGTCGGCGGTTTCTTCGGCGGCGCGGCAAACACCACCTACGGCGAGTCCATCGGCTGCGTTGCAATCACCGGCAATGCTTCGATTATCTCGATTGTCACCGCAGGCATCGGCTGCATGCTCCTCTCGTTCTTCACGCCCTTCGTTGCACTGATCAACTCGATTCCGAAGTGCGTCATGGGCGGCGCGTGCGTCGCACTGTACGGCTTCATCGCCGTATCGGGCTTGCAGATGCTCAAGAAGGTTGACCTCGGCAACAACAAGAACCTGTTTGTTGTCAGTGCAATTCTGGTTACCGGTATCGGCGGTCTCTCGCTGAACTTCGGTACGAACAGCGCAACCGGCGGTGCGCTCCTCACCGTCACGGCACTTGCAACCGCACTGATTTTCGGTATTATCACCAACTTGGTCGTCAACGGCGGCAAGATGGGCACGGGCGAGGAAGAAACGCCCGACGGTCTGACCGGCGCTGCAGACAATATGGGTAAGGTTGAGTTTGAAGACATCAACAAAAGAAAATAAAATAAGTTGAAAGACAATGCAGCCCGCGGTAAATTCGCCGCGGGCTGCATTTTGCTCTGTCTTGGAATTAAAAAATCCGCAGTTTCTTTTGAAACTGCGGATTTTTAAATGTGCGATATAAGTCCGCTTTATCGGACGCATGATGCGCTATACTGTAGATGTCGAGGGGAGTTCAGGCTTCGTCGAGCAAACCGATAAGGTCGGCTAAATCGTCGATTTCGGTGTGCGGGACTTCAAGCGGCGTATCGTACCGACGCATACGCGCGCCGGTATAAAGCATGGGACGTATTCCCGCGTGATACGCGCCGAAGATGTCAGCCGGCGGATTGTCGCCGACAAACCACACTTCCTCGGGTGACAGTCCGGCTTTGCGCAGTGCGTAGTCAAAGATAAAACGCTCGGGCTTGCGGAAGAGCAGGTCGGAGCTGGTGACGACAAACTCAAAAGCATGGTCGGGCAGATACCGCGACAGCCGCGCTTCAAGACTGTGCCTTGCAAAGCTGAGGTTGCTGACCACGCCGGTACGAATGCCGCGCTTTTCAAGTGCGGCAAGCAACTCGCTTGCGTGCGGCGAGGCGTGCGAGCCGTGCGTCGCCGTGTCCCAGTAGAGCAGGTCGGCGTCCTCAAAGGAAATCGAGGGCGTCATGCCGAAGTAAGAGCAGACCGCCGTGAGAAACCTGATATTGTCGATTTCATGATAAGTATTGTGCGCTTTTTCGGCAAGCGAGAGAAAGAGCGCGTCGGCAAAGTCGCAGAATGCTTCGCGCGAGACGCTGCCGCCGTCCGTGCGGTCGTAAACCGCCGCATAGCCGAGCTTGGCGTCAAACTGCGGCTCGACGACCAGCGTCTGACCGTAGTCAAAAAGAATCATTTTCGGTTTCATAAGCTTAAAGTGCGCAGAGCGCTGCGCCGATAACGGTTGAGTACTGGGCGCGCTCCGGAATGATGAAATTGACGTCGAACATCCGGGAAAGCGTATCAAAGATGCCTTTCGCCTGTGTAATCTGCGTGAGGTTGCCGGTGAGGACGATGTCCCGCGTCTTGTGCATACGCGAATTGAACACCGCCATCATACCCGCGGTCTCGAAAATCATGTTGATGAGACCGAGCGCAAAGTCCTCCTTGGTCGCAAGTTCGCTGACCTTGCCGAAGTTTGCCGCCGTCATGTTGGCGGGGAGGTCATAACTCGCCATGGTGATGTCCTTGATGCGCAGGTCGATGCGGTCAAGGTCGCCGCCCTCGGCAAGCTCGGAGAGATGCTCGGCAGAGCCGATGCCGATGAGTTTTTCGGACAGCCCAATCAGCGTGCCGCCGCCGACGCCCGTGCCGCCGAGATATTCAATCTCGCTGCCGCGAATGGCGTGGACAAGCGCGGTGCCCGTACCCATGCTGACGACGATCACGTCGTCAAGCCCCGACAGATACAGTCCGCCGAGTCCGATACACTTGAATTCGGGGACGTTGACGCAGGGCAGGGAATAGAGCGGTTTGGTAATGTATTTCGAGCCGACGCCGGTCACGGACACCTTTTCGATGTCCGAAAGGTTGAGGTTGTTCTCGCTGATGAATTTGCCGAACGCGCCGTAGACCGAGGTGACAGGGTCGGTTGCCCGCACCGAAAGCGGCTCAATGAGTTTGCGGTCGTTCTTCGACGCAAAGCCGACGATCTTCGTCGTGCTTCCGCCGATGTCGATGCCGATGGTGACCAAGGTATTCCTCCTTAAATCATGCGAGCGGTGTGCGCCCGCGCTGTGCTGAAGCGGCTGCCCCATGTGGGACAAACCATACATCATAAGTATAGCATACGCCGCGGCATGACGCAACAGAAAACCCGCTTTTTCGGAGAGTTTTAATGTTTATGCCGCAGGGTGCCGAGCACCTTGCCGCGGCAGGAGAACGAGCCGAACGAGGAGAGCGGAATCGGCGCGTAACGCGGATTGAGCGAAACGAGACGGTCGCCGCCGAACTGCTTGAAGTAGCCCTCGCCGTCGCAGATGAAGATGCCGAGCTCGCCTACGCCGACCTCGGCAGAGTTTGAGACGAGAAGAATGTCGCCGTCACTAAAGCGCGGCTCCATCGAGTCGCCCGAGACGCGCAGGGCGAAGTCGGCGTTCCGTGTCTTGGGATTGTCAACAATGCTGATTTCGGTCGAGTCGTTCGAGTCGAGGTGCATACCGAGACCAGCGGAAACGCGGTCGGCAAAGAGCGGAATCCGACGCATGACGGCGGCGACCTCCTCCGGCTGCTTCTTCGGGCTTCTGCGCTTGGCATTCTGACGGAAAATGTCGGCGGGAACTTCCGCCACGACATTTCTCGCACTTTCACACGAGCGCATATATTCTTCTCCTATAATATAGTCGCACACGCGGACGCCGTGCGCGTCGAGTGCGCGGTAGCGCGTAATCAGCATGGTCTCGCTCTCATCAAGCCGCAGCTCTTCCGGCTTGCCGGTGGCGAGGTATTCGAGACTGCACCCGAGCGCGTCGGCAATCGCCACGGCGGTCGACAGCTTCGGCTCTTCGGTGTAACCCGAGAGCAGCTTGCCGAGCGTGCCGAGCGGAATACCCGTCGCCTCGGCGAGCGCTTCGTTTGTGATCCCCTTTTCCTTTTTCAGCAGTTTGACCCGTTCGGAAAAACTCATAAACAAACCTCAATTTACATATTTTTACAGTAAAACAAAGCAAATTTCTTGTTGATTCGATTATAACACGCATTTTCCGAAATGTAAATACTTTTTTCTCTATTTTTTCCTAAACGGATAAAATATTTTTCAAAATAGGAAATTTTTTTGAAAAAATGTATTGACATTTTCCAAAAATGGTGTTAATATGTAGACACGAAAGAGCCGAAAGATTACGGAGGAACGTAAAATGAACGCATACAACGCATACGGTTACAAGGGAAATGTCAGCGCGAGAAAAAATCGGTCGGCATCGGTCGCCGATGTGCTGCTTCGCCTGTTTCGCGCGATTTATCTGACGGTTTGCGAGCGGGTTACGCTGCGCGGCTTGCAGGTCGCGGCGACTGTTGCCAGCTTCGTTGTCGTTTTCGGCTTGATCGGCGGCATGGAATGCGGCACGGTTTCGGTTGCGGCGGGCGTTACGCTTTGCCTTGTGATTGCGTGCGCCGGACTGGTCGCGCATTTCGAGGAATAAAACCATTTTACAATGTGCGACGGAGTGCCATTGACGCCGCGCCCGTGAGGACGCCTGCCCCTACGAAATATAAAAATAAAGCCGCTGCACGGAATTGCCTATGCAGCGGCTTTTTGTTGAAAAACAAGGCTCCCTCCTTGAGGGAGGCAAGAGAAACGGCGCCTGAAGCAGCTGTACGAAATACCGTTCAGCTGCTTTTTCTTTTATTATGAAGTTTTTTGCGGATTCATAAGGGGCTTTTTTACAAAAAAGCCCCTTATGCGGGGTGCGGGGCGGCGCCCCGCAATTCCTGCCATTTCTATCTTTCCTACTCTCCTTTCAGCACCTCGGCAAAGGCGTCGGCGAAAACGCGCGCGGCGGCTTCGGCTTCGGAGAGCGAATTGCCGCAGCTTCCGATTTCGAGCAGCAGACCGTGCGCGGCGAGCTGCTGGTTGTAGGACGCGCCGCGCAGACAGAGCTGCCGTGCGACGCCGAGTGTGTCCTCGGTCAACTTTTGTTGAATTGCTTCGGCAAGCGTGAGGTTGCCCTGCCAGTCGTAACTGCCCGCGCCCTTTTCGTCCGAGCCGACCAGCATCATCAGCTGTGCGCATGGCTCGCCGTCGTGCAGCGTAACAGGGCGGAGCTTGACGCGGTCGTTGCGAATCAGCGAATCGCGGTGTACGTCAAAGACATAGCGAATCGACGGATACTTTTCAAGGTAGGCGGCAATCGACTCGGCACTTCGCTCGTAGGCGTCAATGTAGGAGTCCTTGTCGTGCATTGTCTCGCATTGCAGCGTCGGAATGCCCGCCTTGTTTAACGCCTCGCAGAGCGCTCTGCCGACGGCGACGACGTTTTGCGACGTGTCGGTGCTGCGCGGTCCGCTTTCGTCCTCACCGTAGCAGGTCGCGCCCTCTTTTGAAAAGGCTTCGGTGCCGTGCGTGTGGACGATGAGGACGAGCGGCTCGTCGGTTACCGTCTCCGGCGCAAGCTGCATTGCCGCGGCGGCGACCTCGTTCATGTCTATATGATAGGAAGTGTCGTTCTTTAAGTCGGTCGCGCTCTTTGCCGAAAGGTCGGTCGGCAGAATCGCGTACTTTCCGCTCGGCACTTTGGCATAGTCGAAGGCGTAAAGCTCGAAAATCTTCTTTTCGAGTTTTTCCCGCTCGATGTAGATGCCTTTTGCGATTTCCTCTTTCGGTATGTAGTAGACGCGGGGCAGGGGAATCGGCGCGACAAGCCCTGCAGAAACGCTGCCGTCCGAATTGTCTGCCGCACCGTTTTCCGTCGCGCCGAACGCCGCCGCGCTCATGCGGTTGCCGAGCGATAGACTGTCGCCATCCGAGACGGTGAGCAGGCTTTCGGTGATGTAATTCAGCAGCCCGCGGCTGCGGATTTCGTCCAGCTCGTCGAGCGCACAGAGAAAGAGCACGGCAAGCGCCGCCAGCGCGCAGACGAGGCAGAGCGCGTTTTGCAGCAGTGCGCGGCGCGGCGGCGAGCGGCGCACGGGGGCGTCGGTAAACGAATGATTCGCGTCGGACGGCGCTGCGGCGGCGTCCGACGGCGATAAGCGGTCTTCCTCAATCAAAGCCCGTTCGGCTGTTGTCATGTTGTTTCTTCCTTTCCGTAGAGATACAGGCGGTCGATTGCGTCCGCAAACAGGTCGGACACGCTTTCGCTGATGCGGTCGCTCTGCCGCGGGGAGACGAAAAAGCTCTCGCCCTCGTGCAGCACCTTTTCGATTTTGCCGTCGACTTCGCCGTAGCCCGCGCTTTGCAGTGCGTCGTAGACCAGTGTCGCGGAGTTGACCACGGTCGGCACGCCGAGCGCGATGACCGGCACGCCGAGCGAGTCGCGGCTGATTTCGCTGCGGCGATTGCCGATACCGCTGCCCGGGAAAATGCCCGCGTCCGAAATCTGCACGGTTGCGCCGAGCCGCTTGACCGACCGTGCCGCAAGCGCGTCGACCGCGATGACGAGATCGGGCTTTGCGCAGTCGAGGACGCCGCCGAGCAGTTCGGCGGTTTCGATGCCGGTCTGTCCGAGAACGCCGGGGGCGATGGCGCAGAGCGGCACGCGGCAGAAACGGTTGAACAGCGCCTCGTCGTGCGCACGGATATGCCGCGTCACGGTCAGCTTGTCGACCGTCTTCGGCCCGATGCAGTCGGCGGTGATTTCGCGATTGCCGAGGCCCGCGACGAGGACGCAGCGCGGCTCGCCGGAAAGCAGATTCTTTGCAAGCGCGCCGATTTGCTCCGCGACAAGCGCGGCAAGCGCGTCAAGCCGCTCTTCGCCCTCGTCGCAGAGCAGCGCCGAAAAAATCGTGACATAGGTGCCGCGCCGCTTGCCGGTCGCGCGTTCGCCGACCTCGTTTTGCACGGTCAGCTTCGCCACGCGGAAGCCGCCGCGTTCCTCCTCGGTATATTCGGTGCCGTTTTTGCCCGCGTCGTGTACCGCTTCGGATTCGCAGGCAAGGTCGGTTCGGATACTGTATTTCGCCATTTGCTCACTCGCTTTTCGTTTTCTTTGGATTGTTCCCGCAAAGCATGCGGCTTATTCGTATTATAGTCAAAACGTCGTCTGTATTTTGGGGCAACCTGTCACATGGAGAAAAAACCGATTGTAAAATTTGACGAAAATCAAAAAATCGAATTGTGCAGAATATCCAATGTTTCAGAATTAAAAAATTTTGCATTGATTAACCTCATAACTAATGATATAATTAAAAAAGCGATTTTATGTAATCGTACCATCAGTTGATTTCGGAGGACCGATTAGAAATGAAAAGAGTGCTTGCACTTCTGTTATGTCTGCTTACCGTCGCCCTGCCGCTTGCGTCCTGCAACGGCTCGATTTCCATGGACAGCGAGGACAAGGGTGATATTTTCCACGCCTACATCACGGGCGATATATATGCGTTTGACCCGGGTCTCGACGTAACCGACGAGTCTGCGGTGAAAATTCTCGGTCTGCTCTACGAGGGGCTGTTCCGCCTCGACGAAAAGGGCAACCTCGTCAAGGCGCTTGCCGATAAGGTCACGATTCTCGAAAACGAGATCGACCGCGAGTATAAAATGCAGATTTCCATTAAAAAGACCAAATGGTCGGACGGCCGCGCACTGACTGCGGACGACTTTGTTTTTGCATGGAAGCGCATCATGGAATGCACGACCGAGAGCACGGCGGCGGCACTCCTCTACGACGTCAAGAACGCGCGCAAGGTCAAGGCGGGCGACGCCTCGATTGACGACCTCGGCGTTGTGGCGCTGGATACATACCTCCTTGAAATCACCTTTGAGGAAAAAATCGACTACGAGAACTTCCAGAAGAATCTCGCAAGCCTTTCGCTCGTGCCGCTTCGCGAGGAATCGGTTGCGGGCAATCTGCGTTACTGGTCGCGCAGACACGCGACGCTGGTCTCCAACGGTCCGTTCGTTATCAAGTCGATTGACCGCGAGGACAACACCATGCGCATCGAGCGCAACACCTATTACTATCGCGATACCGAGGAGGATAAGCTTGACCGCTACGTCAAGCCCTATCGCATTCTCGTCACCTTTATCAAAGAAGAGGACAAACCGCAGGGTCAGCGCGCTTATGCCGATGACCTCGATGCAATCTACGCCGCGTTTGAGTCGGAGGAGGACTTCCTCTACATGGGCGACGTTCCGCTCGCTAAACGCGCCGAGTTGAAGAGCAAGGCGCACGTCACCGACGCAAATTCGACCTATTCCTACCTCTTTAATACCGAAAACAAGTTGTTTGCCGACGCAAGAGTCCGCAAAGCACTTTCGATGGCGATTGACCGTCAGACGATTGCCGACCTTCTCGTCTATGCAGACCCCGCAACCGGTTTGATTGCCAATACCGTCTTTGACGCGACCTCGGGCAAGACCTTCCGCAAGGTACACGGCGGCGTGCTGAATACCGCGGGCGATCTTGACGGCGCAAAGGCACTGCTTGCCGAAGCGGGCGTCAGCAGCGGCAGCTTTAGCGTCTCCTACAGACAGAATGAATGCGAGACCGCCGTTGCCGAGTATATCAAGGGCGTATGGGA
>SFNW01000076.1 GCA_004554105.1 Clostridiales bacterium | reverse complement strand
TAAGTCGTTCCGCAACGAAATTACACCCGGCAACTTCATTTTCCGTATTCGCGAGTTTGAGCAGATGGAACTTGAATTCTTCTGCAAGCCCGGCACCGACCTCGAATGGTTTAAGTTCTGGAAGGACTACTGCGCACAGTTCCTCTACGACCTCGGCATGACGCGCGAGAATCTCAAGCTGCGCGACCACGATGCGGACGAGCTTTGCTTCTATTCCAAGGCGACGACCGACTTTGAGTATCTGTTCCCGTTCGGCTGGGGCGAGCTTTGGGGCGTCGCGGACCGCACCGACTACGACCTGACGCAGCACGCCAACCACAGCGGCGAGTCGATGGAGTATTTTGACCCCGAGACGAACGAGAAGTATGTTCCCTATGTTATCGAGCCTTCGCTCGGCGCAGACCGCGTAGCGCTCGCTTTCCTCGTCGATGCCTATGACGAGGAGACGGTCGGCGAGGGCGACACCCGCGTTGTCTTGCATCTGCACCCCGCGCTTGCGCCGTTCAAGGCGGCAGTTCTTCCGCTGTCAAAGAAGCTCTCCGACAAAGCCGCCGAGGTACAGGAGTCCCTCTTCAAGTATTTTGCCATCGACTTTGACGAGACCGGCTCTATCGGCAAGCGCTATCGCCGTCAGGACGAAATCGGCACGCCGTTCTGCATCACCTATGACTTTGACAGTGAAGCCGACGGCTGTGTCACCGTGCGCGACCGCGATACCATGCAGCAGGAGCGCATCAAGATTGAAGACCTCAAGGCGTATATTGAAGAAAAAATCGCGTTTTAAGCAACAAGAAAAAGCCTCTTGACGGGGGCTTTTTCTTCGAGAATTTTACAAAAACGGAGAATATCATGAAAAAAACGAGTTTTAGCGTTATTGCGGCGGTGCTTGTCTGCTTGCTGCTTGTTTCGCTTGCCGCCTGCGGCGAGAAGTCTGTCGGGGTTATCGGCGGCGCGGACGGTCCGACCTCCATCCTTGTTTCCGACACGAACGGCGAAGCGACTTTAATCGGCGAAGGGAAGTATACGTTCGACTTTACCGCGACCTTTGGCGACGGCACGAGCAGCGTATACACGGTTTCGACCGATGAGGAAACGGTCGGCTCGGCATTGCAGAAACTCGGCTTGATTGAGGGCGAAAGCAGTGCCTACGGGCTGTATGTCAAGCGCGTCTGCGGCGTTCTTGCCGACTACGACGTCGATGCGACCTATTGGGCGCTCTATGTCAACGGCGAATCCTCCATGGTCGGGGTGGACAGCGTGAAGTGCGCCGACGCCGAGAGCGTGGAGTTTCGCCTTGTAAAATAAGGACGTCGATTTCTTCGAAAACTACACATTTACGCCTTTTTGACCGTTGTATGCCATACCTTTTGGGTGTAGAATGATTAAAATGAAGGAGTGAATACTATGAGATTTTACGAAAACTTCAAGAAAAGTTATGTTCTTCTGTCCGTGCTGTTTATCGCGGCGGGCATCTGCATGCTGATTTGGCCGTCCTTCTTTGCTTATGCGCTCTGCTATATTGTCGGCGGCATCTGTCTCGTCCACGGCATTATGCGTGTAGTCGGTTATTTTACCGGCGACCTCTACCGCAATATGTTTCGGTTTGACTTGGCGCTCGGCATCGCATCGATTTTGCTTGGGCTTGTCATCGTATGCAATGCAACGGGCTTCATTTCGCTGATTCATATTATGATCGGTATCTTTATCCTGGTGACGGGAACGATGCAGATTCAGTCTGCCGTGGATGCAAAGCGGTACGCGCTGCCGAAATGGGGACTTCTGCTGTTCGGTGCAATCGTCACAATGGCAATCGGCGTGCTGCTGATTCTTTGGCCTTTCGAAGGGACGCTGACGATTATCTGCGTGTTCGGCGTCGCGCTGATTGTCGAGGGAATCGAAAATCTGTTTACGCTGCACTACATGGAGAAGTATACGAGAAACTGACGAATCGAAAAAGAAAAGAGGGAAGCGCGGCTTGCGTTTCCCTCTTTTGCGTCATCGTATAAAGTTGGTGCGGAGCTTCGGCTCGTAGGTCGGCGGCTCGATGCCGGCGTTTTTGCCTGCCTCGATGGTTTTGAGCAGCCATGCGATGTTTTCGCCGAGCGTCCGCATGGTTTGCAGCCCCTCTTCGTCACGCAGAACGTCTTCGGGACGCGCGCCGTGTACCTGATTCCAGTACTGCGAGGTCGCAACGACCATATTTGTAATGCCGAAATACTGATTTAACTGTTCAAATGTCGCGGTCGAGCCGCCGCGGCGACAGGAAACGACCGATGCGGCAACCTTGTGCGCCATTTTTCTGCCGCCCGCATAGAACAGACGGTTGAGAAAAGCGATAAGCTGCCCGTTCGGCGCGGAATAATAGACCGGCGAGCCGATGACTATAGCGTCGAATTCATCGAGGCGGTCGATGAGACGGTTGACCTCGTCGTCAAATGCGCAGCGTCCGGTTTTTGCGCAGCTTCCGCAGGCAACACAGCCCTGAATCGGGCGTTTGCCAAGCCACAGCATTTCGGTTTCGATGTCGCGTGCCTGCAAGGTTTTTTTCACCTCGGCAAGTGCGGTATAGGTGCAGCCTTTTTCATGCGGGCTGCCGTTCAGTAAAAGCGCTTTCATAGTGTCCCCTCCGTTTGTCTCGGTACTGAAATGATTTTATCACAGAATATGCGCGACCGCAAGAAAAAATCAGTAATATCCCGTAGAACTACTTCGCAATTATCAGGCAGATACGGAAAAATCATCTTGACTTTTTTGAAACGGTGTGCTATGATAAATACCGTATTAAGGACGCAACCGTTATATGCGGGTGTGGCGGAACTGGCAGACGCGCCGGATTTAGGATCCGGTGTCCCCGACGTGCAGGTTCAAATCCTGTCACCCGCACCACCGGCGAAAAATTGAAAATGGGGGCGTAGCTCAGTTGGGAGAGCGTACGGTTCGCATCCGTAAGGTCAAGAGTTCGAATCTCTCCGTCTCCACCAAAAAGAAAAAACCGCGCACAGCGCGGTTTTTTCTTTTTGTAAGAGGAAGGGCTCATTTGAAGCCTTCTCTGTTGCGACATGGGTTCAGGTGTTCTTGATAATGATTTGGTCGATGACGTCTGCCGCATGCTCGCAGAGGTCGCAGCAGTCCTCCAGCGACTCGTAAATCGCCTTGCTTCCGAACAGCGTGCGTGCGTCGCGCTCGGCGCCGAACAGCTTGTGAATGGCAAGCGTGTACGCGGCGTCGGCTTCGCCCTCGATTGTGTTGACGTCAATGAGCAGCGTGCGGAGTTTTTCCGGCTTCTTGAAGTTTTTCAGTTCGCCGATTGCCGCTGCAAGTGCGCGGACGCAGCGGCTGACGATTTTCGCCATGGCAGACGCGTCGGCGGGCGGCGTTTCGATGTGGTACATATAGCATTCCAGCACGACCTCGTCGAGCGCGTCGGTAATATCGTCAATGATTTGCACCAAGCGGACGATATCCTCCTGGTCAATCGGCGTGATGAACTCGGCGGACAGTCGCGTGAGAATGTCGTGGTGAATCTCGTCCGCTTTGTGCTCGATGTCGTGCATACGGTTGCGCTGTGCGTCAATGCTCGACGTGGAATAGGTCGACAGGATTTCTTCAAGCAGTTCTGCCGCCTGTACGCAGAATTCTACCTGACTTTCGGTCAGTTTAAAATAGTCGTTTTTATTCTTCGCCATAATGATTTCTCCTTGTTTTTATGCAAACAGTATCAAAAACAGCTTTGCCACGAGGAAACCGAGAATGCCGCAGCCGGGGAAGGTGCATACCCAGGTCAGGACGAGATCCTTGACGATGCTCCAGTTGACATTGCTGATTCGCCGCGCCGCACCGACGCCCATGATTGCCGTGGTTTTGGTATGCGTGGTGCTGACCGGAATGCCGGTCAGTGAGGAGAGCAACAGGCAGAGCGTTGCGGAAAAATCGGCGGCAAAGCCTTGATACGGCTTCAATTTAACCATATCCATGCCGACCGATTTGATAATTTTATAGCCGCCGATGGACGTGCCGAGCCCCATGACCACCGAGCAGACGATCATCAGCCAAATCGGCACGGTAAAGGTCGTTGTGTCGGACTGCCCACCCGCGAACGCCGCGCCGAGCAGGAAAATCGCCATAAACTTCTGTCCGTCCTGCGCACCGTGCATGAATGCCATGGCGGCACCGCCCGCAACCTGTGCGCCCGAGAAAAAGCGTTCGCACTTCATGCGGTTTTTGTTGCGGAAAAGAAGGACAGTCAACTTGGCGGAAAGAAAGCCGAAGACAAAGCCGAGCAGTGTCGAGAGCAGAATGCCGTAAATGACCTTGACCCACTCTTCGCCGTTGATGCCCGAAAAACTGTTCTGAATCGCAACCGCCGCGCCCGAAATACCGGCAATCAGCGCGTGGCTTTCGCTTGTCGGTATGCCGAAATACCATGCGGCGGTCGCCCAGATGACGATTGCCGCCATGGCAGCGCAGAGCGCAATCAGCGACAGCCGCGCATCGCCGCCGAAATCCACCATGTTGTAAATGGTCATGGCGACCGAGGCGTTGATCGAGGTCATGACGAAAACACCGAGGAAGTTGAAAACCGCCGCCATGACGATGGCTTTTCTGACTTCGATCGCTCGCGTGGAAACGCAGGTCGCAATCGCGTTCGGCGCGTCGGTCCAACCGTTGACCAGCGTGACGGCGAGCGTGAGCAAGGTGGAAACCAGCAGCATGGGATTTTGCAGCATTTGACTTAAAAAATCGGTAAGTGCCATGATTATCCTTTCTTTTGAGACATCGCCCGCCGCGGGCAAGGAAATTGCGGGAAATCGGTTTTTCTCTATTCAGTTTACGGAAAAGCGAGGTCGAATATTGTCTTAAAATCTAAAAACCGAATGAAACAGCCGAAATTATTTGCCCGCCCAATCGTTCAGACGCAGAAGCCCCTCTTTGCTGCCCGAAAGGAACAGAATGTCGCCCTCGCGGAAGACATAGTCGGGTTTGATAACCTCAATCACAGTTCCGCTGTTTTCGATGCCGATGATATTGAGGTCAAAGCGACCGCGGAAGTTGACCTCCATGACGGTTTTGCCGATTGCCTGTGTGGGAATCTGCATTTTCATGACATTGATTTTTTCGCTGAGTTGGACAAAGTCAAGCATTCGCGCGGTCTCGAGCCGGCTGGCGAGGCGAACTGCCATGTCGCGCTCGGGGTAGACGACTTCCGCGCCGAGCTTTTCGAGAATAACGCCGTGCTCCGCGCTGGTCGCGCGTGCGATGACGGTCGGAATCTTCATCGAAACAAGATTCAGCGTGGTGAGAATCGAAATATCCATCTGCTCGCCGATGCAGACAACCGCGACGTCGCAGTTCTGAATGCCGGTGTCGAGCAGCGTCTTTTTCTCGAGATTGCTGACAACAAATGCGTTGTCGGTATATTCGCGGATTTCGCGAATTTTTTCCTCGTCGCGGTCAAGGACGACCAGGTCGTACCCCGCTTCGGCAAGGTCTTCAGCCAAGGCATAGCCGAATCTGCCGAGACCGATAATGCCGTAGCTCGGTTTTTCGTTTTTGTTGCTCCGAAACATAATATCCTCCTAAAATCAACCGATTGACAGATTTCCCTCGGGGAAGCGGACACGCTCGCCGCGCGAGAAGTACCAAAGTGTAGCCACCGTAAGCGGTCCGAGTCTGCCGATATACATGATGACCATGGAAAGCAGCTTTGCTGCCGTGCCGATGGTCGGCGTAATGCCGGTCGTCAGACCGACCGTGCCGAATGCGCTGACCATTTCAAAGAGCGCGTCCGAGAACGGAACGGTCGGTTCAAATGCCATAAACAGAAAGGTTGCCGCCGCGATAACGCCCACGGAAAGCAGGGCGATGATTGCTGCTTTTTTGAAAGCGTCTTTCGGCAGCGCATAGCGGAACGCTTTTTCCGACTTGTTTGTCGCCGCCGATTTAATGCCCTGTAAGAGGGCGAAAAACGTGCTCGTCTTGATACCGCCGCCTGTCGAGCCGCTTGAAGCGCCGATGAACATCAAAATCATCATGGCAAGAAGTCCCGCGTTTGAAAAACTGCCGAGCGGATAGGTCGCAAAGCCCGCCGTTCGCGCCGTGACGCTCTGAAACAATGCGCCGAGCCAACTGATATTCTCGGTCAGCTTGAAAATAACCGTGCCGCCGGCAATCAGGCAAAGGCTGACCGAAAGCACGACTTTCGCGTGCATCGAGAGCTTCTTCCAACTGCATTTTTTTGTCCACAGCTCGCGAATGACAAGGAAGCCGATGCCGCCGAAAAAGATGAGTAAGCAGGTCACAAGATTGAGCAGAACATCATCGCGGTATGCGGTCAGACTTTGCATACCGCCGAAAATATCAAAGCCCGAATTGTTGAACGCGGCAATCGAGTGAAACAGGCTGATGCCGATGGCTTTGCCGAGCGGATAGTCGCGTACGAAAACAGGGAGGCTGAGGAGCGCACCGAGCAATTCGATAATGGCGGTCGTCATAAAAATACTGCGGACGAAGGTGACGATGCCGCGCCCCGAACTGAGGTTGCCCGCCTCTTTCATAATCGTGCGGCTTTTTATGTCCATACGCTTGCCGACGGCGAGAATGATGCCCGCGCCGATGGTTGCCACGCCGAGACCGCCGATCTGAATCAGCAATGCCATTACGGCTTGCCCGAGCGGTGAAAAGGTGTCGCCGGGGTCGATGACAATCAGCCCCGTGACGCAGACCGCACTCGTCGAGGTGTAGAGCGCGTCAATATAAGAGAGCTGCACCCCGTCGCGCAAACAGCAGGGAAGCATGAGAAGCCCCGAGCCGAGCAAAATGACGAGAGCAAAGCCCAGCGCAATAATGCGCGCGGGCGACATTCGTTTCAGTATGACGTGCATAGTGTCTCTTTCTCCGCCGAAAGGCGGTTGCTCGAAAAAACAATATATAATAGTTTAGCACAAAGTACCGCGAAATGCAAGAAATACGGAAATATCCATATATCTTTGTGTTGCTCAATGCAATTTTAACGTCAAAAAGCCTATTTTTTCGCAAAATCGGCTTTTTTTCACAAAAGCCCTTGACTTTTTCATGCCTTTGCGTTAGAATAATTGCCGGTTAGCATGGACTAACCAATTTTTAGGCAAAGAGTTAGCATACGCTAATTCAGAAAGAGGGAAAGAATATGCTGCCGCTTAGTCTTGCAGCTCCGGGGGAGGAGAATACGATTAAACGCATCGGCGGGAGTCCCGAGGTGAGACTTCATCTCGAAAATCTCGGATTTGTCGTCGGCGGGCGTGTGACGGTTGTGTCGGCACTTGCCGGCAACGTCATCGTGAATGTTAAGGAATCGCGCGTTGCCGTCAGCGAAGAAATGGCGCGAAAAATCATGGTCTGACGCCGCACCAAACGTCATGACAATATATACTGAGAAGGAGGAAACGACTGTGAAAACACTGAAGCAGGCGAAAATCGGGGACTGCGTCAAGGTTGTCAAACTCCACGGTGAAGGCGCGACAAAACGCCGCATCATGGATATGGGACTGACCAAGGGCGTCGAGGTGACTGTCCGCAAGGTCGCACCGCTCGGCGACCCGATTGAACTGACGGTCCGCGGCTATGAGCTGTCGCTCAGAAAAGCGGACGCAGAGATGATTGAGATCGAATAAAAGCGGACACAACGGGGAAAGCCCCGATTTTTTCAGACATTTGAGTTAGCATCGACTAACGCAGAAAGAGAGGTTTTCCGAACATGGAACTCAGAATTGCCCTTGCGGGTAACCCGAACAGCGGCAAAACAACGCTGTTTAACGCGCTGACCGGCTCAAATCAGTTTGTAGGCAACTGGCCCGGTGTGACGGTAGAGAAAAAGGAAGGCAGGCTGAAGAAGCACGACGGCATTGTCATTACCGACCTTCCCGGGATTTATTCGCTTTCTCCCTATACGCCGGAAGAAGTCGTCGCGCGAAACTATTTAATCGGGGAACGCCCCGACGTCATTTTAAACATTGTTGACGGTACGAATCTGGAAAGAAATCTGTATTTGACGACGCAGCTTACCGAACTTGGGATTCCGGTCGTTGTTGCAATCAATATGATGGACGTCGTGCGAAAGAGCGGCGACAAAATCGACACCGCAATTCTTTCGGAGCGGCTCGGCTGCAAGGTGGTCGAAATTTCGGCACTGAAAGAAACGGGCGTCGCCGAGGCTGCCGAGGCGGCAATCGGTGCGGCAAAGCACGGAAAGACCGTGCCGATGCACACCTTCTCGGGCGCGGTCGAGCACGCGATAGCGCATATCGAGGAGGCGGCGGTGCACGAACTTCCGGAAGAGCAGCAGCGCTGGTATGCAATCAAAATTTTCGAGCGGGACGGCAAGGTGCTTGACGCATTGAAAATCGACGAGACCGCGCTTGCCCATATCGAGGCGGACATTCAGCGCGCCGAAAAGGAACTGGACGATGACGCGGAATCAATTATCACCAACGAACGGTACATTTTCATCGGCTCAATCATCAAGGCGTGTTATAAAAAGAAAAGCGCAGGAAAGCTGACGACCTCCGACAAAATTGATAAGGTCGTCACAAACCGATGGCTCGGACTGCCGATTTTTGCGGTTGTAATGTTTCTCGTTTACTACATTTCGATGGTTACCGTAGGCTCGGCGGCGACCGATTGGGCAAACGACGGGCTGTTCGGCGACGGCTGGCATCTGTTCGGTATCGGCTCTTCCGCCTACGGCGAAGCGGCGGAAGAATACGGTGCCGCCGCAAACATCGTCGGCGGGTACAACGCATATATTGAAGCAAACGGAATCGCGCCAACGGCTGATTTCACTTATACGGTCGAGGATGAGGAAACGTTGGAGGTCGTCGAAGAAACGGCTTCGCTTGCCG
>SFNW01000075.1 GCA_004554105.1 Clostridiales bacterium | reverse complement strand
CGAGCCGCAGAGCCTATCGAGGTTGTCAATCTGATCACCTACCTCGCCTCGGACGAGGCGTCCTTTATCACGGGCGCAAACTTTATGATTGACGGCGGCAGAACCGTCATGCTCCCCCAGTAAGAGCAAAACCGATAAAACTGTATCGTAAATGCCATTGCTTTTGCGGCGGTTTTTCGGTAATATGATTTTAAAGTTCGGTGAAACGGGCATTTTGCCGCCGAACGGAAAACGGAGGAACACTGTATGAAAAAGCTGTTATGCCTTTTGCTGGCGCTCCTGATGTGCGCGGGTACGTTCTCGCTTGCGGCGTTTGCCGCAGGGGACGCGGTCGTCTATCTCGACAACGTCGCGGGCAATGATGACAATGACGGCATGAGCGCGGACGCGCCGAAAAAGACCTTCGGCTCGCTGACCGGCAAAGGCTCGCTCGCCAAGGTCAGAAACGGCGGCACGGTCGTCGTCGTCGGCAAGGCGTGGGTCGGCAAGGACTGGACGATGCCCGCGACCTCGGGCGCGGTCACGTTTACAAGCGCATACGGCGGCAAGGATTACAAGATTACGACCCCCGAGACCAATCCCGACACCTCTTTTAAGATGGCGAGCGGCGCTGTGCTGACGATTGAAAGTGACGTCATTTTCGACGACATCGTCCTGTTCCAGGAGAACAAGCAGAATACCGTCAAGGTTTCTGCGGGCGCAACGCTGACGGTTACCGACAAGGCGGTGCTGATGTCCAAGCCCGGAAAGAACTATCACTGGCGCATTCTGCTGGAGGACGGCGCAACCGCCATTCTCAGCGAGGAAGCACAGAAGACCATGACCATCGACGGCACGGGCGGCAAGGTGCTGACCTGGACCTCGGCGACGACCGACCCGGTCGACAGCGGTATCAAGGTCGGCGAAACAACCGATGCGCCGCAGGCAGGGGCTGTCGACCTTGCGTATCTGGACGCCGTCGCGGGCAATGACGCAAACGACGGTCTCAGCGGGACGACGCCGAAGAAGACCTTCGGCGTGACGACCGGCAAGGGCGTTCTCGGACTGCTGGAAAACGGCGGTACGGCAGTCGTCGTCGGCAAGGCGTATGTCTCGCGCGACTGGACCATGCCGGTGCTGTCGGGTGCGATTACCTTCACGTCGAACGACGGCACGAAGGATTACAAAAACGCCGAGCCTATCGAAAATCCCGCCTGCGCGTTCAAGATGGCGAGCGGTGCTGTGATGACGATTGAGAGCGACGTCATTTTCGACGACATTATCCTCTTCCAGGAAAATGCGCAGAATACCATTAAGGTCACGTCGGGCGCGACGCTGATTATCACCGACAAGGCGGTGCTGATGTCCAAGCCCGGCAACGACTATCACTTCAAAATCGTGATTGAGTCGGGCGCGACCGCCATTCTCAGCGAGGCGGCGCAGAAGACCATGACGATTGAGAACAGCGGCAACCTCGAAACCTATGCTTCGACCGATGCGCCCGACGCACCGAAGTTCAGCCCCTCCCGCGCGTATCAGAATCAGTTTACCGACGTGACCAACGAAAAGTGGTTCTACTCCTTTGTCAAAACCGCGTTTGAGTACACGCTGGCAAACGGCACGTCCGATACGAAATTCTCGCCCGACGGCAAGTTTACGGTAGCACAGGCGCTGACCGCGGCGGTCAACATTCACAAGGCGTATAACGGCACAACCGTCCGCGCGGCGGCTGCCGGCGAAGCGTGGTATGTCCCCTATGTCGAATACTGCGTAGCGAACGGCATTATCAAGGACGGTCAGTTTGCCGACCTGAATGCCAACATCAAGCGCGGCGACATGGCAATCGTCTTTGCCAACATTCTCCCCGAGAGCGAGTACAAGGCAATCCGCACGAAAGTTCTGCCCGACATGACGGCAGGTATGGCTTCTGCGGCGGCTGTACAAAAACTCGCGAACGCGGGCATCGTCGGCGGCGACAGCGGCACCGGAAACTATCGTCCGAACGACGAAATCACCCGTGCGCAGGCATGCGTTATCTTCACAAGAATCGCGGTTGCCGATATGCGCGACGCAAAATAAGCGAATATGCAAAAAAACAAGTCCCGAACGGGACTTGTTTTTTGCATAAAACGGTTTTTTTCACTCTACATAAAACTCGCGCATATCGTCAAGGCGAAGACAGCCGAGCGGCAGACCGTAGGCGGCGCCGCAGTCGAGGTCGATGTGCCGATTCAGGCTGAAGATTTTCCCCTTGTAGGCGGGGTTGATTTCGACGGTCGGCTTGTGTCCCGTGACGAGAATCTTGTCGGGGAAGTAGATGCGCTCAAAGTCGGGCGACTCGTCGATGAGTTCGTCGATGCCGTAGTCGTCGAGCGGGCGGTCGGCGGCGAAGTTTTTCAGCCCCGCGTGGACGAGGACAAACGACTCGCCGCCGACCTCGACCTCCTCATAGGGCGCAAATTCGCCGAGGTAGTCGACAATCCATTCGCGGTCGTCGGGGGAGAGGGCGAAAAACTCGCGCACGGTTGCCTGCCCGCCGTTTTTGCCCCAGCTTGCAAAGGCGGCGAGCGCCTTTTCGCCGAGTTTTGCGATCGCACTTTCGCTGACGCCGTCGGCAAGACGGCGGAGCAGCGGCAGGGCAGTGTATTCATGCTCGCCGATGACGGGGTAGACATTCGGGCGCGAGGACATATCCATTAAGATTTTCATGCCGCTCTCGCCGAAGTCGATGACGTCGCCGAGAATATAGAGCGTGTCCTTATCTTCATCGAGGTTGATTTCCTCGAGCATCTTCATATAGCGGTCAAAGTCGCCGTGTATATCCGACATTACATAAGTCATAGTGATTCCTCCGCATTCTTATTGTATGGATTTGTGTTTGCTTTATGTGCGGGACAGCCAAAACAGCCATGCCGCAATCCACAGAAAGGTCGGCAGCGCGATGCGCACAAGCAGACCGTCGTGCGATTTGGTCTTATGGTGGCAGAGCAGCATCGCAAGCAGGGTGCAAAGCCCGCCGCCGAGCCACGCAAAGGCGACAAAGCGTCGCTCGGGCACGCGGCGGACGCTGCCGCGCGGCAGGCGGCTGATGTGCTTGTCGCAGGCGACGGTCACTGCCGCGATGAGGTTGATTGCCGCAAAATAAAGAAGCGGCAGCATACAAAGCAGGTTTTTAAGTTCGGGCACGGCTAATCCTCGGTAATCAGCGGCGCTTGCCGCATGAAGTCGTAGTTTCCGTCAAACGAGAGCGCAAAGGCGCGCTCGGCGGCAAAGGTCGCGGCAAACTGCGCGCCGCCGTCGGACAGTTTTCCCGCGTCGGCGGGCTTGGTCAGCACAAAGCCGCGCGGCGCACGCGACAGCACGGTGCGCCCGTGCGCATTTGCGGCGAGCAGCCGCGTGTAGGCGGGCGCGGCGGTGAGCATTTCCTCGGTCGTGTCGGTCAGGACATAGAGCGCCGCGCGGCGCAGTGATGCGTCGGTGCAGCGTTTGGACGCCGCCGCCGCAAACAGCCCGTCGAGCGTGCGTACCCCGTCGGCGACGGCGCACAGGCGTTCGAGCGCGGCGCGTTCGCCGCCGAGCGCTTTTACCGCGTCGGGCGTGCGGCGCAGGGCGGACAGCTTCATCAGAACGGCGGAAGCCAGCCGATTTTCGTCCGCGCCGAGCAGTCCCGCGCCCGCTGCGGCTTCAAGCGGCGCAAATGCGCCGTCCGGCATCTGCCCCCGAAAGGCGGCAAGCCTATTTTCGGCGTAGGCGCGGCGCAGGGCGGACGCCGAGGCATAGCCCTCGCCGCCGCCCTTGTAATCCCCGATGCGGCGGATAACCGCAGGCGCGGGGGTATTTTCGTATTTTGCGAGCGCGCGCAGATATTCGACGGCGAGAATGTCGTTCGGCGCGGCGAGGTCCTCCTTGCCGTAGAGCGTTTCATAGGCTTTTGCCGATGCGCGCGTCGTGCCGAGCGACGGGTCGGCTGCCGAAAGCGACGAGGCAAGCGCACGGAGTTCTTCGCCGTCCAGCCGCGTGCGCCGCTTTTCAAGCGTTTCAAGGTCGCCGCACTCGCTGCCGAAGGCGAGAATATCCGCGCCGAGTTTTGCGGCGATTTCAACGCCCGCACGGGCAAAATCCGCGGCGCGAGATGCCGAAAAGGGGAAGGGCAGCTCGACGACAAGGTCACAGCCGCCCGCGAGCGCCGACGCGGCGCGAGTATAGGGCGGCGCGATATACGGCTCGCCCCGCTGCGAAAAGATGCCGCCCATGACTGCGGTTACCGTCGCATCGTCGCCGAAGCGCGCGCGGACCTGCCGAAGCATATAGGCGTGCCCGTCGTGAAACGGATTGTATTCGCAAATGACAGCGATCTGCATAATTCCTCCGAAAACAGAATAGGTTAAGCGCGGGGCGTGCGCAGTAATCTTATTTTACCACTTTTTCGCGTCGAAAAGCAACCTTCGGCACGGATTTTTCGGATATTTGTAAAAAAGTGCGCCGAATTCTTGAATTTGTCGAAAACTGCGTGTATAATAAAGAAGTTAAACGACTTTTACATCTTCGGAGGAAAAGAAATGAACGTACTCGTTGTAAACGCCGGCTCCAGCTCGCTGAAGTATCAGCTCTTCGACACGACCGCAGGCACGGTCCGTGCAAAGGGACTCTGTGAGCGCATCGGCATCGACGGCAAAATCAAGCATCAGAATCTCGAGACCGGCGCGGTCTATGAAAAAGAGATCGAGATGCCCAATCACACCGTAGCGACCAAAATCGTCATCGACGCGCTGCTCAGCGCGGAATACGGCTCGGTCAAGAGCATGGACGAGATCGAGGCGGTCGGTCACCGCATCGTCCACGGCGGCGCGTACTTCTCGGAATCGGTTCTTCTGACCGACGAAGTGCTTGCCAAACTCGAACTCTGCCGCGACCTTGCGCCGCTGCACACCGGCGCACACATCATGGGCATTCAGGGCTGTCTCGCCGCAATGCCGAATACCCCGCAGGTACTGGTTTTCGACACGGCGTTCCACACCGCGACCATGCCCGAATACGCTTACATATACCCCGTCAGCTACGATATGTATGAAAAGCACGCGGTTCGTCGCTACGGTGCGCACGGCACGTCGCACCGCTATGTTTCGGGCGAGTGCGTCAAGCTGCTCGGCGGCAAGGCGGAGGGCACGAAGATCATCACCTGCCACCTCGGCAACGGCTCTTCGATTTCGGCAGTCAAGGACGGCAAGGTCATTGACACCTCGATGGGCTTCACCCCGCTCGCGGGCGTTGAAATGGGTACGCGCTGCGGCGACATCGACCCCGCTATCGTCCCCTATATCATGAACAAGACCGGCATGACCCCCGACGAGATGAACGAGTATATGAACAAGAAGTGCGGCTTCCTCGGCATTTCGGGCATTTCGTCCGACTGCCGCGACGTTTCCGCCGCCGCCAAGGAGGGCAACAAGCGCGCGAAGCTCGCGCTCGACATTCTCTGCTATGACATCGTCAAGTTCATCGGCGCATACACCGCTGCAATGGGCGGTCTCGACGCCATCGTCTTTACCGCCGGCATCGGCGAGAACGACTGGGAGCTGCGCGAGCGCGTCTGCTCGAAGCTCGGCTGCTTCGGCGTGGAATTCGACGCGGAGCACAATGCGCATCTGCCCCGCCCGCTGACGACGACCGAGATTTCCAAGCCGACCTCCAAGGTCAAGGTCTTCATGATTCCGACCAACGAGGAGCTGGTTATCGCCTCCGATACCGAAGCGATTGTCAAGGGACTCAAGAAGTAATTCAAAACGCAGAATATCAGGTTGAAGACCGCCGAAAGGCGGTCTTCTCGTTTTTCCGGTGTGAAAAATCGACAACCGCAAGGCAAAAAGGTTTATTTTTTGTACTTTCTGAAAAACTTTTTGTACAAATCAACAAAAAAGGACGGAATAAACCAACAAAAAGACTAACTGCTGCGGTTGAAAAAGAGAAACTTTTTTTCGGTTTTCGAAAAAATTTTGCACCGAAAAAAAACTTGCACAAAAAATCGGGTCGAACCGCTTGAAGCGGACGTTCTATATTGTTCATTCTTCACAAAAACGAGCTTTGATGGGGATTTTTGGGGTTGTTTTGTTTATTTTCGCTCCCTTGACAGTGATTTTCTTCTTTTTTATAATACTATATAGACATTGCCCGTACTGTGTAGAAATGCACTGCGGGCAAAATATTTCTAAAAAAGGAGAGAAAACTATGCGCAACAAACACTTGTGCCTGGTTTTGACGCTCTGTGCGCTGCTTTGCGTGTCCCTGCTTGCGCTGGGAACCGCAGCGCTCGAAGCGGACGAATCGGGCGTCGTACATCTGCGTACAGCCGATGACGTGCTGCAGCTGATGAACAATGCGACATTGTGGGACAAGGATATTGTTCTCGAAAACGATATTGACCTGTCCACCTATTCGGGTAAGCTGTCACAGCAGCCGATCGGTAACCAACTGCCTGATTTCAAGAAGGCTTTCACAGGTACCCTCATCGGTAAACTGAAAGAGAACAACACCAACCCCGAAATCAGCGGTTTGAATATCGTCACAACCGCGGTGACAAACCGTTGGGCGCTCATCGGTTGGGCAAACAACGGTACGGAAACTGACCCTGTTGTCGTAAAGAACATTACGGTTCGCGGCACTGTTTCGACCGCGGGCGGCAGTGCGGCAGGTCTTGTCGGCTATGTCGAAAACGGCTATGCGACGATTGAAAACTGTGTCAACTACTGCTCGGTTACGGCAACCCATCAGACCTACAGCCGCGCCGGCGGCATCCTTGGCGTTTCGACGAATTCCGACGTCACCGTTACGAACTGCAAAAACTACGGTAAGGTTTCCGGCTACACCAATATTGCCGGTATCGTCGGACGCTTGGAGGTTTCTTCCGGCACGCATACCTATACGGTAACAAACTGCTACAACGAAGGCGAGATCGAAGGTCTGAAAGCCAATTCGGGCTTTGCCGGTATTGTCGGTTCCCCCGTACTTTCGGGCGGCACCGGCACAATCAATATCGAAGGGTGCTACAATAAAGGATATATCCACGGTCCCGGCTACATTGCCGGTATCGCGGGCGCGCCGGTGTCGCAGTCTGATAGCGGCACGCTCAACATCACGGACTGCTGGAATGCCGGCAAGATTGAATCGACAACCGACTATGCCGGCGGTGCGGTCGGCTATGATGTTTATACCAAGGGTAAGATCAACTATGGTGAAACGATTTTGCGTTTCTACAACGCAGGTGAAGTTGTAGGTGCATCGGGAAAAACCAACGTCGCCGGCGTCATCGGCGTTGCCAGAAAAACCACCGCAACCTATGCCTACTACAGCAACGGCGGCGTGGGGGGCTCGCTCTCTCTGCAGGATCAAACGACTGCAGTAACGCCGGCTTCGACCATTGAGGAGAATAAAGCGCTGTTCCCGGGTCTGACCGGCGCAGATGCGGCGGCGTGGGTAATCACCAAGACCGGTCCCGAGCTGGCGGCGTTCCACACGCACACCCCGCCGAATGCAGACGGACAGTGTGACACCTGCGGTTATCAGCTTGTCGGCGCGTGCGCACACGCCAATAAAAAGTTGCAAACCATTACGGCGGCAACCTGCGTTGCGACCGGCACGGAACAGTATTATTGCCCGGATTGTAAGGAATGGGTCGGCGATGTACAGACCATTGCAATCGACCTCACCAACCACACCGGTACTGACTATGCATGGAGACAGAACGATGCGGGCAAGTATGAGTTCGCTTGCACGGCTTGCGGTACGGTCATCAAAACGCAGGACGAACAGCCTGTCGTTTATCTCGACAATCTCGGCGGCGATGATGCCAATGTCGGTTTGACCGCAACCACCGAGGTCAAGACGCTTGCGGAAGCAGTCAAGCGCCTCGCCGAGGTCGGCGGTACGGTTTACTTCACCGGCAGATACAATTTCACCGAACATGTTACGCTTCCCGCTTACGCGAAGCCGATTACCTTTACGGGTACGACCGATGCTTCGGGCAATGCAAACGCCGGATTTGTCATTCAGACTAAGGACGCAGTGCTGACCCTCGGCGGTGAGACGATTTTTGACACCTTCATCTTCAAGGGCGAGGGTGCGACCAACATGATCGTTGCGGCAAACTGGAACGATGTCACGTTCGGTTATGTCCGCATCAATAAGGATGCGACCATCGGTCTCTATGCCGGTAATTATTTAACCACGGAAGACGATACCGAGGCAAAGACCTCCACCATCAACCTGAAGGCGGCGGTTATCGCAGGCGACAGCACCGCCGGTCACGTCTTCTACAAGAACGTTGCGCTCGGCTCGTGGTTTGGCACGGACGTACAGACGGTCTCGAACAAGACTGTTGCGCTGAACGTCAATGACGGTACGCTGCCGAACGGCACGGCCGTTTCCGCGACGGTCGGCACGCTGTACACGATGTCTTCTACGAATGATGCCGCAAAGCGTCATACGAATACGCCGAACTGCACTTCGGTTGTCAATCTGAACGGTGACACGGTTGTGACCACGCTTCGCACCGGCGATAGAAACGTTAACGGTTCGTCGACGGTTACCGATGCAACCGGCTATCTGGACAGCCTGACGCTCAACTTCAACGACAATTCCACGCTCGGCGCAACGGCGGTTTTCCGCAATATTAAGAACGCCACGCTGAAGATTTCGACCGAAGCCGAGGGACGCACCACGGCAATCACGAAGGGCGTTCAGCTTCAGGCGTTCGGCGACTTTGCTTCCGAAGGAACGGTCGGTCAGGTCAACGCGGCATACGGCGAGCACAGCTTCGCAGCGTCGCTTGCAAATCCGATCGCCGCACTGGCAGGTCATGAGGCAAACTATCAGATTAATGCAGATGTAACACCCGAGCACGTTTGGGGCGAGGGCGAGGTTACGACTGCGCCGGGCGTCGGCACGGTCGGTGAAAAGACCTACACCTGCACGGTCTGCGGCGCGACCAAGACCGAGGAGATTGCCGCACTGAAGGCGGCTCTGACGAAGAAGAGCATTTCGGCAGCAACCGACAAGGCGACCGGCGAAAGCACGATGCGTTTTATCACGAAGCTCGCGCTTGCCGATGGGATAACGGTTGAAAAAATCGGCACATA
>SFNW01000074.1 GCA_004554105.1 Clostridiales bacterium | reverse complement strand
GTCACGACGACTGCGGGCGAGCAGAAGACCTACACGCCTGCCGACCTCAATGCAGCGTATATGTACGGTCAGCAGTTCCTGTTTGACACGACGAAGTATGCGCGCGCAGATGTAACCCTGTATGTCAAACCGTATGCGGTCAGCCTCGACGGCAGCACGACCTACTACAGCGATGAGATTACGCTGTCCGAGGACGTCTGTGTTGCCAACGGCACGCACCTGTTCGAAAACGGTCAGTAAGGGAGGAAGACGCAATGAAACAGTACACAAGACCTACGCTTAACCTGATTGACGTTGATGTCAGGGACATTCTGCTTGTGAGCGGCGAAGGCGGACTGACGGTCATGAACGTCGGCGACGTCTCCACCAACCCGGTTGTCTTCTCGAGCAATTCTGTCGACGTCTTCGGCGAATAAGCAAATCCACAATGCAAAAAAACAGCGGGCAAACCCGCTGTTTTTTGCGTTTGCCGCGCTGCTTCGCACGGGCGGTCGCCGCACGGTGAAAAACGGTGTTGACATATACGCAGCGACTGCGGTATAATGAAAGCGGCGGGAGTTTCCCGCCGCTTTGACTTTGTAAGAGACGGAGAGGGTTATGAAAGCGTTCTGCATTCGCCTTGCCGAGCTGCTGCTCGTCAACTTTGCCTTGTCTGCTATTGTTTCGATCGGGTTTGCGTCCGGGATTCTGGCCAATACAACGACGATAACTACGCTTTTGGTTTTCTGCGCGGACGCGGTGTTTTATGCGATCCAGTTTATCCGCTCGCGCGCGCTGTGCATGGAGGCGCAGGATATGCGCATCTATTTTCGGGTCAGCCTTTCGTCGTATGCGGTATTTGCTTTAATCAATGCCATTCTGCTGACGTCGCTTCGCGCAAAGCCGTATACATGGCTGTTTATCACGGCAAAGATTCTCTCGCTTCCGACGAACTATGCGGTCGGCAATGCTTGGTCGGCGGTCTTTTTCCAGAGCGTTTTGCTGCTTGTTATTTTTCTTGCGCCGCTACACCGCAAGCTGCCCGACCCCGATAATCCGATTCCGCTCGACCAAGAGAATTTTAAACTCAATCGGTAATTTGCCGCTTCGGCGGCAGAGCCGACAGACCGTGTCCGAATGCCGAAACAGGCTTTGCGGACTGTGTCTGTCGGCTTTTTTGCTAAAAGATGCGGCTTTCGCCGAGATTTTGCTTGCAATATGCGGGATTGTCTGATATAATGTGATTAAGAAGCATTCTTGATCTTAATTTACGGAGGGAACGCACTTGAATACAAAACAAAAGGCGCTGGTGCTGGACATCGTATCGGCGACCTGCGACCATAAGACGGCGGAGGAAATCTACCTTGCCGCCAAGGAAAGAATGCCGCAGATCGCGATGGGGACGGTCTACCGCAATCTGGCGCAGCTTGTGTCCGAGGGGCAGATCCGCAAAATCGGCGTACCGAGCGGTCCCGACCGCTACGACTGCTGCACCGAGCCGCACGAGCATCTGTTCTGCGATGCCTGCGGCAAAATCGTCGACCTCTGGTGCGGCGATTTGACCGACGCGATTGAGGCGCGGACGGGCAGCATCATTCGCTCCTACACATTGGATTTGCACGGGCTTTGCCCCGAATGCGGCAAAGCGGCGGCGGCAAAATAAAGCGAAACCAAAAAATCGGCGGAAGCGCATCTGCGTTTCCGCTTTTTTTGTTGCAATGTGCCGCCGCGCGTGGTAGAATGGACAAAGAAACAGAAAAGAGGTTGCCGTTATGAAGTGTGAAACCCTGCATTTGAAAGATTTTTATCCGTTTCTCGGTGAGGACGGCTGCGACGCGACGGTCGACTGCTACCGCCCGTTCAACCTGACCGAAATTCACCGCGAGGGGCAAAAGCGTCCCTGCCTCTTGCTCTGCCCGGGCGGCGGGTATCACTTTGTCAGTCAGCGCGAGGCGGAGCCGGTCGCCCTGCAATTCTTCCCCGAGGGCTACAATGTGTTCATTTTGTTTTATTCGGTCGGCGCACACCGCTTCCCGCAGCAGATGCTCGAGGTCGCCGCGCTGGTCGAGCTGATTTATCAAAATGCCGACGCATGGAACTGCGATACGGCGCGGCTCGCGATTATGGGCTTTTCGGCAGGCGGGCATCTCGCCGCGCAGTATTCGACCGCGTTTGACTGCGATGCGGTACGCGCCCGTTTCCCCGAGAGCAAGAATGTCTCGGCGACGCTGCTCGGCTATCCGGTCATTTCCGCAAAGCAGGGGCTTGCGCACCCCGGCAGCTTTCAGAACTTAGTCGGCAAATTCCCGCTCGACGCCGAGGAGGAAGCCTTTTTCTCCTGTGACCGAAACGTGCGGGACGATACGCCGCCCGCGTTCCTCTGGCACACGTCCGGCGACGCGCTCGTGCCGGTGGAAAACAGCCTGCTGTACGCGCACGCGCTTGCGGCGCATAAAGTCCCGTTCGCTCTGCACATTTACCCCTACGGCGGTCACGGACTTTCCACGGTCGACACGCAGGTCGGCGGCGCACAGCCCGCGCCGGTCGCGCTTGCGCACGAATGGCTTGCCGAGGCAAAGCGTTGGCTCGCCGTCGTGTTTGCGTGAGGCGGGGCAGCACGGTGAAACGTTTGAAAATTGCCCTGCTGCAAATCGCGCCTGCGGGCAGTACGGACGCAAACCTCGAAAAGGGGATTGCGGCGTGCAAAAAGGCAAAGGAAATGGGCGCAGACCTTGCGCTGTTCCCCGAAATGTGGAGCAACGGCTATGACCTTTACAACCGCCCGCCTGAAGCGTGGAAAGCCGATGCGATTCCCGCCGATGGCGAATTTGTCGGCGCGTTCGGGCGGCTTGCCCGCGAACTCGGGATGGCAATCGGCGTCACGCTGCTCGAACGGTACGGCGACGCACCGCGGAATACGCTGGCGCTGTTTGACCGGCACGGCGAGCGGAAGCTGACCTACGCCAAGGTACATACCTGCGACTTCGACGCCGAGCGGCATCTGACGCCGGGCGAGGATTTTTATGTCGCGACGCTCGATACTGCCTGCGGCGAGGTCGAGGTCGGCGCGATGATTTGCTATGACCGCGAGTTCCCCGAGAGCGCGCGGATTCTGATGCTGAAGGGCGCGGAGCTGATTCTTGTTCCGAACGCCTGCCCGATGGAGCTGAATCGCCTTGCGCAGCTGCGCGGCAGGGCGTATGAAAATATGCTCGCGATAGCGACCTGCAACTATCCCGCAGGCGTTCCCGACTGCAACGGCGCATCGAGCGTGTTTGACGGCGTGGTCTATCCGCCCGAGGCGGACGGGTCGCGCGACACCTGCATTTTGCAGGCGGGCGGCGACGAGGGGATTTACCTTGCCGAGCTGGATTTGGAGCAGCTTCGTCGCTACCGCGAAACCGAGGTGCAGGGCAATGCCTACCGCCGCCCGAAAAAGTACGGTCTGCTTCTCGACGAAAGCGTCCGCGCGCCATTTAACCGTACGGACCGACGCAAAGAGGAGTAGGGCGGGGGCTTGCTCCCGCCGTTCCGCTGCGCCGTGAAGCATTCGCGGCACAGCCCCGAACAATATGGTTGAAAACCGCCGAAAGGCGGTTTTCTAGGTTTTCGGGGAAGTGCGCCGCATTCTTCGCTTCACGTTCTCCCCGGGGGGAATGTTCACTTTCCGCGTCCCCGTATATTCCCGCGCGGGCGGGAATATATTTTCAGGGGTGAAAGATTTGCAATTTGTGAAGGTACATACGGCGGGAAGCGATTTTCTCGTCTGTGAGGGGCTGACCGATGCGGAGACGCGCCGCGCCGCGCGGCTGCTCGACCGCCACACCGGCGTCGGCGGCGAGGGGATTGTGCTTGTCCTGCCCGAAGCCGATGGGGGCGTGCGCGCGCGACTGCTTCTGCCCGACGGCAGCGAGGGCGAGCCCTGCGCCACGGCGGCAATCGCCGCGGCGAAATATCTGTTTGACCGCGGCAAAATCCGCTCGTCTGTGCGGCTTTGCCTTTGCGGCGCGACCTATCCGGTGCGGCTGACCGTGATGGGCAGCCGCGTGCTTTGCGCATGGGTGGATTTGCCGCCGATTACGCCGCGCCCGCTTGAGCAGCTCAAATATTACCACGGCATTCGCGGCGAGGTGCTGCGCGCCTGTCTCGTCAATCCGCGCGTCAGCATCTACGGGCTTTGCGGCACGCACGCGGTTTTTCTGCTTGAAAGCTGTGCCGCGCTGCGCGCGCTGAACCTGAAAAGCGTGTGCGGCAGACTGTCCGAGGTGCTGTTCTACGGCGAGCGGATTCGCCTGCATTTTGCCGCCGTGTCGGGCGACAATGCGCTGGCGATGCGCAGCTATGACAAGCCGGTCGGCGAATGCGCCTCCTCGGGAGAGGGCGCGGCGGTCGTCGCCTACGCCGCGCGCGCCGCTTCGCTTGCGGACGAGGACCGCGTGCTTGTCAAGTGCCTCGGCGGGACGTTCTGCGTTGACCTCGACGGCACGGCGGCATCGCTCTGCGCCAAATGCGAGACGGTTTTCTCGGGCGATGCCGGCTGATTTGCGATTGAATCTTGAAAAATTCGAGTCCCTGTGTTACAATAGACCTAACGACCGAACAAAGGGGACACAACGCGATGATTAAACTTGAACGCACGGCGGTCATGAATCTCGAAAACGCCATTCGCGGCGCGCGCAATCCGATGAATTCCTGGGCAAAGTCGGACAGCGCCTACGACGAAAAGGGCAACTATATCCTCGGCGAAAACGACCTTACGCTGGCGCGCAAGCTCTGCCGTGCGGGCAGCGACCACCGCAAATTTGTGCGGCAGATTCTCGTTTCGGTCGACATCACCGCACCGCTCTACTGGTGGAAGGAATTTGACACCTACAAGGTTGCCACGGTCGCCAATTCGACCAGCACGATGCACAAGATTCATGCAAAGCCCTTTGAGCTTTCCGATTTCAGCACCGACCGCCTGTCGGCGGGTGCGCTCGGCGCATTCCGCGCCTATATGGCGTATATGGAGGAGACGCGCCTGCGCTACGTCGAAGGAAAGGACAAGCAGGACTGGTACGATCTGATTCAGCTTCTGCCCTCGTCCTACAACCAGCTCCGCACCGTGACGATGAACTATGAGACGCTCATCAACATCTATTACGCGCGGCGCAGCCACAAGCTCGACGAATGGCATGTTTTTTGCGACTGGATTCTGTCCCTGCCCTATGCGAACGATTTGATTCGCTGTCGCGAGGACGAGGCGTAAGCCGCAGCCGTTTCGCCGCCCAAAAGCATAAAAACGCGCCCCGTTTGCACTGTGCAGACGGGGCGCGTTTCTGTTTTATTGGTGGGGCAGGGGCTCGGCGCGGAGGGCGTTGATTTTTGCATTGACCGCTTCAAAGTAGGCGGTGCGCCGGCTCTCGCTCATCGAGGACAGCGCAGAAAGATAGTCCGAGTGGTCGACTGTCGCGGGGTCGATGTCAAACAGCGACGCCGCAATCTGCGTCGCAAAGAGATGCGAGAGGAAGGACTTAGGGTGTAGCGCGCCGTCGTCATGCAGATAGTCGAGTGAATAGGTTTTCAGCGTCGACTGGAACAAATCGCCGGTGCGCACGACCGTCACGTCGAGCCCGAGGTCGATAAAGCGGTCGAATACCTTCGAGGGTGCGGTGGGATTCTTATACGGATAGAAGTAGAATTTGACCGCATCGGGGTCGAAGAAGGACATCAGCAGCTCGGTAAAGTTTGCGCTGGTCTCGACCGCGCCCGCGTAGTCCTGGAAGACCACGATGTCGGCGAGCGCCGCTTTTTTCTCAAAACCGGCATCGCCGTTCAAGAAATCTTCATAAAACAGGCGGAGCTTGTGGTTTCCGACCGTGCAGGAATGCGCCTTTACGTTCAAGCCCGCCGCATTCGCGATGGTCTCGACCATTGTCGGCAGGTCGTTGTAATAGGTGTAGCTGTTGCCGATAAAGAGGACGTCGATAACGCCGTTGTCCACGTGTTCGATGCGGTTTTCGGCGGCGGGCAGTCCGCTCTCGTCGATGACGCGCACGCACAGGTTGTCAAATGCCGCATTGCCGAGATTGACCGCCGCGCCGTATTGGTTGCGCATACGAAGCCCGAAGCTGCCGCGCTCCCAGGTATCGCTCGAGGCGGCGAGCGTGAGAACGACGCTGTCGGTATCAAGGTCGGTGTAGGTCGCATAGATGCGGTCGTCGTAGACGATAGCCGTCAGGTGGAGATTTGCGCCGGCGGAAAATTTACCGTCCGCAACAATCAGGTTGCCGCCCCAGACATTCTCCGGCTTGTCGTAGCCGACAGCGCCGTTCTTTGCCGCAGAGCCGGTGAAGATGTAATAGCCGCGGAAGCCGTCGGAGACAGTGCCGGTGGCAAAGGGATAGTCGCAGCGGGCAAGCAGTCCGCACTGCGTCTGTATATTGTACAGATCCACATCAATGCGGTAGTTGGTCAGCTTTACGGCACTTGGGTCGGCATAGAGCAGAAACGCGCTGGATTCACCCGTTGCTTCGGGGACCGAATCGAGCCACAGCTTGCCGTCGCGAATCGACCATGCGCCGCGAAAGGCGGTGAAGTCACTGAGCGTCGACGGGTCTGAAAAATCGTTTTCGTAGTAGACGCCGAGGGCGGGCGTCTCGGCGGACACCGCCTGCAAAATGCGGAGAACCGAACGCAGCGAGTCCTGCGATTGCGTATCGGAAAGAATGTTTGTCAGTGCGCAGAGCGCGTCGCGCACGGTGATTTCGCCGTCGCCGTCACTGTCGGCGCGCAAAGTCGCCGCCGATGCGGAAAGCGAGGCGGCAAGGCAGAGAAACAGGGTCAGAAAGGCGAGAGACAGGTGCAGAAATGCTTTTTTCATCTTATAACCTCCGAACAACTGTTCTGTTTTAGGGGATATGCATGCAAGAGTACCGCATTTATTATACTATAATATGGATTTTTATGCAAGTCTTTCCCGCAAAAAACAGAGAGGCGCTGTTTGCGGGCAAAATTTTGTATAGTGCTTGAAAACAATGACTGTATATGATAAAATAAAACAAAATCCCCGTTGTGATGCGGGGCAAGCCGAAAGGAGCTGCAGCAATGAAAGGCAAAAAAACGCCCGCCGAACAAAACGGGAAACCCGTCAGAAAAAAGAGCAAATATCGGCAGTTGATTGACAACTTCAAGGAAAACAAGACCACCTTTGCCGTTTATATCATTCTGCGCGCGATCGTCATTGCGGTTGCGATTCTGCAATTTCTGAACGGCAATTACGAGAACGCCATGCTCTGCGTGCTGACGCTCATGCTGTTCCTCTTGCCCGCCTTTGTCGAGTCGACCTTTAACGTGCGTCTGCCCACCCTGCTTGAAATTATCGTCCTGCTCTTTATTTTCGCCGCCGAAATTCTCGGCGAGCTCGGCGATTATTACGTCCGCTTCACCTTTTGGGACACCATGCTGCACACGCTCAACGGCTTTCTTGCGGCGGCGGTCGGACTGTCGCTCATCGACATTCTCAACCGCAGCGAGCGGTTTGATTTGCATTTGTCGCCCTTCTTTGTCGCGCTGATTTCGTTCTGCTTCTCGATGACCATCGGCGTGCTTTGGGAGTTCTTTGAGTTCGGTATGGACTATTTCTTCCACACCGATATGCAGAAGGATACCATCGTCACCTCGATTTCCTCGGTGCTGCTCAATCCGAACGGCGTCAATGACCCCATCAAGATCAAGGACATCACCGACACCATGGTCAACGGGTACAGCCTCGGCATCGACGGCTATCTCGACATCGGCATCATCGACACGATGAAGGATTTGTTCGTCAACTTCATCGGCGCGGTCGTCTTCTCGGTTTTCGGCTTCTTCTATACCAAGCACGAGGGCAAGTCCCGCGGCGCAAAGGTCGTCGAAGGGCTGAAAATCAAAAAGAGAAAAGTGAAAAGAGAAGAGTGAAAAGAATAGGAAGAAAAAACCGCCGAAAGGCGGTTTTTTTCAGGTTGTCGAAAAGATTGCTTTTCTTGCCGCCCTCTCCGAGGGAGGTGTCGCCAAGCGGCGACGGAAGGAGTGCGACAAACCGCTCAACTCCCTCAGTCGGCTCCGCCGACAGCTCCCTCAAAGAGGGAGCCTGATTGACCGACAGCCTCAAAAGCCGCCCGCGGGCGGCTTTTTCCATGTCGTTTTTGAAGTTTTTTGCGGATTCATAAGGGGCTTTTTTTCAAAAAAGCCCCTTATGTGGGGCTCGGGGCAACGCCCCGCGTCAATTCCCCCTCATCTGTATTCAAGGATTTCGCCGAGCGGGAGAATGCCGATGTCGCGGCAGACGAGACTGCCGATGACCTCACGCGCTCTGCCGCAAAAATGCCCGGGTTGATAAAAGCCGATTGAGACCGTCAGCGTCGAGCAAACGCAGAGGTCGCCCTCGCCCGTGTCGCCGTCGAGGCCGCTGTTGATGTCCGCGCTGACGACCGCCGCGCCCGCTTTGCCGCGCGCGTTGATTTTGCGGATTGCGTCCGCCGCTTCGCCGCGCACCTCGCCGTGAAAGCCCGTGCCGAAAATGCAGTCGACCAGAATGTCAAAGCCCGAAAAATCGGTCGCCGCGCCGAAATACTCGTAGGGAATCCCGCTTTCCTTGCATTTCTCGAAATAGTATGCGCCGTCGTCCGAGAATTTGCCGCCGACGAGGTAAATCTTACAGTCGATGCCCGCCGCGGCAAGCAGCAGGGCAAGGACGTAGCCGTCCCCCGCGTTGTTGCCGCCGCCGCAGACGACGGCGACCCTGCCGTGCCACGGGAACGAGTCAAAAATCCCCTTGCCCGCGCGGTACATCAGGGTTTTGGAATCGGTGAAATGCGCAATCGTGTAGGCGTCGCTGCGCCGCATATCCGCGACAGACAGCACGGGCGTCACGTCGGGCAGCTCGTAAGGGTGCTTCATTGTACGCCTCCGATTTTGACCGAATCGATGAAGCGGCGGACGGTCGCTTCGGACTGCGCCGGGTAGTCGAATTCGGCGACCCAAAGGCGGGTGCCGCTCTGCCCGATAATTTCACGGCAGAGCGCCTTGGTGATTTTCTGAACAATGATGAATCTTGCTTCCATGATTCGGGAATCCTTTCTTTAAGTATAAATGTACAACAGGTTTCAGTATAGCAGATTCCGCACGGTTTGTAAAGGTCGCGCTTCCGTCGCTGCG
>SFNW01000073.1 GCA_004554105.1 Clostridiales bacterium | reverse complement strand
ACGCAAACGGCGACGGCAACATCAGCCTTGCCGATGTGCTTTGTGTTCTGCGCTACAGTGCCGACAATTCCCTTTCCATCGACAAACAGCACGCTGACTTCAACAGAGACGGCAATATCAACCTTGCCGACGCGCTTTCTATCCTTCGATTTATCCTCAATCAATAATCAAAACCCCTTCAAAAAAAGAGTCGGTTCCATTCGGAATCGACTTTTTTTCTTGTAACCTGCTGCCGCTTTAGCAACAATTTGCGGCTGCTTTGGGCTGGCAGATTTTTCAGAGTGCATAAGCCCTGCCGGTATTAGCGATTTACAGCAGCGGAGAAAACCGCCGGCAAAGTCGGCGGCATGATAATTATTCATTCAAACAGCTTGTCAAGCCCCGTATAATCGACGGTATACAAATCGGCGAGGCGGCGCAGCGCGGCTTCTTCGGGCTCGTGCCTGTCGTAAACACCCACGACGAAAAAGCCCGCGCGCTTTGCGGTCTCGGCGGCGTGCAGTGCGTCCTCAAATACCGCAGTCGCCGACTTCGGCACGCCGAGGCAGGCAAGTGCCGCCTCGTAGACATCGGGCGCGTCCTTCCCCCGCCCGACCGACGCGCAGGTGACGATGCCGACAAAATCGTCCGTCACGCCGTTCTTTTCGAGTGCAATCTCGGCAAGCGAAGCCTCGGTCGCCGTGGCGACGCACAGCTTGACTCCGCTACGGCGCAGGCGGCGCAGAAAGTCCGCCGCGCCGACTTTCAGCGGCGCGTGTTCATAGCCCTCCCGCGCAAAGGCGGCGGCTTCCGCAATGATTTTCTCGGGCGCATCGGGAAGCGCATAGGTTTTTTTCAGATAGTCCGCCGCCTGCGGCAGGCTCATGCGCAAAACCTTTTTCCCAAGGTCTTTTTCCGCGCGAATGCCGCGCGACTCAAGCCAGCGCGCCGCCGCCGTATTCCAAATATCCATGGAATCGAGCAGGGTGCCGTCGAGGTCAAAAATCGCCCCGCGAATCATCGGCTTTGCGGCGCTTCCTTTGCCGCTTTGCTCATTTTCGAGCAAATCACCATCAGCACGCCCTCGCCGACGCAAATCTGCGCGTCGCCCCGCCACTCATTGCTGACCCCAATCGGGAAGCTGTTTGTCAGCGTCGCTTCTTCAAGCGGATATTTCACGCCGCGAACCGACACGTCTTTGCAGGTATCGCTGACCGCAAGCAGCGTCAGCGAGTAACCGGGCAGACGCGGCAGCGTCAGTTCCCCGTTTTGAAGCAGCCAAATCCGATTGGATTCGTCCCTGATTTCGATGCGTGCGCCCTGCCGCACGGCATACGCCGCCGCTTGCAAATTGCCGAGCAGGTGGTCGAGCCGCCCGCCGAGCGCACAGTATAAAACGATCTGCCGCCAGCCCTTGCCGACCGCGTAGCGCACCGCCGCCATCGTATCCGTATCGTCCTTTTCGCACGGCAAATCAAGCGCGGGAACGCTTTCGGGCAGGCTCTCGGCAAGCGAATCGAAATCCCCGATAAAGAGGTCGGGAACGATGCCGAGCCGCTTCGCATAGGCATAGCCGCGGTCACAGGTAATCACAAAATCCGCATTTTGAATCCCCTCGGGCTGCGAAAACTCGCCGCCCGACAGAATCGCACAAAACTTTTCCATTTTCACTCCGTTTTGCGCCGCGAAAAGAGAAAAGCCGCAGCAATCGCTCCGGCTTTTTCGTCTTTTTTGCGGCAAAAATCAGTTGTCGATCTTTTCCTTGACCTTTGCGCTCTTGCCGACGCGGTCGCGGATATAGTAGAGCTTCGCGCGGCGAACCTTACCGGTTCTGACCGTCTCTACCTTGACGACGTTGGGGGAATGCAGCGGGAAAGTCTTCTCAACGCCGCAGCCGTACGCAACGCGTCTGACCGTGAAGGTCTCCGAGATTCCACCGCCGTTCTTCGCAACTACGGTACCCTCGAAGATCTGGATTCTCTCCCTTGCGCCCTCTTTGATTCTGTTGTGAACCTTGACGGTGCTGCCGATTTGTACAACCGGGGGATTCTCCTTAATCTGCTCACTTACAAAAGCCTCAATCTTGTTCATCTTGGCTCCTCCTTCGTCTACGAACATTCGTGCAGAGCATTGCAGAGGACTGTTCTGAATCTCGTGCATACGCACAACAAACGGATTATAACATACAAAAACCGTTTTGGCAAGCCTTTTTTCAAATTTTGCAAGTGTTTTTTCAAAAATCGGCAGGCGGCACGCAAAAATTCCGCAAGAATCCGCGCAAAAATGATTGTATAATCTTTGATACTATGCTATAATATTGTGAATAACTTTTGCATTTCGAATAAAGGAAACGACTATGAAATATTTTGTTCTCGTCTGTGACGGCATGGCAGACCGCCCCGTCAAGGAACTCGGCAACCGCACACCCATGGAGGCGGCGGTCAAACCCATGATGGATACGCTCGCGGCAAAGTCGCTTTGCGGCACGGTCTCCAACGTCCCCGAGGGTATGGTTCCCGAAAGCGACACCGCCAATCTTGCGATTCTCTCCTACGACCCCAAGGTCTATTCCAAGGGGCGTTCCCCGCTCGAAGCCATGAGCATGGGGCTTTCGATGCAGCCGGACGAGACCGCCTACCGCTGCAATATCGTCACGCTCAGCGACGAGGGCGACTATGACGAGAAGATCATGATTGACCACAGCGCCGACGAAATCACGACGCCCGAGGCGGACGAGCTTGTCAAGGCACTCGAAGCCGCGCTCGGCAACGAGCTGCGCCATTTCTACACCGGTGTCTCCTACCGCCACTGCCTGCTTTGGAAGGGCGGCAGCGACACCTATAATTTCATGCGCCCGCACGACATTCTCGGCAAGTGCATCAAGTCCTATCTGCCCTCCGGCGAAGACGGCAAGCCCTTCTACGACCTGATGCGGGCAAGCTACGATGTTCTCAAGGATCACCCCGTCAACGTCGCACGGCGGAACGCGGGCAAGCGCCCCGCCAACTCCGCATGGCTGTGGAGTCCCGGCAAAAAGCCCGCACTTCCCTCTTTCTCGGACAAGTGGGGACTGCGCGGCGCGGTCATCTCCGCGGTCGACCTCATCAAGGGCATCGGCATCTGCGCGGGCATGACCTCGATTGACGTCGAGGGCGCGACCGGCAACGTCCACACCAACTACCGCGGCAAGGCGGACGCGGCAATCGAGGCGTTCAAGGACGGCTACGACTTTGTTTTCGTCCATGTCGAAGGACCCGACGAATGCGGTCACCGCGCCGAAATTGAAAACAAGGTACTTTCGATTGAGAAAATCGACAGCATCATTCTGAAATCGGTCTACGACTATCTCGCGGGCAGCGGCGAGGACTTCAAAATCTATGTTCTCCCCGACCACCCGACGCCGATTGAACTGCGCACGCACAGCATGGAGCCTGTTCCCTTCTTCCTCTACGAGAGCGCAAAGCCGAAGCGCGGCGTTACCCCCTTTACCGAAGCAACGGCAGAATCGACCAAGCTCTATTACCCCGACGGCAGTCAGCTGCTCAGTCAAATTATTGAGAAAGCGAGCGTTTAACATGGCGCAAAAGAAAGCCGAAACCAAGAATTCCTGCGCGGCGGACATTTTCGAGTGGATTGAAATGATAGTCCTCTCCGCCGCGCTGATTCTGCTGATTTTCACCTTTGTCGCGCGCCCCGCGCGCGTAGACGGCGCATCGATGGAAAATACGCTGCACAACGGCGAGATGCTGTTAATCTCCGACATCGGCTTCGAGCCGAAGTACGGCGACATCATCGTCTTTCAGAAAGTCAATTCCATACACCCGCAGCCGATTGTCAAGCGCGTTATTGCCACCGAGGGGCAGACGATTGACATCGACTTTGACACCTGGACGGTCACCGTGACCGATACCGACGGCACATCGCGCGTCCTTGACGAGGACTACCGCAAACTGGCGACCGACCAGCGCGTACTCAGCGACTATGACTATCCGCTCACCGTCGGCGAGGGGCAGCTTTTCGTCATGGGCGACAACCGCAACCACTCGTTGGACAGCCGCGACAACCGCATCGGTCTCGTCGACAAGCACGAGGTCATCGGCAAGGTGCTGTTCCGCTTCTTCCCGCTGAACAAGCTCGGCGGCGTAAGCTGACGCAATGGGAAATTCACAATACCAAATTCAATGGTTTCCGGGGCACATGGCGAAAACCCGCCGCCTGATGCAGGAGAATCTGAAGCTCGTCGACCTTGTCATCGAACTGCGCGACGCGCGGATTCCCTACAGTTCGAAAAACCCCGAAATCGAAAAACTGGTCGGCGACAAGCCGCGACTGATTCTTCTGAACAAAGCGTCGCTTGCCGACCCCGCCGTGAGCCGCGCGTGGCTGCACGCCTTTGAAGCAAAAGGCGAACACTGTCTGCTCGTCGACTGTGTCACGGGACAGGGGCTGCGCGACATCTACCCGACCGTGTGCGAGTTGCTTGCGGACAAGCTGGCGCGCTGGGCGGACAAGGGTATGAACAAGAAGATTCGGGCAATGATTGTCGGCATTCCGAATGTCGGCAAATCCTCGTTTATCAACCGCATTGCCGGCTCAAAGAAAGCCAAGGTCGAAAACCGTCCCGGCGTGACCTTAAACAAGCAGTGGGTGTCGAGCGACATCGGGCTTGAACTGCTCGATATGCCCGGCGTGCTGTGGCCCAAATTCGAGGAAAAAAGAGTCGGTGAAAACCTCGCGCTGACCGGCGCAATCAAGGACAAAATCATGGACACCGAGGAACTTGCCATGATTCTCTGCGACAGGCTGCGCAAGATTGCGCCCGTAGCCTTTGCCGCGCGGTACAAGCTGACCGAAGCGGACGGGTACGACGCGCTCGACGCCTACGATTTGTTTGAACTCATCGGCAGAAAGCGCGGCTTTCTGATGGCGGGCGGCACGGTCAATCACGAGCGCACCGCCGACACGCTGCTCGGCGAATTTCGCAGCGGCACAATCGGACAGATTTCACTGGAGGAGCCGAAAAAAGCATGACACACACCGACAAGCTCACCTACGACTATGAGAGCGAATTTGTGCAGCGCGGCTACAAGGCAGTTTGCGGCGTGGACGAAGCCGGGCGCGGACCGCTCGCGGGTCCCGTTGTCGCGGCGGCGTGCATTCTTCCCTTCGGCTGCGAAATCGAGGGGCTGAACGACTCGAAAAAACTGAACGAAAAAAAGCGCGATGCGCTCTTCGACGTGATCCGCGAAAAAGCCGTCGCCTATTCGGTCGCCTTTGCGACAAACGAGGAGATTGACAAGCTCAACATTCTCAACGCCACCATGCTCGCCATGGCGCGCGCGATTCTGTCGCTGCCCGTTCCGGCGGACTTTGCGCTCGTCGACGGAAACTGCATCCGCAATTTTCCGATTCCCGCACAGACAATCGTCAAAGGTGACGCCAAATCCCCCTCGATTGCGGCAGCGTCGATTCTCGCCAAGGTCACGCGCGACCGCTACTGCATGGAAATGGACGCGATGTACCCTGAATATGATTTCAAGAAGCACAAGGGCTATCCGACAAAGGAACATCGCGAGCTGGTGATGAAATACGGTCCCTGCCCGCTGCATCGCCGCAGCTTTCTCAAATTCATGGACGGGGACGGCGACAATGCTTAGGGCGCTGACGACGAAATATATCGGCGACCGCGGCGAGCGGATTGCCGCAAAGTATCTGCGGCGAAAGGGCTACAAAATCGTCTGCCGCAACTTCCGCTCGGCGCACGGCGAAATCGACCTTGTCGCCGCGTCGCGCGACTGTCTCGTCTTTGTCGAGGTCAAAACCAGAAAGGACGACGAAGCGCACTTTGCTCGTTACGGGCTTCCCTGCGAGGCGGTCGACAAAACAAAGCAGCGGCATATCCTGTATACAGCCCGCATTTTTCTTGAAAAGCACCCGACGGACAAAGCCCTGCGCTTTGACGTTGTCGAGGTCTTTCTCGGCGACAATGCACGGGTAAACCATATCGAAAACGCTTTCGGGCAGTAGCGAAAGGAGACATCTTGGACTGCAAACTCATCGACCTGCACTGCGATACGGCGTATCGTATGTATAAGGAAAAAAAGCCGCTCCGAAGCAACGACCTGCATATTGCGCTCGACAAGGTTTCGGGCTTTAAAAAGTATGTACAGGTCGCCGCCGTCTGGAGCGACAGCGAGCTTTCCGACGAGGAAGCCTATTCGGCTTTCTGGCGCATCTTAAACAATTTCAAAATGGAGATTGAAGCAAATCGGCAAAGCGCCGTACTCTGCCGCTCGTTTGACGACCTTGCACAAGTGCGCGACGGCGCCGCCGCATTCTTCCTCGCGGTCGAGGACGCGCGTATTCTTTCGGGCAATGTCGAGCGGCTTCACGAGCTGTACGACGCGGGCGTCCGCTTCATCTCGCTGAACTGGAAGGGCGAAAACGCCCTCGGCGGCGGCTACGATACCAACGCGCCGCTGACCCACCTCGGCAGAACCGTTGCCGCAATGGCACTCGACCTCGGCATGGTTCTCGACGTTTCGCATTCCTCGGCGCGGGTCTTTGACGAAATCGCCGCGATGTCCGCCGAGGCAAAGCGCCCGTTCATCGCGACGCACTCCTGCGCAAATTCGGTCGCGCCGCACCCGCGCAACCTCACCGACGAGCAGTTCATGCGCATCAGTGCAAGCGGCGGCATCGTCGGCATTTCGCTGGTCGGGCCGCATCTCTGCGGTGCCGGCACGCGCCGCGCCGCCATTGCGGACGTGATCAACCATATCGAATATTTTCTCGGGCTTGACGGACAGCACACGGTCTGCCTCGGCTGCGACTTTGACGGCACCGACTCTCTCCCCGTCGAAATTGACAGCGCCGCCACGCTCTACCGACTGGCGGACGCCATGTCGGCGCGCAATTTCAGCGACGAGCTGATAAGCGCGATCTTTTATCAAAACGCTTATAATTTTTTGAAAAAACTGTAATCGCAAAAGCAAAGGAAGGACTACCATGAAATACGCAAGCACGCGCAGCATCGATCAAACGAAGACCGTTTCGGCGGCACAGGCAATCAAGCAGGGACTCGCCGACGACGGCGGTCTGTTCATGCCGCTCGAGATTCCCTCGCTCGGCATGGACGAGATTCTCGCGCTCAAAGACAAAACCTATGTCGACAGAGCCGTCTATGTTCTCTCGAAGTTCCTCGATGACTACACCGAAGAGGAACTTCGCCGCGACTGCGAGGCGGCATACGGCGAGACAAAATTCCCCGGCGGCGCCGCGCCCTGTGTCAGCATCGACGGCAGAATCTACGCGCTTGAACTCTGGCACGGTCCGACCTGCGCATTCAAGGATATGGCGCTGCAAATCATGCCCCGCCTGCTCTGCCGTGCGCTTGACAAGACCGGCGAAAAGCGCGACGCGATGATTCTCGTCGCCACCTCGGGCGATACCGGCAAGGCGGCGCTGGAGGGCTACTGCGACGTCGACCGCATCAAAATCAAGGTCTTCTACCCCGTCGACGGCGTCAGCCGCGTGCAGAAGCTGCAAATGGCGACGCAGGGCGGCTCAAACGTCGATGTCTGCGCCATTCACGGCAACTTCGACGACGCGCAGACCGGCGTCAAGAAAATTTTCTCCGACGCCGCAATCGCAAAAACACTGGACGGCGAAGGCGTCTTTCTGTCGAGTGCCAATTCGATTAACTGGGGACGTCTCGCGCCGCAGATTGTCTACTACGTCTCGGCTTACTGCGACCTTCTGAAGAGCGGCGCCGTCAAGCCCGGCGAAGCGATTGACGTCTGCGTGCCGACCGGCAACTTCGGCAACATTTTTGCCGCCTACATCGCAAAGTCGATGGGTCTGCCGATTGAAAAACTCATCTGCGCCTCGAACCGCAACAACGTCCTCACCGACTTTTTGCGCGACGGCGTCTACGACCGCAACCGCAAGTTCTACACCACCATGTCGCCCTCGATGGATATTCTGATTTCGAGCAATCTCGAGCGCCTGCTCTATGTGCTTGCGGGCGCGGAAAAGACCGCGGGCTATATGCGTGCGCTCTCGCAGGACGGCAGATACGAGATTGACGCCGAGACGAAGGCAAAAATCGGCGAAAACTTCCTCGGCTACTTCTGCGACGAGGAACTGACCAAGGCGACAATCCGCGATGCCTTTGACCAAAACGGCTACCTCTGCGACACGCACACCGCCGTCGGTCTCGCCGCCGCAAAGCAGTATATCGCCGAGCACGGCGGCGACCGCAAGATTGTCCTCGCCTCGACGGCAAGCCCCTACAAGTTTGCAAACGACGTTTACACCGCGCTCACCGGCAAAAAAGCGGCAGATGAGCTTGCCGCGCTCTCCGCGCTTGCCGCTTACACGCACACCGAAATTCCCGCACCGCTTGCCGGCATTGACACGCGCCCCGTCCGCTTTACCAAGACGATAGACGCTTCCGATATGCCCGCGGATGTGCTGGCATTCGCGAAATAAGCCAATCGGAATGGCGTTATATACGATAGCCGACCTGCATCTCTCGCTCGGCGTCGGCAAGGATAAGTCGATGGACGTGTTCGGCAGGCGGTGGCAGGGCTATGTGGAAAAACTCGAAAAGAACTGGCGCGCGATTGTCGAGCCGGAGGATGCGGTCGTCCTGCCCGGCGACATTTCCTGGGCGCTCGGCATCGACGAAGCGCGCGAAGATTTGAAATTCATCGACGCGCTGCCCGGCACGAAATATATCGGCAAGGGCAACCACGACTTTTGGTGGAGTACGCTCAAGAAACTGAACGAATTTTTTGACGCCAACGGCATCACGACGATCCGTATCCTGTACAACTGCGCCTTTGAGGTCGAGGACTATATCATCTGCGGCACGCGCGGCTGGTTTTACGACGACACGCTTTCGGGCATTCCCGAAAACACCGATTTCGACAAGCTGGTCAATCGCGAGGCACAACGGCTGAAACTCAGTCTCGATGCGGCGAAAGCTCTGCAGGAGAAGTGCGGCAAGCCGATTCTCTGCTTTCTGCACTTTCCGCCGGTCTGGAACGGAACGGCGTGCGAACCGTTTATCGCGCTGCTGCGCGAATACGGGATTCAAAAATGCTATTTCGGGCATATTCACGGCGCTTACGACGCGCCGCCCTGCTTTGAACACGAGGGCATCTCGTTTGCGCTCGTCGCGGCGGATTATCTCAACTTCATTCCGCGGGTGATTTTCCCGCCCGAAGTATAAAAAAGCCGCAGATTTGTTAAAAAAACGACTTTTAACCCC
>SFNW01000072.1 GCA_004554105.1 Clostridiales bacterium | reverse complement strand
GACTGCCCCGAGTTTTCCATTGAGCAAATTAGCGCTGAGAAACTTGGGATTTCAGAACAGCGTTTGTTCAGATACCTCGAAATGATGACCGAAGCCGGATATATCGCGGGTGTATCCTTTGTTAAAGATGTTTGCGGCGAAGTGTCTATCAGGCAAACCGGTACAGGGGTGCATATTACATTAAAAGGACTGGAATACCTTAGCGAAAATTCGATCATGCAGAAGTTCTACAACGCTGCAAAGGGTATTGTTGAACTTATTCCGTAAATATTCCCGATACCCACAATTCAATAATTAAAGCGTGATGCTTCGGCGTTGCGCTTTTTTTATACCTATTTTCCTCTACCATGCCGAGGCTTAAACGCATGGACGGCACGGCGCAGAGTGGCTGCGCATGTATAAATCAAATCGCTGCCGTGGAGCACATCATGGATTTTTTGAAAGAGCTGTTCACGAAGCCGCTGTCCTTTGAGGAATTCAGCGCCGCCGTCACGTCTAAGGGCATCAAGCTCGCGGACTTGTCAAGCGGTGAGTATGTCGCAAAGGGCAAGCTGACCGAGGCAACAGACAAGGCAAAGGCGCTCACCGACAAGGTCGCCGCGTATGAAAAGACCATCGGCGAGCTGAAAGCAGCGGCGGGAGACGCCGACGGGCTGAAAGGCAGAATCGCGGAACTGGAAAAGACCATTGCCGACCGCGACGCCGCCGAAAAAGCCGAATTTCAATCCACGCCCTCTGCGGGGAGGGCGACACTGCGTCCGAAATTCCGCAAAAAAAGCACCGTCATTTCAATCCACGCCCTCCGCGGGGAGGGCGACACGGGTAACGTCGTCCTTTACGGTTACAGCACTTCGGATTTCAATCCACGCCCTCCGCGGGGAGGGCGACCAACAGTTATTTCAACGCGAGTCGTCTCCCAATCATTTCAATATACGGCATTACGAAAATCTGTGAATTGACACGCCGGCAGGTAGCCTTGCCTCGTCCACCGTGACCTTATAGTCCGCATACGCTCTGGCAGGCTTGGTCTCGTCGGCGCGGTCAACCTTTACGGTATCAAACAGCTTGTACGCCGGCGCACAGCCGAGTTCGCTGTCATGCTTAAAAACAATCAGCTCGCGCACCGCCATCTTGCCGCGCGCCGCCGCATGGTCGCACTCAAACATATTGAGAATTGCCTGCCAAAGCAGTTCGAGGTCGTCCTCCGAAAAGCCGGTCGTCTTGCGGGCAAGATTTGCGGAAACATACCCCTCCGCACGGTATAGACCGTAAGGAATGATGTATTTTCTGCCCATTGCGGTGTTCTTGGTTTCTGCGTCCGCTTCGGTCGTGATTGCCGTGCGGGTAATCGTCAACTCCTGCGGTACCACGGGGTCGATGCTGCGGGCAAACGAAAGCTGCACGGGCCCGCGGACCTGTCCGCAGTTCAGTGCCCCCTTGACGCAAGTCGTCAATACCGCACCGAAAGTGCGAATATCGAAGAATTTACCGCAGAGATAGTCGCGCACCTGTTCATCGACCGACACGCCGTCTGCTTTCAGTGCCTTGACCTTTTTCTTCAAATCCTCCGTCTTCATACTCGCCGCATCTTCGATACCGACCGTCTTGAAGGCTTCGTTTTCGCTGCGATTGAGCGGAACGCTGTCCTTGATGAAGATGCCGTAGCCGTCCTCGCCTTCCTTTGCCGTTTCGACATAATTGCGAATCTTCCGCTTCAGGCAGACATCGGTCACGATGCCGTAACCGGTCTCGGGGTCAATGCGCGGCATATTGCCCGCATCGGGGTCGCCGTTTGGGTTTCCGTTCTCGCAGTCAAAGAGAACGACGAATTCGTAACGATTGTGAATTGCTTCTTTCATGTCAGTTTTCCTCCGTATTGTTTTTCTTTTCAAATCTTTTTTGCGTCTGGTGATAGTAGCCGAGAATGAATGCGCCCTGCTCCTGCAGAGAAAGCGTTTTCGGAAATTCGGTTTCAAGCCTTGCCGCAAGATCGCCGATCTGTTTGCCATAGAAGACCTGTGCGCCGCCGCCGAGTTTTTTCAGGTGGCTGTTTGCCAGCTTCATCAAGATCGGGAAAACGGCTGCCGGCGTGGCACACGCCGAATTGAAATATCGGTCCTTAATCGTCGAATTGATTCCGGGATTTGCCGCCGACTGAGCCTCCTCCAAAACCGAAAACAACCGTCCGAGCACATACGGGGTGTAGTTGCTTTCTTCATTCAACGCCATAGTCGATGCCTCCTTTATTTCTTTATAATCATTTCTGTTTTTCGTATTGCGCAAAAGATAACCCTTGACGATTGCCGCCTTGCCGCGCGTAATCTCATGCTCGGCGCGGATGCGCAGAATCGTCTGTGCGTACAGCGTTTCTGGGTATCTGCCGCCCGTGAGCACGGCGCGGAGTGTATCCCCCGCAAGCTGCGAAGGCGGCGCCTTATCGCTTGACTTCGGATTGACCGTCTCCTTGAGCAGCGCCCACAGCGGAATGCAGTCCCACTTGCTCCGTCCGTCGGAAATCACCGCAATATCGTCGTAATGCTGCTTGATGTGAGAAACAACATCGCCGAAGCTGCTTTGCCGAAAGAAACGAACCGACAGGCGAGCTGCATTCGGCGAGATGCCGAGAATATAGAAAGCATTTTCCGGCGATAGGACGGCGCCGTCAAAGGGCGTGTCTCTGCCCGCCGCGATATTCTGCATAATCGAATGCAGTTCGGCATCGGTCTCGGCGTCTTCACTGCCCTCGAGAAGCGAGTCCATCACGACCCGATAGGCGTCCTCGGCGTCTTCCGACCAGTAAACCACCGTCATATCGCCGATATGCTGCCGGTGACCTTGGTCGGCTGTCAGATTGTTGAGCGCCGACGTATAGGCAAAGGCGGTGTCCTTCCCCATCGGCGCGTTGAGATTTTGCTCTCGGCCGAATGACGTAAACGCCTCCGCGTTGAAGGAAACAAGGGCCGCACCGGACGACTGCGCATTCAGCACATTTTTTATTGCCGGATGCGTTTCCTCCGGAACAACGACCTCGCCGGTCACAATATCGACGAGCAGTTCTCCTTCTTTTTTGCCGCCGTAATACCGGTCCCATGCCGCGCAGAGCTCCGGAAACGCGTTTGGAAACTTGTTTTGATACAGGAATGTCAGGTTTGCGCCCTTCTGCAATTCTTCCATACAGCCGTCGGGGAGGAGTCCGGCGGTTTTTTGTGGGTCGCAGGTTGCAAAATAGGATTTAATCGCTTCTGCAACCGGCGTATGCAGGTCGGCAAGAAGCGTCTCGTGCAATTCTTTTGCCGTTGCAAAACGCTTTGCGGTTTTTGCCGTGTCGTCTTTTGTGGAAATGCCGAGCAGATATTCGGCGTTTTCCCACAGGAAGTTGGAGCGCTCCCCGCTTGTCTTTTTAACCGGCGCAGGCAGCGTGATTTCGCGCGGCAGCATTTTTTTGCCGTCTTTGCTTTCGGTTTTCAACGGGTGCACGCCAATAATACTGCCGCTGTCGTCCAGTTCGACCGCCCATGCGATTTTGACATTGGCAAAGCCGGGCTTTGAAATCGCACCTTTTTCGACCAGCTTGCCGTAGTAATTGACCAGTGATTGCAGAATCATCTGTACACCTCCGTCCCCGTAAGGTCGATGACGCCGTTTTTCATCACGGCACGGAAAAACATCGGTCGAATGTTCCGCACATCGGTGTAATCCATGTCGTAGAGCATAAAGCCGAGGTCTCTCTCCTCATGCGGGTACGCCGTTTCAATTTCGCCGTCCTCCCAAAGCCTGAAATTTGCCGGAAACTCCCGCGTGCCGAAGCAGGGCTGATGATAGCACTGTCCCTGTGACGCGCGGCGGCGGAACATCTCGCAGAATTTTCCCGCGTTATCGGCGGGAGACGCCTTGTCGGTCATCTCAAAGTGCGCTTCGATGACATAGTGAACATCGCGCAGTACCATCGCGGCGCGCTGAGCAATGCAGTCTTTTGTACAAAGGTACAGGCTGTCGGCATCGCCGCCTTTGCGCATGGCGGTCTGCACATTTCTGCCGCTGATTTTTGCCGACACCTCGTTGCGCCGAACATTGGTAAACCGAATCGGACGCAGCACATAGATACGGTCTACTTTCCAGCAAAGTCCGGGGTGCCAGAAAATCGCCTCGAGAATGCCGCGCGCGGCGGACGGCGTAATCACATCATAGCTCACGCGCTCGACCTTCATTTCCGGACGGGTGAACAGGGCGTAATCGCCCCAGACCTCCAGTTTGAATGACATAAGCTGTCACTCCTTTCTATAAAAATTCAAGAATATTCAACTAAAGAATGCCTGACTTGTATCTTACATCACAAAGCCGACTTTGGCATCGTAGCAGTCGGTGTCGGTCAGCAGCGCGCCGTTTTCATGGAGCCGTTTGGCTTTTCCGCGGTCGATCAGCTCGTCAATCACACGGCTCGGCAGCGAGACGGCATATTGTGCCGCCTGCCGCAAAAGTGCGCGGGAAAACTGCCCCGCCTCAAGCTGCCCGAGTAAACCGTCGCCGCCGTCTCCCGGGATATACAGCAAAGCGTCCGCCTCATCGTCAATGATGCGGAAATCGTCGGAAACCGTCGCAAAGTTGAGTTTTTCGGCATTCTGCAAAATACCATGCAAATCCAACGCCTTTTCGTCCTTGAGGACATAAAGCAAAAAGTCAAAATAGTCTTGAATCGCCGCAGGAGAAGCCAAATCGTCGGGATAACTGCCGATTATCCGCTCGGCAGCGGCGATATTCTGCGCCAATCGGCGCGGCGCGGCGGCGTCGGGCAGAAAAATATGGACAATGCTGTCCTGCGCCGCGCGTTTCCCCTCGCGGTTGCAGCGACCGCCCGCTTGAATTATCGAATCCAGTCCCGAAACGGCACGGTAAACGCAGGGAAAATCCAAATCCACGCCCGCTTCGACCAAACTGGTCGAAATAACTCTGCATTCGCTTCCCTCATGCAGTCGCGCCCGAATCGACTCGAGCGCAAGACCGCGGTCGTGCGGTGTCAGAAGCGTGGTCAGACAGAAGTCGCCTTGCTCTAAAAGCGTCTCACAGAGTTGCTGCGCCTGGCGTCGGTTGTTGACGATGCAGAGGACCTGCTTCTCAGCCGCGATGGATTGTGCGAGTGCTTCATCATCGAGTCTGCCCTCAAAGCGATAGGTCACGCGGTGAAAGACCGCCGCTTCGGCTGCCTTTGCGGGGCACAGTTCAACCGTTTCGGCGCCCGGCGCATAGGTTTCGATAAGCTTACCGAGCGACGGCTGCGTCGCCGTACAGAGGACCGCCGTGCAGCCGTAATCCTCGGTCAATCGGCAGATTGCGCCGACGCAGGGACGCATATACGGCACGGGCAGCATTTGCGCCTCGTCAAACACGATTACGCTGTCACAGATGTTGTGCAATTTTCGGCAGCGCGACGGCTTTGCGGCAAACAGCGACTCAAAGAATTGCACCGAAGTGGTCAGCACAATCGGCGCGTCCCAGCGTTCGGACACAAAGGCGTCTCCTTCAATATTTCCCCTTGTTCCGATTTCAATATTGGAGGCGTGCAGAAGCACATTCCGCTCGCCGAAAATCTCGCGAAATTCTTTGCCGGTCTGTTCGAGAATGCTGCAATACGGAATGACATAGATAATCCGCCGCAGCCCGTGCATACGCGCATGACGCAAGGCAAAGGCCATCGAGGTCAGGGTCTTTCCTCCGCCGGTCGGCACGGTCAGGGAAAACAGCCCGCGACGGTCTTCAGCGTGCTCGAGCACGGCGTCCCGAATGGCGTTGCGCAGTCGGTCAAGCTCCCGCGTGCTGTCCGAAAAGGCAACAAGCCGCTTTTCGAGCCGTGCTTCCAATTCTTCAACGGAAGCGTAGGTTTCCTCCCCGTCGCCGCTCGTGTCGCTCCAGTCTGCGTCGACGAGGCAGGAAAACAGCATTTTCATATAAAAGTACAACCCAATCGGCGTTTTGACGAACGGCGGTATCGGCGGTGTTTCCGGCACGCCGATCTCCGAGCGGAAAGCAGAATAGTCTTCAAGCAAAGCGATTTTGTCGGTGCGCAGCCGTCCGCGAAGCGTCTTTCCTTCGGTGTCGAATTTTGTACCGTAATCGGGCAGCCCCGCATGATGCCCCGCAATCGCAAATGCGGCGGGGACAGCCTTTTTTTGAAATGCTTCGTAGGCGCCTGCGGTCGAATGGTCGACCCGCTCGCCCGCGCCCGCAAGACGGCGCTGAAACTTGTCCGCGTATTTGCCGATGTCGTGCAGCAGCCCCGCATATTCCCCCGCGGCTTCTGCGCCGAAGACCGACGCCGCACGCCGCGCCAGCACCGCGGCATTTTTGAGATGCTCAGAAAGCAGTTGCCCGTTCGGGTGTGCCGGAGACGGGCTGTGCGCATAATAGTGTTTTTCCATCTGTCCTCTCCTCGCTTCTTTGTATATCCAAATTCTACTATATTTTGTTGCGCTTTTCAACACAGTTTCCGATAAATTCTATATTGTTCCCCTTTCTTCCACTATAGCACGCATACTGTCCGATAAATCGGACTTATGTAACAAAAAACCGCCCTTGCGGGCGGTTTTTTCCTTTTCTATTCTCTTTTCTCTTTTATCGCTTCACTTTTTTGCGGTGAGCTTGTTGAGCAGAACAATCGCGAGGATAATCACGAGCGTGACGGCGAAAATGCCGACCATGCCCTGACCCATATACTTGAGCGAATCGAGAAACGCGGAAAAATTGATTTGCATACCGTTTTCCTCCTTAGTGAATCATGTTGAGAATCAGACCGCCCGCAATTACCGAGGCAATCTGCCCCGACACATTCGAGCCGACCGCGTGCATCAAGAGGAAATTCTGCGGGTCTTCCTCCAGTCCCATTTTGTGAATGACGCGCGCCGACATCGGGAACGCCGAAATGCCGGTTGCGCCGATCATGGGATTGATCTTTTTCTTCGAGAACAGGTTGATGAGCTTGGCAAACAGCACGCCGCCCACCGTGTCAAAGACAAAGGCGACAAGGCCGAGCGCGAGAATCATCAGCGTCTCGGGCGCGAGGAACGCCTCGGCGGTCATCTTGGAGGCGACCGTGATACCGAGCAGGAGGGTAATCAGGTTGGCAAGCACCTTCTGCGCGGTTTCGGAGAGCGAATTCAGCACGCCGCACTCGCGAATCAGGTTGCCGAACATGAGAAAGCCGACCAGCGCGACCGAGCGGGGCGCGACAATGCCGGTGATAATCGTCACGACGACCGGGAACAGAATCTTGGTGGTCTTCGAGACCTTGGCGCCGGTGTATTCCATGCGAATGCGGCGCTCCTTCTTCGTCGTAATGAGACGAATGACGGGCGGCTGCACAATCGGCACGAGCGCCATATAGGAATAGGCGGCAACGATAATCGCGCCGAGGTACTTCGAGCCGAAATAGTTGGCAACGAAAATCGAGGTCGGTCCGTCCGCCGCGCCGATAATGGCAACAGACGCCGCATCGCGCAAATCAAAGCCGAGCAGCGTCGCAAGGCTGAGCGTGAAGAAGATGCCGAACTGCGCCGCCGCGCCGAACAGCATCAGCTTCGGGTTGCAGAGCAGCGGCTCAAAGTCAATCATCGCGCCGATACCGATAAAGAGCAAGAGCGGGAACAGCTCGTTGGCAATGCCCGAGTTAAACAGCAGGTCAATAACGCCGACCTCGGGTTCGCCCCCCTCGTAAATCTGCGTAATCGCGCCCGAAAGCGGCAGATTGACGAGAATCGCGCCGAAGCCCATCGGGAGCAGCAGCGAGGGTTCCATGTCTTTTTTGACGGCGAGCCAAATGAGCAGCGCACCGATACACCACATGACGACCTGTTTCCATTCAAGATTGGTCACGTTTCCGAATACGGATAAGAGGTTTTGCAAAGCAGTCAAACGATTCACTCCATACAGTCTGTAATTTTTGGCAAAAAACCGAAATTTATTATAACCGAAGCCGCTGCAAAAATCAATGGGTATTTTGCGTTTTCCGGTGTGAAATCTCCGCTTTTTTCGGACGGAAACCGCGCTTTGCGAGGATATGCGCCGCCTCGTCGCGCACCGAGACCTCCTCAAACAGCCCGAACACGGTAGGACCGCTTCCGCTCATCATCGCGCGCAGTGCGCCGGCGGCGGTGAGCAGCCGCTTTGCCTCCGCCGCCTGCTTTCGCTGCGGCAGAATGACGTCCTCGAAGATATTATACATATTTTCCGCCGTCGCTTTGGCGTCGCCCGCCTCCAGTGCGCGGCAGAGCGCCGCAAGGCGCATACCCTCGCCGCGCGGCGAGGCAAAATTGCCGTAGGCGCGGTCGAGTTCGGCATACGCCCACGGAGTCGAAACGCTCTCGCGACTCGGCACAATGAGCAGCGGCAGCGAAAGCCTGCTTTCGAGCGGCGAAAGCACTTCGCCGCGCCCCGTGCAAAGCGCCGTACCGCCCGCAAGGCAAAACGGCACGTCCGCGCCGAGCCTTGCCGCAAGGGCATACAGCCGCTCGCGCTCAAGCGGCTCGCCGAGCACGCGGTTCAGTCCCGCAAGCACTGCGGCGGCGTCCGCACTGCCGCCCGCCATGCCGCCCGCGACCGGAATACGCTTGTCTATCGAAATATGCACCTCTGCGCCGAGTCCGCATTCGTCGAGGAACGCGCGCGCCGCCTGATAGGCGATGTTGCGCCCGTCGCACGGCACATAGGGCAGATTGCAGGCAACGCGGATTTCGTCCGCGCCCCGCGCGGCGGACACCGTGACGCGGTCGCAAAGACTCACGCTCTGCATCACGCTTTCGATGGTGTGATAGCCGTTTTCCTCGCGCCCGTTGACGTTCAGATACAGATTGATTTTTCCCTGCGCACGCACAAGCGTGCCGACCTTCTTCTTCATCGCTTCGCTCCGATTTTCTTAATACATGTAGTATAACATAAAAGTGGCGGCTGTGGGTGCTTTTTCGCATTTTCCTCGGAAAAATCGTCTTGTTTGCGTTATGCGGGCGATTCGTGAATCGCCCCTACGATATGCCTTTATAGGCGTAGGGCGGGGCTTGCTCCCGCCGCCTGCGGTTTATACCATAGAATTATCGGCTGAAGGTGTTTTTCATATTTCCCTCGGAAAATCGCCTTTTTACGTTATACGGGCGATTCGTGAATCGCCCCTACGAAGGCAGAGCGCGTACCCGATTTGTAGGGGCGGATTCCATATCCGCCCGACGATGCACATATAGAATTCCCGCAGCCACGGGAGTCGGCGGCGGGAGCAAGCCCCCGCCCTACACGGGATAAAGAATTGAGAGCTTTTTCAATATCTG
>SFNW01000071.1 GCA_004554105.1 Clostridiales bacterium | reverse complement strand
CATTCGGGTTTCTTGTTTCTTCGTAGTGTCGTAAGGCATCTGTCGAGAAAATACTTGTTGCGTTTTATTGACAACCTGCAAAAAATCGGATATACTGATGTTTGAACGATTCGTTAGGGTACGAAGAGCTTTCTTCCACGCCTGTGACTCAGTGTCAGACGGGTCGTTCTCTCTGTTTGACATGACGCGTCCAATGACATTTGTTTCTCCTTGCCGCGCGATACTTTATATTAGCCCTCGCGGCGACAGCCGCTGGCTACCCCGCCCTGTTCCCATTTTCCAAACGCTTCAAAAAACGCTTCGGTATCCCGCCGAGTCAACATAAGAAAGAGAACCGATAGTTCGGTGCGCAAAACAGCCCCGCTGCATCAAGCAGCGGGGCTGTTGCCGTAAATAAAACTGTAATTTGCAATTTCAATCCCACAGCGCCGAAACATCGCCGAGGTCGATGGTTTCGCCGTCCGCGAGCGGTACTTCTTCCGTGCCGCCGCCGAAATGCAGATGGGTGTCCGCGTTAATCCAAAAGTAGCCGCCGCCGATGTCGCCATACAGCAGGCGTTCGCCCTCGCGCGCCGCGTCATAGGGGAAAGCCGCCGTCGCGTCGAGCACAAGCGTATTGCCGTTCTCGCCCTTGAGCGTGAGCAGGGTCTTTCCGTTCGCGTAGCGCAGACTTTCAAAGGTAATGAGCTGCTCTTCCCCGTTCTTTGCCGCGCGCATATCAAAGCCGAAGTAATTCGGCGTGCTTTCCACGCGGAAGCTCTCGATAATCGGCAGAATCACGCGCGTGTAGTAGTCGGCAGGGTCGTCCGGGTAGACCGTGAAGTTGCAGAGCAGCACCTTGCGGTCGACAAGCATCGCCGCGCTGTACCAGGTTTCCTCAAGCTCGGCATACTTGCCGTGCAGAATGATGCGCTGCTCGTTGTTTTCGACCGTTTCCCCCTCATAGGTCATCATGCCGCGAAGCGACAAGGCGTTCACATCCCATTTGCCGTCCTTGTACAGATCGCTCGGGCGACCATACAGGTCATACAGTGCGCCGCCGGTCATGCGCGTGGCGTTGCCCGGTGAAGTCTCCATGCGGCGGATGTCCTCAAGATAGTTATCGCCGACCCAGGTCTCGGGCAGGGTGATGACATATTTCGTAATCTCGTCCGAGTCGTATGCGGTGAGCAGAGCACGATCGACAAGCACATCCTCGCGAAAATCGCGGCGGTAGTCGGTCACCTGACGCGGATAAAGCACATGCGGGTCAAACTCGAACATACCGTACTCGTTCTCGCCCGCGACGGTGTCGTTATCCTTCCAGGAAAGCGTGCCGTGCGTGTACTTGCCGAAATATCGGCTCATATAGTCGGCATAGGTATTCATACTCGGCTCAAACACCTCGCCGTCAAGGCTCTGAATGCGGAAAAGCCAGTCGGCAGTCTGCCTGTACTCAATCACAACGCGGTTGCCGTCGGGCGAGAAGAGCAATTCATAGGTGAAGTCGCCGGCGACAGGCAGCTCTGCCCTTGCGACGGCATCGGTCTCGGTATTGCGGAAAACCAACGTGCGCTCGTCCCTCGTCACAGCCCATGCGCCGTAGTTTTCGGCATCTCTTGCGGATTTGGTGACGAACAGCACGGTTTCTATCCGCCATGGCGCATTGTCCCAGTCGAGCAGGTCGAGCGCGCCGCCGTAGAGATACGCCTCGGCGACCATCGTCACGTCGCCGCCGAGCGGCAGGCGAAGCTGAATATCATAGATACCCGTGCCGCCCCAGCCGTTGTCGCGAAGCGCGAGCGCGGAGAAGTCGGCGGCATCGGGCAGCACCGCGCCCTCCGGCAGCGCCGCGCCGACGATATACGCAAGGCGCGCATATTCGCCGGACGGCACAGTCCCGTCGCGGTAATAGGCGAGAATTGCGTCAAGCTGTCCGAGCAGGTAGGCGCGGTCGCTGAGCGCGATTGCCTCGGCAGGCGAAATCTCGCCGCGTACAATCTGCTCAAGCGGCGAAATATGCCCCGCAATCTGCGAAAGGAAGAAGGGCACGCCTTCAAACGCATTTCTGCCAAGCTCGGTATGCTGCGGAATATAACCGTCCACAGCCTTTGTGCAGGATGCAAACGCCCCCTCCTCCACGCGGACAATCGACTCCGGCAGGCTGATTGCCGTCAGTGCGCAGCCGGCAAACGCGTTGAAGCCGATATATTCGAGCGTATCGCAGAAAGTGATTTTCTCGAGCTTTGACGACTGGAATGCGTGCGCGGCAATATAGCGAACGCCGTCGGGCAGCGTGTATTCGGTCGTCTCGGCATCCTCAAAGCGCACGAGCATCGAGCCGTCAAAGGTGAAAATGCCGCCGTCCCGCTCGACAAACGCGGTGCTTTCATCCTCGAGAATCAGCCGCGTCAGGTTTTCCAGCCCCGCAAAAGCGTTGGTGCCGACGCGCTCGACGCTTGCCCCGATGGTCACGGTCGAAATTGCGGACGCGTTTACATTGTCCTTAAACGCATAGTCGGCAACCGATTTGACCGCCGTCGGCAGAACGATGTCGGTATCGATGCCGTTGTAATGCAGCAGAACGCCGTTTTCGATATAGAATCCGTCCTCGTCGATGATGCTCGGCGTGCCGCCGCGCAGCACCGCAAATAAAGCGCCCGCGCAGACGAGCAGGCAAAGGCAGGCGGCAAGCGCGTAAATTCCGCCGCGTCGCCGACGCGGACGCACCGCATCCGCCGCCGTGACATACGCTTCGTCAACGAGCGACAGCTTTTCCAGCAAATCCGAGCCTCTCACAGCAAGATCCCCCTTTCGGCAAGATAGTCTTTCAGTTTGACGCGCGTGCGGAAGAGCATCGACTTCACCTTGCCCTTGCCGAAACCGAAGCGTATAGCGACCGCCTCGATGCCGTCGGCATACCAATATCTGCGTAAGAATACATTCCGCTCGGTTTCGGGCAGAGAGCCGAGAAAGGCGTTCAGCGTCTCGGCAAAATAGCGGTCGTCGATGCGGCAGGCAATATCGTCGGGCGCGGCAAGGCATTCCTCCAGCTCGCGGCTGAGTTCCTCTATGTGCGCTGCGCGTTTTTGCCGCGTGTTTCTGCGGCAGCGGTCAATCGACGCGGCGCGCGCAATCCGCGCGAGAAAGGCAAACAGATAGCTGCGCGGCTCATGCGGCGGAATCCGATTCCACGCATCGAGATAGGTGTCGCTGACGCATTCCTTTGCGTCTTCGCCGTCGGATGTGATGTTTTTTGACAGGAGAAATAGCCGCTTGCCGTACTTTTCGTCGGTTTCGCGGATGGCGGCTTCGTTTCGCGCCAGGTATAAATCCACGATTTTCGTGTCCTCCATGTCGACCCTCCTCTCAAGGTACTTCACCCTGTATATCGCTTTTGCCGCGCAAAGGTTTCCGAATTTTGCAATCTGTGAGAAAAAGATGCTAAAGTCCTGTAGATTTTTCCGCCTCCCTCGCCGAGGGAGCCGGTGAGAAAAAGGACGGCGGATTGCTCCGCCGCCCAAATCGTTATGCAATTACAGTCCGCGCTTGACGTAGCTCGTATGCAGAACTTCGTGTGCCTTGTGGCTGTTCGGCTCGCCGAAATACTCGTCGTACAGCTTCTTGACCGCGCTGTTCTCATGCGACTTGCGAACGTCGAGATTCTGATCCGCCGTATAGAGGACAGCGGCTCTCTTTGCGCGCAAATCGACGTTGTTGCGAACCTTGGCGGGCTGATAAGGCTGACCGCCGCCGTTGACGCAGCCGCCGGGGCACGCCATGATCTCGATGAAGTCGACCTGCTCCTCACCGTTTTTAACGGCGGTGAGCAGCTTCTTCGCATTGCCCGTGCCGCTTGCAACGGCAACGCGCAGTTCCATGCCGCCGAGCTTGTAGGTCGCGCGCTTGATGCCCGCAGTGCCGCGGACGTCCTCGAATTCGAGTTTCTCAAGCTTCTTGCCCTCGATAACCTCGGCAGCCGTGCGGAGTGCAGCCTCCATAACGCCGCCGGTCGCGCCGAAGATTGCGCCCGCGCCCGAGCCGATGTGGAACGGAACGTCAAACTTCTCGTCGGCGAGGCTGCGGAAGTCGATGCCCGCCTTCTGAATCATGCGTGCAAGCTCGCGCGTCGTAATCGCGACGTCCACGTCGGGAACGCCCGCCGCCGCCTGATCGGGTCTGCCGACCTCGAACTTCTTCGCCGTGCAGGGGATTGCCGAAACGAAGAGAATCTTCTTCGGGTCGATTCCCATCTTCTCGGCGTAGTAGGTCTTGTAGGTTGCGCCGAACATCTGTTGCGGCGACTTGCAGGTCGAGAGATTATCAATCATATCGGGGAAATAGTGCTCGCAGTACTTAATCCAGCCGGGCGAGCAGGAGGTAATCATCGGCAGTTTGCCGCCGTTCTTGACTCTGTCAAGGAACTCGTGCGCCTCCTCCATGATGGTGAGGTCGGCGGAGAGGTTCATGTCATAGACGCCGTCAAAGCCGAGGCGCTTGATTGCAGCGACCATCTTGCCCTCGGTGTCGGTACCCGGCTCGTAGCCGAAGCACTCGCCGATCTGTGCGCGCACGGAGGGCGCGGTGCAGATGGCAACGTGCATTTCGGGGTCTGCCAGTGCCTCGAAGACGCGGGCGGTGTCGTCCTTTTCGTAGAGTGCGCCGACCGGGCAGGCAACGATGCACTGACCGCAGTTGACGCAGGAGGTTTCTGCAAGCTTGATTTCAAACGCAGAGCCGATATTGGTGTCAAAGCCGCGGTTGTTGGGACCGATAACGCCGATGTCCTGCATATTCTTGCAGGCTGCGACGCAGCGGCGGCAGAGAATGCACTTGCTGTTGTCGCGGACGATCGCCGGCGAGGAATCATCAATCGCATACTCGTTGCACGCGCCGCCGAAGTAATGCTCGTCTACGCCGTACTCGTTGCAGAGTGCCTGCAGCTCGCAGGTGGTGCTGCGAACGCAGGAGAGGCAGTCCTTCTTATGATTGGAGAGCAGCAGCTGGAGATTCATCTTTCTCGTCTCCATGATGCGAGGCGAGTTTGTCGTAATCTCCATGCCCTCGTTTACGGGATAAACGCAGGCGGTGACCAGTCCGCGCGCACCCTTGACTTCGACAAGGCAAAGGCGGCATGCACCGATTTCGTTGATGTCCTTGAGATAGCAAAGTGTCGGGATATCGATACCGGCATAGCGCGCAGCCTCGAGAACGGTGATGCCCTTTTCGACCGCGTAATCTTTGCCGTTGATTTTAATGTTAACCGTTTCCATTCGTCTTACTCCTTTCACTTTTTCTCAATCGCGCCGAACTTGCACTTCGTCATGCAGGCGCCGCACTTCAGGCACTTCTTCGCGTCGATGACGTGAGGCGTCTTGACCGAGCCGCTGATTGCGCCTGCGGGACATACGCGTGCGCAAGCCGTACAGCCCTTGCACTTTTCGGGGTCAATCGTGTAGGTGAGAAGATGCTTGCATACGCCTGCGGGGCATTTCTTGTCCACAACGTGGGCGACGTACTCGTCGCGGAAGTAGCGGAGCGTCGAAAGGACCGGGTTCGGCGCAGTCTGTCCGAGGCCGCAGAGCGACGCGGACTTGATGTAGTGTGCAAGCTCCTCGAGGCGGTCGAGGTCTTCCAGCTCGCCCTTTCCCGCGATGATCTTGTCCAGAATCTCCAGCATACGCTTCGTACCGATACGGCAGGGCGTGCACTTACCGCAGGACTCGTCGACCGTGAAGTCGAGGAAGAAGCGTGCGATGTCGACCATGCAGTTGTCCTCGTCCATGACGATCAGACCGCCCGAGCCCATCATCGAGCCGATGGCAATCAGGTTGTCGTAGTCGATCGGCGTATCAATCAGGCTTGCGGGAATGCAACCGCCGGAAGGACCGCCGGTCTGCGCCGCCTTGAACTTTCTGCCGTTCGGGATACCGCCGCCGATTTCCTCAATGACCTCACGCAGCGTGGTGCCCATCGGGATTTCAACAAGACCGGTGTTGGTAATCTTGCCGCCGAGCGCGAAAACCTTCGTGCCCTTCGACTTTTCGGTACCCATCGAGGCAAACCAGTCTGCGCCCTTCAGGATAATCTGCGGAATGTTTGCATAGGTCTCGACGTTGTTGAGAATCGTCGGCTTCTGGAACAGACCCTTGACTGCGGGGAACGGCGGACGCGGACGCGGCTCGCCGCGATTGCCCTCGATCGAGGTCATCAGCGCGGTCTCCTCACCGCAGACGAACGCGCCTGCGCCGAGACGGAGCTGAATGTCAAAGTTGAAGCCGGTGCCGAAGATGTCCTTGCCGAGCAGACCGTATTCACGCGCCTGCGCAATGGCGATTTCGAGACGGTGGATTGCAATCGGGTACTCCGCACGAACGTATATGTAACCTTCGTCTGCGCCGATTGCATAGCCCGCGATTGCCATGGCTTCCAGCACGGCGTGCGGGTCGCCCTCGAGAATCGAGCGGTCCATGAACGCGCCCGGGTCGCCCTCGTCGGCGTTGCAGCAGACGTACTTCTTCTCGTTCTGAGAAGCCGCCGCGAACTTCCACTTGAGACCCGTGGGGAAGCCGCCGCCGCCTCTGCCGCGCAGACCCGAGTCAATCAGCGTTTGAATGACGTCCTCGGGCTTCATCTCGGTCAGAACCTTGCCGAGCGCCTGATAGCCGTCGACCGCGATGTACTCGTCGATGACCTCGGGGTTGATAACGCCGCAGTTGCGGAGCGCAACGCGGTGCTGCTTCTTATAGAAAACCGTCTCGGACAGCGAAGTGACGGCGTGGTGGTCGCCGGTCTTCTCGTGATATTCGAGGCGGGTGACGGGACGACCCTTGAGCAGGTGCTCCTCGACGATTTCGGGAATGTCGTCGGGCTTGACCATGCTGTAGAACGTGCCGTCGGGGTAAACGATCATGACCGGACCGAGCGCGCAGAGACCGAAGCAGCCGGTCGTGACCAACTTGACTTCCTCGGTCAGACCCTTTGCCGCAAGCTCTTTTTCAAGCGTATCTTTCAGCGCCATGCTTCCGGAGGAGGTACAGCCCGTACCGCCGCAGATCAATACATGTGTGCGAATCATTCTTTCTTTTCCTCCTGCTGTACTCATTTATTGCCGATGGCATACTCTTCGACGGGCTTTCCGCCTTTGAGATGCTCGGCAACAACGCGCTTTGCTTTATCGGCGGTCATCTTGACGTAGGTGACCTTGTCCTTGCCGTCCTCGAAAATCTCGACGACAGGCTCATACTGGCAGATACCGATGCAGCCGGTCTGCGTGACCGTGACCTTGTCCGAAAGTCCTTCTTTCGCGACCTCTTCGACGAAAGCCGAAAGAACGGGACGCGCGCCGGCGGCGATGCCGCAGGTCGCCATGCCGACGACGACGCGGATATTGCCCGAGCCCTCGCGAATCGAAACCTTGTCCTTCATTCTGTCTCTGATCGCCGCAAGTTCTGCTAATGATTTCATGGTTTGAAACCTCCGAAATTATTTTTTAGTCGTTTCGTACTGTTCGCGGAGATAATCGCCTATCCAATGCAGCACCTCGAGGTTGTCGAGCGAGACGTCGCCGAGAACGGCGCGCAGTTCTTTTGTATCGAGATGTACCCGAAAGCGCGGCGTGTCGTGTTCAAACACATAGTCGATTTCGGGGTGTCCCTGGAGAATCGTCGTCAGCGTCGAGATAACGTCGCCGAGCGGCGTCATGTCGATATGCTTTGTGTCAAACGTCGCGCGAAGCACCGTGCCGTGCCCCGTCGGGTCATCGGTCTGCGCCGTCGATTCAATCGTCAGGCTGCCGCCGGTCTGTTCCGCCGCAAGACGCAGCAGCGGAATGCCCATGCCGACCTTGCGCGTGGTGCGCGTGGTACAGAACGGGTCGGTCACGCGGCGCAGCGTTTCCGCGCTCATGCCGCAGCCGTCGTCACAGACCGTCATGGTCAGAATGCCGTCCGCGTCCTCGCAGAGCGCGATGCCGATATGCTCGGCGTGTGCCGAAATCGAATTCTGCACGATGTCCAGGATATTCAGCGATAATTCCTTCATCGGTACGGATTATTTATACTGTGCCAGAATGCCCTCGATGTCGCCGACGCCGAGTCTGCCGTACACGGTGCCGTTGACCGTGAGAACGGGTGCAAGACCGCACGCGCCGATGCAGCGGGTCGCCTCGAGCGAATACTTGCCGTCGGACGACGTTCCGCCGCCCTCCAGACCGAGCACCTCTTCAATCTTCTTGAACAGGTCGCCCGAGCCCTTGACGTAGCACGCCGTGCCGAGACAAACGGCAATCGAGACCTCACCCTTCGGATTCAGCGAGAACTGCGAGTAGAACGACGCGATGCCGAAGATCTCTTCGAGCGGCTTCCCCGTCTTCTCGGCGATAATCCGCATCGCCTCGACCGGCAGATAGCCGTACACCTCCTGCGTCTGCTGGAGGATGGGCATCATCGCGCCCTGAACACCGCGGTATTTTTCGATAATGGCAAGAAGCTGTTCTTCCTGCTGTTTCGTACCGCGGAATTCAACCGTAGTCAATTTCTTCTTCATGTTTGAAACTACCTCCTGTGTATTGTGAATAAACTCCGCTCTGCGCCGCCCCTTCCTCATGGCTGACGCCTTGGGGCGCACTTCGTTTATTATACTGAATTATTATACATCAACTTTCGCCAAAATGCTACAGTTTTGGCAAAATTTATTTGAAAAAAATCTATTATTTGTCAAAAATTTAACAGTATATTGCGTGCTTTTGGTTGCTTTGTCTCATTTGAGTCATTTTCCGTTGATATAGTCGAAAAGCGCACGGCGCACTGCCGCCTCGTCGCCCGCTTCGGCGTCGAGCATAAGGAAATTTTCCGCGCCGTTGATGCACTCGAGCCTGTGCGCGTCCGAGTTGACGAGCAGCCGCAGCGGCGCGACCGAGGCGTACTTTTCCCGATAGGGCGCGACGTTTGCGGCGTCGCCGAATTCGGCGGCGCAAAAGTCCGGTTCGGGCGGAATGTCACCGAGAATTTCGATAATACCGTTTGAAGGGCGGTCGATATGCGCCGGAAAGACGCTGCCGCCGAAACTTCGGGCAAGCGCCGCCGCTTCTTCGAGCGGCAGCGTCGTCGAGGTGATGAGCAGCGTTTCCTCAACGCCGACCACCTCGTCGTCCGCGTTCATGTAAAACTGCTCGCCGAACAGGGCGGGCTTGTTTTTGATCGGCATCATGTAATTCTCGCGCACCTTATGCCAGCAGCCGGTCGCCGCCTCGAGGGTCGGAAACAGGCAGACAAGATGCACTGCCTCCGCCGTCTCCAGCTCCATGCCCGCCACGGGAACGACCCCGTAGGCGCGGCACGCCTCAAAGAAGGCGGGGAGATTCCCCGCCGAATTGTGGTCGGTGAGCGCGGCAATCGAAAGCCCGTTCAGCGCCGCCATACCCGCTATTG
>SFNW01000070.1 GCA_004554105.1 Clostridiales bacterium | reverse complement strand
ATTCGACCCGCTGATGATCAAAAACGACTTTGAAGAGGGCGTCGGGCATCACAGCGTCATTGCATACAAGGGCGAATACTACGCCGTTTATCACGGCAGAGATTTGACAAACGGGGCGGGCGAACGCCGCACGGCACGCATCTGCCGCCTACATTTTTCGGACGGTGTCATCACCGCCGAGCGGTATGCGGATAAGCTGTAAAACAGATTTCTTGCCTGTAAAAAACTCCCGAAAGCATAGGCTTTCGGGAGTTTTTTATGGCAATGTTACTCTTCGAGATTTGCCTTATTCTCGGCAATAATCTTTTCCGCAACCGGCGCGGGTGCTTCCTCATAGCGGACAAACTGCATATCGTAGCGTCCGCGTCCCTGCGTCATCGAACGGAGCGCGACGGTGTACTCCAGCACCTCCGCCTGCGGCACCTCCGCCTCGACAATCGTCGAGCCGTGCTTGGTCTCGTCGGGATTGATACCCAGCACTCTGCCGCGGCGCTTGTTGAAGTCGCCGAGGACGTCGCCGACCATCGCGTCGGGCACATAAACGCGCATCGAAACAATCGGCTCCATAATGACGGGATTAGCCTGCTTCATGCCCTCTTTATAGGCAATCGAAGCCGCCATCTTAAACGCCATTTCCGACGAGTCGACGTCATGATACGAGCCGTCGAACAGATTTGCCTTGAGTCCGATCATCGGGAAGCCCGCGAGCACGCCCTTGCGCATTGCTTCCTCCAGTCCCTTTTGTACGGCAGGATGGAAGTTCTTCGGCACGCTGCCGCCGAAAATGCTCTCGGTAAAGGTCAGCCCCTCGGTATCGCTCGGGGCGAATTCAATCTTGACGTGACCGTACTGACCGTGACCGCCCGACTGCTTTTTGTGTTTACCCTCGACCGAAACCTTCTTCTTGATTGCCTCGCGATAAGCAATCTTCTGCTTTTCGAGCGCGACAGATACGCCGTAGCGCGCTTTCAACTTGGCAACCGTGACGTCGAGGTGCATATCGCCCATACCGTAAATCAGCATCTGACGCGTCTCGGCGTTGTTTTCAAAGCGGAGCGTGAGGTCTTCCTCAAGCAGCTTGGAAACGCCCTGCGAAATCTTGTCCTCGTCGCCCTTGGAGACCGGCACGATGCCCTTTGCCATGTACGGAATCGGCGAAATGACGTGCGCATATTCAACCTTGCCGGACAGGCTCAGCGTGTCGTTGGTATTGGTGTTCGCCAACTTTGCGGTCACGCCGATGTCGCCGCAACAGAGCGAATCAACCTCGGTCTGCTTTTTGCCGCAGACCGTGTAAATCTTGTTCAGTTTTTCTTCGCCGCCGCGATTGTTCTTTAGGGTCATATCGCGCTTAACCTCGCCGTTCATGACCTTGAAGAAGGTCATCTTGCCGACAAAGGGATCGGCGATTGTTTTGAAGACGAAGAGCGCAGGATCGCCGTCTTTTTCAATGGCGATTTCACTGCCGTCTGCGCCGTGTTCGACGCCGCGTGCCGTCGGTCTCGGGAACGAGTCCGCGATGACATCGAGCAGCGGCGTTACGCCCCAAGCCAGTGCCGCAGAGCCGCAGAATACGGGAACGATGCCGCCGTTGATAATGCCCTCGTGAATCGCTTCGACCGCTTCCTCACGGGTAATTTCCTCACCGGCAAAGTATTTCTCCATCAGCGCTTCGCTGGTCTCCGCAATGGATTCAAGCAGCATATTGCGGTATTCGTGCGCCGTGCCGACAAAGTCGGCGGGAATGCTCGCGCCGTGCGACAGGTTGCCCTTTTCGTCGTATTTGTAGACCTTCATGTCAATCAGGTTGAGGAAGCCGCCGACATGGTCACCCTCAATCATCGGAATGAAAATCGGGCAGACCGAAACGCCGTAACGGTCGCGCAGTGCGGAAAATGCCTTTGCAAAGCGCGCTTCGGGGTCGTCAAAGCGGTTGATAAAGAAAGCTTTCGGAATCTTCGCCTCGGTCGCGTAGTCCCAGCCGAGGTCGGTGCCGACCTGTACGCCGGTGCGCCCGTCGACAACGATAATCGCCGCGTCTGCAACGCGAACCGCCTGCTTTGCCTCGCCCTTGAAGCCGAGGTAACCGGGCGTATCGATCACGTTGACCTTGATGTCGTTATGCATAAAGTTAATCATCGCGGCGGAAAGCGTAAAGCCGCGCTTGATTTCCTCGGGATCGTAATCGCATACCGTATTGCCGTCGGTCGTCTTGCCGAGACGGTCGATCAAGTGCTTGCTGTAGAGCATTGCCTCTGCGAGAGAGGTTTTACCGGTCGAGCCGTGTCCCAGAAGGACGATGTTTCTGATGTTTTTGGTAATCAAATTCGCCATGGTTGTTTGCTCCTTTTCTGCAAGTATTCCAAGTATTATTATACAATACAGCAAAAAGGCTTTCAATAGGTTTTTTGAACTTTTTGCAACACAACCGTAAAAACAGCGGCGCACATTTTGTCTAAAATCAACAATTATTCGATGAATACGCCTTTCCCTGCCACAAATCGTTGTCAAAAAGGAAGCGGTCAAGCGCGGCAAGCACCTCCCGCTTGCGTAAGCTCCAGAGCGGCGCGAGCAGTGCGTCGCGGTCGCCGTCGCCCGTCACGCGGGCAATCACGGTATCGGGCGGCAGCCGCGTGAGCTGTGCCGCCGTAACCGCAATATAGTCTTCGAGCGAGAGCGGAACATATTCGCCGCGCAGATAGTCTTCGGCAAGCGGCGTGCCGCGCAGAATATGCAAGAGATGAATCTTGACCACTTCGGGACGCAGGGTGGCAACCGCGTCTGCCGTGGCGAGCATATCCTTCTCGCGCTCACCGGGCAGACCGTTGATGATATGCACGCAGATTCGCGCATTCGATACTGCATTGCGTAATGCACGGTACCCCGACAGGAATTCGGCGTAGGTATGCCCGCGGTTGATGCGCTGTGCGGTCACATCGGACGCGCTCTGCAAGCCGAGTTCAACCGTCAGAAGCGTTTTTTCCGAAATCTCGGCAAGTAAGGTCAGCACATCAGGCGGCAGGCAATCGGCACGGGTCGCAATATGTATGCCGACGACATTCGGAAAGCGCAGTGCCTCGTCGAATTTCTCCCGCAGAAAGCCGACGTCCGCATAAGTGTTCGAGTGTGCCTGAAAGTACGGAATGATTCGGTCGGCGTTCCATTTCGCATGGAGCATTTTCTTCCCCGCCTCAAGCTGTTCGGTCACCGAAAGGTGGACGGACGGCGCAAAGTCGCCGCTTCCCCGCCCAGAGCAATAGATGCAGCCGCCGACGCCGCACCGCCCGTCAATGTTCGGGCAGGTACAGCCGATGTCGAGCGGCAGTTTCAGGCATTTTCCGCCGTAGGTGCGGCGCAGATAATAGTCATAGGTATAGTATCGCTTGTTCGTATCACTGTTTGCAAACGGATTGCTTTGCTTCTGTGTCGGGCGCATGACGGTCACCTCTTTCGGTAATCTGCTTCTATTTTACCGCCTGCCGTCCGCCGTTTCAACCTTACAGTGAAATTTTGAATATTTTTTGATTTTTATCTTGATTTTTCGCAATGACTGTGTTATTATATAAAGGCTGTTCTGCATGGACAGCATTCATAAAAATGCTCAAGCAACTTGGAGAAGTCGCCTAGTTGGTCGAGGGCGCGCGACTGGAAATCGCGTAACCCGTAACAGGGTTCGAGAGTTCGAATCTCTCCTTCTCCGCCAAAAAGAAAACCGCCTTTCGGCGGTTTTTCTTTTTGCAAAAAGGACGGGCTCATTCGAAGTCTCCTCTGTTGCGCAAGCAACAGATAGGGGCATTGCGCAGCAATGCCTGAGAGTCTCGAATCTCTCCTTCTCCGCCAAAAAGAAAACCGCCTTTCGGCGGTTTTTCTTTTTGCGAAAAGGACGGGCTCATTCAAAAAACCGCGCACGGTTGTGCGCGGCTTTTGCTATCAAAATGCCTGTCTGCCTTCAATGGCGCGGTTGAGCGTGACCTCGTCGGCATACTCGATATCGCCGCCGACCGGAATACCGTAGGCAAGGCGGCTGACCTTTACGCCCTCGGGCTTCAATAACTTTGAAATAAACATGGCGGTCGTCTCGCCCTCCACGGTCGGATTGGTGGCGATGATGACCTCCTTAACCCCCTCTTTCACACGCGAAACAAGGTCGGCAATATGGAGCTTGTCCGGCGTGACGCCGTTAATCGGCGAAATGACGCCGCCGAGAACATGATATGTTCCGCGAAAGCCGCGTACTTTCTCAAAGGCCAGCACCGCCTTGGCATCTTCGACGACGCAAATCAGCGAGCGGTCGCGCGTTTCGTCCGCGCAAATCGGGCAGATTTCGTCGACCGAGAAGTTGTGACAGACCGCGCAGTGCCGAATTTTTTGCTTTGCGCCGAGCAATGCGGCGGAAAAGCCATCGACCGCCTCGTCGGGTAAATCCAGCACGGCAAACGCCATGCGGACTGCGCTTTTTCTGCCGACGCCGGGGAGTTTGCGGAACTGTTCGATCAAGATTTCAAGCGGGGCAAGATACTCTGTCATGGCAAATCCCTCGCGAAAGACGGTTTACAGAATCCCGGGAATGTTCAATCCGCCGGTCAGCTTCTGCATCTCGCTCTCGCTTGTGGCGTCGACTTTTTTGATCGCCTCGTTGACCGCGGCGGTAATCACGTCCGCAAGCGTTTCGATGTCGTCGGGGTCGACGATGTCGGGCTGAATATCCATGTGCAGGATTTCGCGCTTGCCGTTAATCTTCACCGTGACCATACCGCCGCCGGCGCTGACCTCGTATTCGCGCTCCTCAAGCTCCGACTGCAGCGCAGCCATATCCTCCTGCATCTTCTGCACCTGCTTCATCATGCCGCTCATGTTCTGCGGTCCGCCGAGTCCCTTCGGATAGTTTGCTCTCATGGTTGTCTCCTCTATCGTAAAAAATAAGCATTTATGCGTTTACGCGTCGCCGTCGAGCGAGTCGAAGAAATCGTCCCCGCCCTCGGTCTTCTCGACATATTCATAGTCAATACGCTCCGGCGGGTAATTCTTCCCCTCGCGGGTCGAAATCTGCAGGGCAAGCGCGGCTTTTGCCGTCTCACCCGACATCATTTTCATCGTGAACTTATCGCCGAAGCGGACAAGCACACGCCCATTTTCCGCATCGAGATAGCCGCGCGAGCCGTCGCGCATTCCCATCGCGCTGCGGTTTTCCTTGGAGAGTGCTTCCACCAGCTCAAGCCAGTACGGCAGCGGCTTCGGCGCGGATTTTGTCGCGGGCGTCCCGGTTTTTATCTCGGCTTTCTGCACAGACTTCGAGGCTGGTTCTTCCGTCTTTTGCGGCGTTTTTTCTTTGACCTTTTCTGACTTTTCTGTCGAAACCGCTTTCGGCGCATCGGGAATGCCGAGCGCAAGCCGCGCAATTTTTTCCTCTGCGGCGGCAATCCGCGCAAGAAGCGCCGACGGGTCGTCCGACAAAGCGGGATCGCAGAGCTTGAGCAGTGTCATCTCGGCAATCATACGCTTGGTGCTGCCCGAGCGCTGCATCTGTGCCAGCGCATCGTCTGACAGGCGAAGGTGACACAGCAGTTCCTCGGGTGTAAAGAGTGCGGCAAGCTCGGAAATCTGTGCAAGTTCGCTCTCGCTTGCGTCCAGATAGAGCGCGGGGTGCTTCGAGGTTTTTGTCACCAGCATATCGCGGTACAGCGAAAGCAAGTCCTGCCAGAACACCGCAAGGTCAACCGAGGATTCGGCAACCGTGCGGACAAACTCAAAAATCCGCTCATAGTCGCGTGCGCGAATCGCGCGGACGAGGCTGCGTAAACTCTCCGCACTGCTGATGCCGAGCGCGTTTTCCACATACGCTTCGTCTAAGGTCTCGCCGCCGCTGCTGCAAAGATCGAGCAGACTGATGGCGTCGCGCATACCGCCCGCTGCGTGCTTTGCAAGAATGCGTGCCGCCCCCTCGGTGAGCGAAATCTTTTCCTGCTCCGCGATATACCGCAGCCGTCCGACAATCGCATCGGTCGAAATGCGGCGAAAATCAAAGCGCTGACAGCGCGAAATGATGGTTGCGGGCAGCTTTTGCAGCTCGGTGGTTGCAAGAATGAAAACAACGTGCGCCGGCGGTTCTTCAAGCGTTTTGAGCAGTGCATTGAACGCCGAAATCGAGAGCATGTGCACCTCGTCGACGATATACACGCGGTATTTCAGCCCCGACGGCGTATAGGCGACCTCGTCGCGAATGGCGCGCACCGCGTCGACGCCGTTGTTCGATGCCGCGTCCATTTCGAGAACGTCGGTCGTGCTTTCGCTTTCAATGCTTTGGCAAGCCGCGCATTTGCCGCAGGGATTGCCGTTTACGGGCGACAGGCAGTTAATCGCCTTGGCGAGAATCTTCGCGCACGAGGTTTTGCCCGTGCCGCGCGGACCGCAGAATAGATAGGCGTGGGAAATGCGGTTTTCGGCGGTCTCGTATTTCAGAATCTCGGTGATATGCTCCTGCCCGCAGACGTCGTCAAACGTAGCGGGACGCCATTTTCTGTACAGTGCCTGATACATTTCCGACTTCGCCTCCTAAAAAATGAAGCGAGGGCAAATCATTTGCCTCGCCCCGTCCGTTCAGTCGCATAATAAGGCCATACACCCGAAAATCGTGCAAACGCCGATACGCGTTAACCGCATATCCCGCTCGGGACAGGCTTCCCCGCGGCACATCAAACATACTGCTTAATGCTGCTTGGTTCCCCACCTGACATGGTTCACAGCCATTGATTGCGCAGGACCCATCCGTCAACGCGGTCAAATACGGCGCAGACCGCACCGCCGATGCCCTCAGAACGGGAATCTACCCTCACTGCAGCGGATTTTGAGTACAGAGGACCGCTACTCCCCCGGCTGGTATGACCTTATTACGCGACCGAATATTCGATTCGCTAAAGAGTATAGCAGATTTTTTCGGATTTTGCAATACCCAAAGCCGAATTCCTTAAAATACATTTGACATCGCGGCGTACTTTTGCTATAATTTAATTATTATTCCAAAGGAGTCTTCGCCGTGGACCGTTGCTTTCCCGCCGTCATCGGAAACGAAAAGCTGAAACGCCGCCTTGCCCTCGAAATCGAGGAAGGCAGATTTCCGCACGCATATATCCTTGCCGGTCGGGACGGAAGCGGCAAAATGACGCTGGCGATGAACATCGCGGCGGCACTTGCCTGCAAAAGCAAGCATACCCTGCCCTGCGGCGAATGCGACAGCTGTCGGAAGATTCTCGGCGGCTTCTCGCCCGACGTCCTCATTCTCCGCAAGGAAGAAGGCAAAAAAGAGTTTTCGGTGGGGCTGATCCGCGAAATCAAAAACGGACTCTACATCGCGCCGAACGAACTGGAAAAGCGCGTCTACATCATTGAAGACGCCGAACTGATGAATCCGAGTGCGCAGAACGCCTTTCTTAAGATGCTTGAAGAGCCGCCGCATTATGCGGTTTTTCTCCTGCTCTGCGCCAATGTCGGCAATCTGCTCGACACCATCAAGAGCCGCGCGCCCATTCTCTATACCGAGGCGATTCCCGAGGAAGACATACGCGCCTATCTGCTTGCGCATTCGCCGCGTGCAAAGGAACTGGCAGCAAGCAGTCCGAACGAGCTGCACGCGATTCTGCACGCCGCAGGCGGCAGCATCGGTCAGGCGATGTATCTGTGCGAGGACGCCGAGAAATACGGGGCGCTGAAGAAGCTGACTGCAGACTTTTTGAATGCGCTGACCGCGCCTGCGGCATCGGGCGTTGATTTGCTCTGCGACGCTGTGCCGACCGACGCGAATACGCTTTTAGAATTTCTCGATATGCTCAAGCGCGCCTTTCGCGACATTGCGGTCTACAAAAACGCGCCGTCCTGCGCACTGCTCTTCTTTGAGAGCGCAGAGCGCGCCGAGGAATACGCGATGAAACTCACGGTATCCAAGGCGATCGCACTGATTGAAGCAATCGACGGTCTGCTTGCCGACTTGCGGCTCAATTTGGACGCCCGCCTTGCGGCGGCAACGCTCGTCGGCGGTATGCGGGCTATCATGACGAAATAACGAAACGAGGAAATAATATGTCTGACAATACGGAAAAAAATATCGACAAAGCGGGCGACGCCCCCGCCGCCGCACCCGAAACTGCCGAAAAGCAGTCGGCAGTGCCCGAAAATCAGGTCGAAATCATCGGCATCAAATTCAAACAGGGCTGCAAGGTGTACTATTTCGCGGCAAATAAAAACGTCGCCAAGGTCGGAGACAGCGTTATTGTCGAGACCGCGCGCGGTCTTGAACTTGCCGCCGTCGCGCAGGCAAACCGCTTCGTCTCCGAAAAGGAGATTGTGCCGCCGCTCCGTCCGGTCGTCCGCGTGGCGACGCCCGCGGATTTGAAGCGTGCCGAGGAAAACCGCAAAAAGGAATCACAGGCGTTTGACATCTGCAAAAAGAAGATTGCCGAGCACAAGCTCGACATGAATCTTGTCGGCGCGGAATATACCTTTGACAATTCCAAACTGCTCTTTTACTTCACGTCGGACGGTCGTGTCGACTTCCGCGACCTTGTCAAGGACCTCGCGTCGGTCTTCTGCACGCGCATCGAACTGCGGCAAATCGGCATTCGCGACGAGGCAAAACTCTGCGGCGGGCTTGGCGTCTGCGGCAGAGTCTTCTGCTGCAGCACGTTTCTCTCCGATTTTGCGCAGGTTTCCATTAAGATGGCAAAGGAGCAGAATTTCTCGCTCAACTCCGCAAAGATTTCGGGCGCTTGCGGCAGACTGATGTGCTGCCTGCGCTACGAGCACGAAACCTATGAGGAAGCCATTCGCCGCACGCCGCCGATGGGTGCGACGGTCAAGACGAGCGCGGGCAACGGCGTCGTCGTCGAAACCAGCCCGCTCGCCGGTCTGATCAAGGTCCGGCTCGAGGACAAGCCCGAGTCGCCGCGTGTCTTTGCCTGCGAGGACGTCACCGTGCTGTTCTTAAAGAATCAGAAAAAGCCGCAGCAAGCCGCTCCCGCAGACGGCAAAGGACCCAAAGATACGGCAGAATCCGACAAGGAAGAAAATAATCCTTAAAAATTTTTCGATAGCCCTTGATTTTTCTGTAATTTATGCTACAATGAAATAAATCTTAAACGGAGGTGTTAGAAACATGGCATACAAGATTTCCGATGAATGTATTGCTTGCGGTGCTTGCGAGTCCGAGTGCCCCGTAGAGGCAATCAGCGAGCAGGACGGCAAGATGGTTATCGACGCCGATAAGTGCGTTGAGTGCGGTGCTTGCGCGGGTGTTTGCCCCGTAGGCGCGCCTGCTGCCGAATAATTTCGCGCATACGAATACTTAAGAGAAGCGGATCCGATTTTATCGCATCCGCTTCTTGATTTCATGAGGATATGACACCGAATATACCGCTTTTTGACGGCGAGCGTCTGGACGCCGTCAACGATAATATCACGCTGATTCAGAAGAAAAACGGGCTGACCTTCGGCAC
>SFNW01000069.1 GCA_004554105.1 Clostridiales bacterium | reverse complement strand
GGAGCGTCAAAAGCGCAGGCAGCTCGTCCTCGGTAAAGACGCGAATCCCCGATTCCGAAAAAAGCTTGGCGGTGACGCCGTTGCCCGCAGTTTTCTTGCCCGTGAAGCTGCCGTCGTAAATCACGCCTTTTCCGCAGGAGGGGCTGTTTGCTTTCAGCACCGCAATGTCCGCGCCGACCTGTTTTGCGATATACAACGCGGTTTCCGCACCCTTTTGATACTCGCGCGTCACGTCCTTTCCCGCATTTGACACAACGCGGTCGCCGCAGATTTCGGCGGGGTTGCGCGGGGTGGCGAGTCCGCCGAGCTGCTCGGGGCAGACCGGAATCAGCGTATGCTTCGCCGCCAGCGCGAGCAGTGCTTCATTTTTGCAGTTATCGCCCTTGTAACGGCAGTCGCAGCCGAGCAGGCAGGCACTTACGATTATTTTTGCCATGTTATTCTCCTTATTCAAACCATTGTATGCCGATATCCCTTTCGCAACAGAATTATAACACGGGCAACCCCGCCTGTCAACCGAAGTCGAAAAAGAAATTTTCGTCTTCCACTTGCCAAAGCGGGAAAAATGTGCTATCATGAGGAAAATCACAAACAGACACGGGAGAGCAATATGGAAGACTTCACGAAAAACCTGACCGCTTTCGGCGACCACCCCCTGATTGCGCACAAGGTCACCCACCTCTGCGACATCAATACGGGGTCAAAGGAATTCTGCGAAATCGTCGACGAGTTGACGATGCTGATGGGCTTTGAGGCCCTGAAAGACCTGAAAACCAAAGATGTGCGGATTCAGGCGCCGCTTGCCGATTTCGATTCGCCCGTCCTCGCCGAGGATTTCACCATCGTACCGATTCTCCGCGCGGGTCTCGGCATGGTTGAGGGGCTTCGTCGGCTGTCTCCCACGGCAAAGGTCGGACATATCGGTCTTTACAGAGATCAAAAGACCCTGAAGCCGGTTACCTATTATTATAAAATGCCCGTCGACATTACCGCAGGTCCCGTCATTATCGTTGACCCTGCCCTTGCAACCGGCGGCAGCGTCGACGCCGCAATCGACTATCTGAAGAAAGAGGGCTGCACCAACATCAAGGTCATGTGCGTCTTTGCTTCGGACGTCGGCGTCAAGCTCCTGTATGAAAAGCACCCCGATGTCAAAATCTACGCCGCGAAGTACATTCCCGGCGGACTGAACAAGGACGGCTACATCGTCACGGCGGCAGGCGACGCGGGCGACCGCATCTGCGGCACCTGCAGCTACAAGCCCGCAAGACCGGCAAAGCCGTAAACCAAACGATAAAAGCGTGTAATTCTCATAGATTGCACGCTTTTTTGCACTTTCCTATCCGTGTTTTTTGCGGATTCTTAAGGTGCTTTTTTACAAAAAAGCGCCTTAAGCGGGGCGCGGGGCAGTGCCCCGCTCTTTCTTGCAGACACAAAAACGGTGCAGCCCGTGCGGGCTGCACCGTTTTTTGATGCATCAATAGCCGTTTCGGCAATTATTTGCCGTACTTCTTCTCGAATGCCTTGATTGCCTTCTCGAAGCAGAGCATCGGCACTCTTGCCGAGCCTGCGCCGATCAGACCGCCCTGGTAGTTGAACATACCGCCGTGGATTTCGGGGCAGATGCCCGTCTCGATAACCTTGCGGATATCAATGCCGACCGGCAGGAAGTCAAAGTCGAGGTTCGGTACGGGGAATGCGGGGTTGTGCGTGATGCAGATTTCCTCCATCTCGCGCGTGATGTGGATTGCGTCCTTGAGCTTCAGTCCGCGCAGGCTGCAAACGATAGGCGAAGCAGCGGCGGCGAGACCGCCCATGCCGGCGCACTCGACAACGCAGCTGTCGCCGATCCAGGGAAGCTGATCCTTCTCGGTGTACTTCGAGGAGGTGTAGCGTCCCTTCATCATCGGCGCGGGCGCAGTAAACCACTCATTGTCGCCGAGGCCCGCAACCTTGATACCGAATTCTACGCCGTTGCCGCAAATAGCGGTAACCATCGTCGAATACTCGGTGCCGACAGCCGACAGCATGGCACTGCGGCTTGCGCCCTGACCGATGCAGTGGAAGAAACGAGGCGTCTCGACGATGTAGTCGAGCGTATCGAGAATCTGCTGGCGGTCAAAGCCCTCGAGTTTGAACAGCTCGGGCAGAATCTTCTTGTCGAAGAGCAGGTCGGACGCGGTCTGACGGGTGTGGTTTTCATCGCCCATCTGGAAGCTCTCTGCAAGGATCGGCTTAACGGTGAGACCGCCCATCTTCTTGAGGACGGCGCGCATAACCGGGAAGAACTCGGTGCGCATTCTGCGCAGATAGTCGGCAATCTCCTCGGAGTAGAGACCCCAGCCGCAGAAACCGCCCTGGTTCGGACCCTCTGCCGGGAAGTTTGCGGAAATCTTGCCGGTCGCTCTGTCCTCGATGATGAACATGGCGACGCTCTTGGTGATAATACCCGTACCTGCACCGACCGTGTTGGTGTCGAGTGCGGACATAATCTTGATTTTGCCCGACTTGATAAGCTTTACGGCGTCCTCGTCGTTGTCCGCCCAGCCCTCAAAGCGGCAGGCGCTGACCAGACCGCGCTGATGCAGCATAACCATGTCCTCGTAAGCAATCGGAGGACCCGAGTGAATGATGGTGTAGTCGTCGAGGCCCTCGATGACGTCGCCCGCAGGCAGAATGTCAACGAGATACGGCTGCGAATTGATGATTCTGCCGACGGCAACTTCGTTTGCCGCGTCGATTTTCGCCTTGAGTTCGGGCGAAGAAATCGCGTTCAGCGCGTTCAGCACCTCCGCACTCTGCTTGACCGGCGGCTTCCAGTCAAGCTGCGTCGCCTTTACGCCCTGTGCGACGAGCGCGTCGTAAAAGAGCGTCGTACCGATGTTAATAACGCGAAGATCGCTCTTGTATTCCTTTTCTGCCATACGGCTCAACCCCTTTCCTCAAGCGCATTCAGGAACGCGCTTGCAAGCTTGGTGCTTTCATAGTTGCTCTTGGTGACGATAACGCCCGCGTCGCGGAGCATCTGCTCTGCGGCAAGCGTATCCTGCGGGTCTTCGAGAGAGCCGCAGACGTTGGAAATGAAAATCAGGTTGCTGCCCGCGTCCTTCAGTGCCTTGCATTCCTTGGCAAAGGGCGTGACCGGGTCTGCCGCAACGCCGGGACCCATAATAAAGTCCATCGTGATAACCGCGACGGTCGGGTCTGCAACTTCCTTCTTGAAGCGCTTCAGCTTGAGCATCGGGTCAAAGACCGGGTGCGGCGCTTCTGCGGTGAAGTCCTCCGCGCCGAGGTCGAGAATGCAGTGACCGACGCTGACGCTGTGGTCGGGAATCTGCTCCGCATACTTGGTCTTGAGGTTGGAGTAGAGTTTTGCGCCCTTGTTGTGCTGCGTGTAGTAAATCATGCCCTCTTCGGTGAAGGTACCGCCGCTGAACAGACCGCGAACATACTTCTGCTCGGGGCGGAGCGCCGAAACGCGCTCGGAAACGAGTTTTGCAATCTGCTCGTCGGTATAGCCCGCGTCGGGCTTCTTGCCGGTGCAGAGTTCGACCGCCTTCAGCGCAGCCTCCTCAAGGCTGTACGCGGGGTGAACGCTGTGTCCCTTGAAGAGCGTCTCGTCCGCGCCGAGGAAGATTGCGACGACCGGCTTCGAGAGTCTGTCCGCCGCGTCGAGAATCTTCGCCATGACGTCGAGGTTTGCGAGTTTGGAAACAAGCACGATCACCTTGGTATCGGGGTCGTCGTCGAGACGGCGCATACCTGCGTGCATCGTGATACCGCCGATTTCGGGGAGCAGGTCATGTCCGCCCGTACCGATAATCGAGGAAACGCCGAGGCCCTGACGCTCGACGATGCAGGAAACCTCCTGCGCACCCGAGCCGGACGCACCGACGATGCCGACCGGACCGGGACGGACGATAGAGCCTGCGCCGAGCGCAACGCCCTGAATCAGACCGACGCCGCAGTCGGGACCCATAACGAGTCTGCCGCGCTCGGTGCCGTACTTCTTGATGTCGGCTTCCTCTTCCAGCGTGACGTTGTCGCTGAAGATGAAGACGTCAAGACCCATGGCAAGCGCTTTCTTCGCCTCTGCCGCCGCGTATTCGCCGGGCAGAGAAATCTGCACGAGGTCGTAGCCGTCCTCGCGGAGGTCAATCTCGGAGAGCGACTTGTAGCTGACGCCGCCGTCGTTGTTCTTATGGTCGATGATGTCCATAATCATCTGCATTGCGGCGTCGACCTGTTCTTCGGTCTCGCCGGTGACGCAGAGCGCAAGGTCGTTTGCCGTGACATCCTCGGGCAGCTTGTACCCGAGGTCGTCAACGAGCACTTCGAGGTTTGCCGGAGTGCACATCTGCGCCTCGGCATTGGAAATGCCCTCAAGCTTCGTTACCTTGTCGCCGACCGCCATAAGAGAAACCGAGTCAACATAACGGTTCTTTTTCAAAATAACCTTTTTCATTGTCTTTTTCCCTTCTAACTGTTCGTACTTTCGTATAACGGACTGTTTTTTTCAGATTTGCGTTTTGGTTACCGCCGCGCCGTCCGGCGTATTGCGGATAACGATTCGGTATTTTTCCTTTTCCTCAATCGAATCGGTGCGGACGTGGCAGCCCATCGAGCCTTCGCGCGTATACGCGCTGACGGCAAGCAGATACGCCGTCTGCAGGTCGTTTATCAGGCGAATGGTTTCAAATTTCAGTTTCGCCGACGCGCCCTCAAGCGAGGTGTCCTCAATCGTTTCAAGCATCGCGCCGAACTCGTCGACCGCGCTTGCCAGCTCTGTCCCGCAGCGCAGGACGTTGAGCTTGTCCGAGAGAATCGCCTGCATACGCTCGCGGAGCGTTGCCGGCAGGTTTTGGTCGATTGTCTTTTTCCCGCAAAGAGACAGCGTGTCGCAGACAAAATCCGCAACGGTTTCGTCGTCGACGTCGGCAGCACGCGCACGCTTTAAGTAATCCGCCGCGCTTCTGCCCGCAATCGTGCCGAACACCATCGTTTCAAGCCCCGCGTTGCCGCCGATGCGGTTTGCACCGTGCAGACCGCCGATAATCTCGCCGCAGGCAAAAAGCCCGGGAATGCCGGTGTCGCAGTGCGCGTCCACCATGACGCCGCCGAGCGACGTGTGCGGTGCGGGCGCAATCTCAAACGGGGTGGTCGCGATGTCGATGCCGACGTCCGCGTAGCGCTTGACGTAGGAGTCATAAAGCTCGTTCAGCTTTTCCCTGCCCACGCCGGTCGCGTCGAAGTAGACGCCGCCGTGCTCGGTGCCGCGCCCCTCTTTGATTTCCTTGAAGATGTACTTTGCCTGCACGTCCTTGTCGACGCACTCGCCCTTGTCGCTGTACTGCAGCATGAAGCGCTCGCCCTTCGCATTGCGAAGCACCGCGCCCTCAAAGAACATCGTGGTGATGACGCTCTTGCCGCGCAGTGCCGCCGGAGCGACCGCCGCCGAAGGCTCGAACTGCACGAATTCGAGGTCGCAGAGCGACGCGCCCGCGCCGAACGCCATGGCAATGCCGTCGCCGCCGATGTCGGACATATTGGTCGAGAACGGATAGATGTTGCAGAAGCCGCCCGAAGCGAGAACGACGACGTCGGCGACAAAGCAGGTAAAGGTCTCGGTCTTCAGATTGTAGGTCAGCGCACCCGAAACCCTGCCGTCGACCTTCAGCAGACGGAGCGCACGGGTATCGTCAATTTCGATAATGTTCGGATTTTTCGCAAATTCGGAGGCGATGGCGTTCATAATCGCAACGCCGGTATGATTGCCGACGCTGGCAACGCGCGGGTGGCTTGCGCCGAGCGGGCGCAGGAGCGAATAGTCGCCGTTTTCCTTGCGGTTGAACGAAATCCCCAGTTCCTTCAGCGTCGGAATCAACTTAAGCGCCCCGTCACAGAGCGCGTCGACAAGTGTCGGAATGCTCTGCTCTCTGCCGCTGCGCAGCGTATCTTCTTTGAAGCAGTCTACGCTGTCCTCGGGGTGCAGCGGCATATTAAAGCCGTGAACATAGGGCGATGCGCCGAGTCCGTTGCCGATGATGGTGATTTTACGCTCCGGGCAGGCGACGGCGATATTCCGCGCTGCCATCTGTCCCGAAAGTCCGCTGCCGATAATCAGCGCATCGGTCTTGACTACGGAATAATCCACTGTTTTCTTTCCTTTCCGGGTAAAGTATTAACCATGCCGCGCCCCGCCCTGCAGGGAGGGCGGGGCGCATTTTGCTATGGTGCTCAGCAATCCCAAACGCAGCCCTGTGCCATAGAGCCGACGTTCTTGACGAAGAGTCTGAGGAAACGCTGATAATTGTTTGCGGGGAACTCCCAATGGAACTCGGAGATTCTCTTTGCCATCTCCTCATCGGAAATGCAGAGCGTGATCCGACGGTTGACAACGTCGATTTCGATTTCGTCGCCTTCCTTGACAACGCCGAGAGGTCCGCCGAGAGCCGCCTCGGGAGAAACATAGCCGACCGAAAGTCCCGAAGAACCGCCGGAGAAGCGGCCGTCGGTGATAACGGCGCAGGAGTTGAAGAGTTCGGCATGGCCTTTCAGCTCTTCCTGGAAGGTGAACGCGGTCGTGCCGAAGCGCGCCTTCATGCCGAGGAAGCGGACAACGCAGGCATCACCGGGATTGATCTTGCCGCTGCGGAGTGCCGCGAGCGAATCATCGAGCGTGTCGAAAACTCTTGCCTTGCCGCGATAGCCGGTCATCAGGTTTGCGGGAACTGCCGCAATCTTGATGATTGCGCCCTCGGGAGCGAGGTTGCCGTACAGAACGCCGATGCCGGGCTCGGTCATGACGGGGTTGTCAAGCGTATGAATAACGTCGGGCAGGTAAACCTTTGCGTCCTTGACGTTCTCGCCGAGCGTCTTGCCGGTAACGGTCATCACGTTCATGTCGAGGACGCTCTCCATGTTCTTCATCAGCGCGGTCATACCGCCTGCCATGTCGAAATCCTTGACCGAGTAGATGCCGCTGGGGGCGAGGTGCGAGAGCAGCGGAACTTCGTTCGACGCCTGGTCGAAGTACTTCCACCACTGGATATGTCCGAGACCTGCTTCGTTTGCGATAGCGGGCATGTGCAGAATCAGGTTGGAGGAAGCCGCAACCGCCATGTCGATCTTGATGGCGTTCTTCATTGCAGCCTCGGTGATGATCTGACGCGCGGTGATGCCCTCGTCAACGAGGTTCATGATCTGCTTGCCTGCCTGGTAAGCGATGAGGTAAATCTGGCTGCTGATAGCGCAGGTGGAGGAGTTGTTCGGCAGGGTCATGCCGAGCGCCTCAGCCATCATGCACATGCTGTTTGCGGTGGTCATCGAGGTACAGCCGCCGCAAATGCCCCAGGAGTGCTCGATAAGGCCGTTGTACTCGTCCATGTCCATCAGACCCTTGGCGGCAGTGCCGACCTTGTCCTGTGCATGGATATGCAGAACTTCCTTGCCCTTATGGATACCGAGCGGCATGTAACCGCCGGTGACGATGATTGCGGGGATATCCAGACGTGCGCACGCCATCAGGTAACCTGGGACGATGGAGTCGCAGGTGCAGAGCAGCACCATACCGTCGAAGAAGTTGCCGTCAACCGTCATTTCAACCTGGTCGGCAATCGAGTTACGCGAGGGAACCTCGATGTACTTGGGGTCCTTCAGCACCATACCGTCGCAGATACCGGTCGTCATGACCTCGAGCGGCAGACCGCCCGCCTCGCGAACGCCCTGCTTTACTCTTGCGGCAAGCTTGTCGAGGTGAACGTGTCCGGGGTTATATTCATTCCAGGAGTTGACGACGCCGATCAGCGGACGGTCGATTTCTTCCTTGGAATAGCCCATGCCGTACATCAGTCCGCGGCGGCATTCTTCCGCTTCGCCGAACTCCCAGCAGCTTCGCATGTCTTCATACTTCTTTTTCTTCAACATTGTTTCGTTCTCCTTTAAAACAATTATTAAAATTTGTCTGCGTTTTTCAGATTGCGTTTGGGGTCGCAAAATCAGGGATTTGCCGCTCAGTCGTCGCTCTTCGGCTTCTTTAAGAAGTTCTCCATGTCGACCTTGATGTCGAATGCGTTGACGGGGTTGCCGTCGTCGAGCATCTTGTCGATTGCGCCGTCGACCGACTGACCGCCGTCGATGACAATGGTCTCGCCGACGATGAAGCGGTTGGTTTCGTTGTCCGAGAGGAAGAGAATCATCGGTACGATGTCGTCCACGCAGCCGAGGAAGCCTGCGGGAATCTTGCGAAGGAAGCCCTTCTCCAAATCGGACTGGTCATAGCGGTCGGTCGCCTTGGTGGCAATGAAGCCGGGGGCGATGCCGTTGACGTGAATGCCGTAATGAATTGCCTCGATACCGAGGTTCTTCGTGAACATATTCAGACCCGCCTTCGACGCGGTATAGGGCAGCGTCTTTCTTCTGACCCAGGTGACCTGCGAGTGGACCGAGCTGATGTTGACGATAGAGCCCTTGGTGCCGTGCTCAATCATGTTCTTCATCGCGAAGTGCGAGAAGTATGCGGGCGCGTTGAGGTTGAGGTTAACCTGGCTCTCCCAGTATTCGAGCGGCATCTTTTCAAAGCCGCCCTCGGGCATCTTGAGCGCGCCGCCGGCGTTGTTGACGAGGACGTCAATCGTGCCGAACTTCTCGAAGTAGTCGTGCATCATCTGCTCGACGACCTCGCGCTTCGAGATGTCGCCGCCGAAAAGTTCGGCGCGAACGCCGTACTTACGGCACTTTTCGGCGATCACCTGTGCCGCCTCGGGGTTCTTGTTGTAGGTAATGCCTACGTTGTCCCCGTTCTTTGCAAAGGCGACGACCGCAGCCGCGCCGATGCCGGTAGACGAGCCGGTAACCAATACATTTCTTGCCATTCTGTGTTTCCTCCGAATGTCTGTATTTTATTTTTCTTTTTTGATTTCTCCGAAGAATTTCTCGTAGGCGAGCCTTGCCGCCCCGAGTGCCGATTGATACTTGCCGAGCGTCGTAATGCTCATGCGAATATTCTCAAGCCGTTCGCGCGGCAGGATATTGCGGATTTCCTCCAGCGCCGCTTCCGTTTCGTCGCCTTCCACCGGGACGGAAAGCTCCAGTACAAAGCGGGTGTCGTCTTCACCAATGAGCTGGTCCTTAGCGATTTTTATCTGGGAGTATGCATCCGTCAGCGTTTCCTCCAAATCACCGGAAAGAGTGATATTTCCCTTTTCCTTCTGGTCGTAAATAAACAGGAACATATCAATAAACGGTACCTTGTAGTTGCTGACACCGTCAATCAGAGCACCGTAATTATCGTCGTTCAAAGCGTATGCAGAGTACAGGGTATTGGCAATTTCCACATCCATATCCAGCATTTCCGCAAACTGTCTCGGAGAAAGCTGCTCCGTCAGGGTATAGCCGTCCATGGCTTCGATGTTGGCAAGTCCCTGACAGGATTTGACATACGGAAGCCTGGACAGGGCATTCAAGGCTCTTGCCTCTTTTGCGTAGTCAC
>SFNW01000068.1 GCA_004554105.1 Clostridiales bacterium | reverse complement strand
ATCTGCATTAAGACTTGTAAACGCGGAAAAAGCGATGTATAATATTGATATATATATTCTGAAATGACGGAGCCGTGCGATGTTCAAAATCGAATGGACAAAGAAACATACCACCGTGCTGGTCTACACCTGCGTGACAATCCTGCTCGCCATTCCGCTGCTGCTTGCGATTGTCTTTCCGGGGCCGGTGCTCGGCTTTCTCGGCGGACTTCTCGACGCGCTGAGCCCGATTTTCATCGGCTTTGCCGTCGCCTATCTGCTCTTCCCCATCTGCGACTTTTTCGAGAAAAAAGTCTTCCGCTTTATCAGCAAAAAGAAGCCGCACCCGCGGCTGCAGCGCATCGCGGCGGTTGCGGTCACGCTGCTTGTTGTCTCTGCGTTCATCGTCTTTTTCGTCTGGATGCTCGTGCCGCAGATTCAGGCAAGCTATCACAACCTCGAAGCCACCTTTGACACCTATTTAAGCAAGGCGACCGACTATCTGGAGTCGCTCAGGGCAAGCCTCGGCGAAGAGGAAAAGCCGCTCTTTGACTCCGCCGCGCTGCTTGACTACATCGGCGAGCTGATTGACAGGCTGTTTGAACAAATCGGCAACTTCGCCGCCCGCGCGGTCGAGTATTCGTCGAAATTCGTCAACACCCTCTCCAAAATCGTGGTTTCGCTGATTTTCACGGTCTACATTCTGCTTGAGAAAGACGCGCTTGCGGCGCACATAGGCTCCATTGCCACCATGCTGCTCCCCAAGCGGAAGAAAGCCTTTCTCGACAAGTGGGTCGCCTTTACCGACAAATCCTTCGGCGGCTTCATCTCGGGCAAGCTGCTCGACGCCATCATCATCACGCTGCTCAACTTCATCGTGTTCGGACTGGCGGGCATTCCGTATTATCCGCTGGTTTCGCTGATTTGCGGCATCACCGATTTGATTCCCTATTTCGGTCCGTTCATCGGCGCAGTCCCCTGCGCGTTCATCATTCTGATTGCCGACCCCATCAAGGTTCTTTGGTTTGCCGTGCTGACGCTGGTGATTCAGCAGATTGACGGCAACCTCATCGGACCGAAGATTCTCGGCGAAAAGGTCGGCGTCGATTCGCTGCTGATTGTCATTGCCATCACCGTCAGCGGCGGGCTGTGGGGACTGCTCGGTATGTTCATCGGCGTGCCGCTCTTCGCCGTGATTTATCAGGCAGTCAAAGAATTTGTCGAATACCGGCTGCGCAAAAAGAATCTCACGGTTGAAACCGCGGCGTATTACGACAGGAAGGAGGAAACGGCAGAATGAAATTCGAGCAAAATCCGAAGTACAATACGGCGGCTCTCTTTGCCCTGATTGTCGTCGCCTTTGCGGGCGCGCTGCTGAGCCTCTTTATCCATGCCGACGCGGTGCGCGCATTCTTCGCGAAAATGGCGGGCATTCTCGCCCCCTTGCTCTACGCGGCAATCGTCATGCTGATTCTGATGCCCGCCGTCGAATTTTTCGAGAAGAAATTCAAAGTCTTCTGCGTAAGGCGCGGGGCAAAAAAGCCCGATAAGATGGCAAACCGCCTGGCACTCGTCGCCGCCTATCTGCTGCTTCTCGTCCTCGTCCTGCTTGCGGTGCTGATTATCATTCCGCAGTTCTCGGTGCTCTATGATACCGTCATGACCTCGCGCGATTATCTGACCGCGCTCGACAGCATCGGCGCACAGTTCGATGCGGAAAACGGCTTCTTTGACGGGATTCTCTCCAAAGTCTACAACAGTTTCAAGGACTCGCTGCTCAATTCGCTCTCCGAGTTTTCCGCGCTCCTGCCGAAAATCGTCGACGCACTCGGCAGCGTGGTTTCGCAGGTGTCGAATGTCCTGCTCGGCGTCATCATTTCGGTTTACGCACTGGCAGACCGCCGCCGTCTGAAAGCGATTGCAAAGAAGATTACCGTTGCGTTTGTTCCGCTGTCGGCGGTCAGCGGCATCGAGCGGGCGACCCGCGAGCTTTACAACAACGCGGTGTGGTTTTTCTCGGCGCGTGCGCTGAACTCGGTCATTCTCGGCGTCGCGTTTTACTTCGCCCTGCTTGTGATGGGGCTGAAATTCCACTCGGTGCTCTGCCTGATTATCGCGGTCTGCAATTTCCTGCCCGTATTCGGCGTCATGCTTGGGTTTGTCCTTTCGGCGCTGATTGTGCTTCTCACCGACACGCATCTTGCCGCGGGCTTCTGCGTCGTCTATCTTATCATAACCTTCTGCAGCTATATGTTCCTGCGCCCGCACATTACCAATGCGTCGGTGCGCCTGCCGCTCGGCACAACGCTGGTCTGCATTCTCGTCGGCTTCTTTATCGGCGGTCTGCTCGGCGCACTGCTTGCCGTCCCCGTGTACGTCACACTGCGCACCCTATTTGCCGAATGGCAGGAGTTTCGCCGCGCCAAGGTGCGCACGCGAAACGGGGCGTAAATTTCTCCCGTATCATCAAAAAGCAGACGCGATTGCGTCTGCTTTTTTGTTTCGTTTATTGATTGTAAGCAGCGTCGCGCAGGCGGGTCAGCGCCTCGGTCAACGTCTTTCGGCCCCCCTCGATGCGGACATCCTTCGCACACCTTCAGTGCGATTCTTTTCCGCGCTTGGCAGAGCCGCCGCGGCTCGACTTCTTTTCTTGCGGAATGCTGCGTACCGTGCCGTAAAGATTTCCCGAGACCGCCACGCCGAGTCCGAGCAAATCACCGCCGAGATGCGGCGAATACACCGCGCCGTTTGAAAAACTGATGAGGCAAATGCCCGAAAAGGACAGCAGAAAGCCGAGGAAAAAACTGCCGCGCAGACGCTCCCTGTGAAGAATCGACACCGTAACGGCGATAATCAGCGGCGTAATCGAAACGATGACCGCAAGATTGGACGCCTTGGTGTGCTGCAGCGCAAAGGTCTCGAGCAGATAATTGAGCGTGACGCCGGTCAAGCCCGACACGGCGAACAGCCGCTCGATTTCATGCAGTCGGCTGACAATCTGCTCCTTCATCGGATTTCTCCTTGTTTTTTCTCCACGGAGGCGTGTCGTCCGACGCCTTAAAGTTGTACACCGGCTTCATGATGTCGAGAATCTCGACCGTGTCGCCGACGACGTCGACGATGTCCTCCAACGATTTATACGCCATCGGCGACTCGTCGATGGTGCTCTCGCATACCGAGGTCGTATAGATGCCCTCCATTGCGGCTTCATAGTCCGCAAGGCTCAGCGTATGGTACGCCGTGGCGCGCGACATCTGCCGCCCCGCGCCGTGCGGCGCGGATTCGTTCCATTCGGGATTGCCCTTGCCCACGGCGATGACCGAGCCGTCGCGCATATTGAGCGGAATCAGGACCCGCTCGCCGCGGTGGGCGGCAATCGCGCCCTTGCGGAGGACGCGCTCGTCGACGTCGATATAGTTATGGACGGTGTGGAACGCGTCTGTCGCAGTCATGCCGGTGCGCTCCAGCAGGATTTCCGCCATTTTTTCGCGATTTCGGCGTGCGAAGCGCTGGCAGATTTTAATATCGTGCAGATAATCGTCCATAAACGAGCCGTATAGCCAGCAAAGCTCCTCGGGCGCGTCGAGCTCCTGCGTCTCAAATTCCCGCTTCAGCGTCTTCAGCGCGGACTCGATTTCGCTCTTTCTGCCCGCCTCCTTATAGGTGCGGATAATCTCCTCCCGACGGCGGAAATAGTCCTCCTTGCCCATGTGCAAGTCGACGGCAAGCTGCTGATAGATTTCCGCGACCTGCTTGCCGAGGTTGCGGCTGCCCGAATGAATCACGAGGTAGAAATCGCCGCCTGCGGCACGCTCGATTTCGATAAAATGATTGCCGCCGCCGAGCGTACCCAGCGAACGCTCGAGCCGTCGGCTGTCCCGCAGCGAGCGGTAGCAGCGCAGCGCGGTCAAGTCAAAATGCTCGACTCTGCCCGACCACACGCACATACCCGAGGGGATAAAATGCGCCGCCTCGTCGATTTTTTCAAAGTCGAGCTCGGTTTGTGCGAGTCTGACCGTATACATACCGCAGCCGATGTCCACGCCGACGAGGTTGGGGCAGACCTTGTCGGTGACCGTCATCGTCGTTCCGATGGTGCAGCCCTTCCCCGCGTGAACGTCGGGCATGATACGGATTCGGCTGCCCGCGGACAGCGGACTGTCGCAGAGCTGCCGAATCTGCTCCTTCGCCTTATCTTCTATAACCTTTGCATAGCAGACTGCCGTATTGCAGCTGCCCTGAATCTCAAACACAAAAAACTCCTTTCGCCCCGCGCTACGCGGCGATTTTTGCATACCGCTCGCTGCCGAGGACTTCTTTCATCCAGTCATAGGGGGTCGTGAGGTCGCCCGCGACCATAGAGAAGATGCGGGGCGTTACCCCCGAGACCAGTGCCACGCCCGCCGCATTCATTTTGACGGGCTGCTGGCAATTTCGGCTTTCCGCATTCCAGAACACGACCTCGGGGAGCGTATAGCCCTGCGCCGCAAACTTCTTTTCGGCGTGCGCAAAGTTGACCGCCGACGCATTGCCGACGCATATGTCAAACTCCATATCGGAAATGATAATCAACTTTTTCGGCAGTTCGCTCTGCGTAGCACCGTGCCTGACGGCGGCGCGCAGGATCAAATCGAAAACCGCCTCGAGGTTTGTATTGGCGACCTCGTTAAAGGACGCCGCATAGCGCAGGCGGTCTGCAAAGGTCTCGCCCTTCAGTTCAATCAACTGCGGTCGCTCGGAAAACTCGATAAACCGGTTGGCAAAACAGCCGGTATTGCGCTCGGCAAAGTAGAGTCCGAGCGAGAGCGCGACCGCTGCGGGCAATCCTCCGTCACAGTACATCGAGCCGGAGGTGTCCACGACCGCAAGCGCGTTCTCGCCGCTTCCGAAATCGGGGAGCGACGCCCAGGTCGCGTTCAGCGCGTCCTTTTCCGCCTGCGAAACCGAGCGCATAAAGGTCTTCCCGTTTTCCTGCCAATCAAAGGATAAAAACGGCGCGACCAGTTCGTAGGGCGCGACATTCTCGGCGTGCAGGACGGCACTGCCGCTTTTAACGGCGTCAAGAAAGGCACTGTAACGCTCGCCGTCATTGCGGGCAAACGCCTTGCGATATTTAAACATCGCCCGTGAGGGCTGCTTTTCGTAATCGAAGGTATAGTCTTTTTCGCGCAGATTGTTCTCCAGAATGCGAATGCGGGCGCGGAGCGCGACCAGTGCCTTTCTGTAGGCGGCGTCGCTCAGCCCGAACGCCTTTGCAATGCGCTTCGCCGCACGCACGGTCTCCGCATTTGAAGTGTTTATCGAGGGCAGCCACTTGCCGAGCAGCGACACGGGCTCGCCCTCCGGCGTCTGCAAATCGGCGTCGAAGCGTGCCTTGATATGCCGCAGCATATCCGCCTCGCAGGGCGTGTCGAGCAGCGCAAGCAGGTCGTCAAACCGCCCGTACTCCTCGATAAAGGCGAGATTTTTGCGCACGCTTTCCGGCTTTTCCGCCGCAAGCCAATGCAGAACCGTGCGAAAGACCCGTCTTTCGCCGAGCCCGCCGCGAATGTCCCGCGCGAAGAACAACAGCTTCATCGCCATGTCGGGGTCTTCCGCATAGGCGCGGATAAACCGGGCGATGATTTCCGTGTCGTCCGCCTTGCGCAATGCCCCAACCGTCGCAAACAGGTCGAGGCAGTATGAGCCGGTGCTGCAATAGGTCGCCGCGCCGTTCTCGGTTTGTGTCAAATCGGCTTCCTGCTTCAGATACCCTAACATCGCTTTTTCTCCTTTGTCAAACTAAAAATGATATAAGATTTGCGGGCGGGTTTCCCCGCCCGCAGGCTGCGCCGCCCTTACAAGATGCGTTTCAGTTACGTGAACGGAATTTCACCGAACAACTCCTGTCCCGAAAACAGGCGCTCCTTAAGGAGCCACCGTAAGATATACAAGATCATATCTGTCTGAATAGTTGCTGTACGCATCTTTCAAAGCAAACCGAGACGCCCGGGGACTCAAGACCCCAAGCGCACGGCTTGCCGAGGCAGCAGACGCTCGCGCGGTCCCGGGCGGGTTTCCCTGCCCGCAGGCTGCGCCGCCCTTACAAGATGCAAAGTCAATCACAAGAACGGAATTTCACCGAACAACCTCTTGCTTACGAAGCAAGCCCTCCTTCGGGAGGAATCGTAATCTGAAGAAGAATTGCTGTACGCATCTTTCGGGCAATCAAGGCACCTGCGGGGAGCGACCCCGCGGACGCGGTTAACGTCTTCCGCCTGATGGCTGCGGGTGCCTTTCGGAGCGGCGGGTTTTCGCCCGTCTCTCTGTCTGTGTCCTCATTCTACAGGAAACCAAGCGGCAAATCACGGAAAAAAAGTTGCGAACTGTCAGAGTCCGCAACTTTTTTGTTCGATTAGTCTTTCTTTGATTAAGCCGACGAAGCGCGGCGGGTCGGTCACCTTCAGCATCGGACCGAAGGACAGAACGCGAATCACCAACTCAGTCTCGTCGTCCGAATCGTAGGCGACCGTGACGCGATAATGCGTTTCGTCGATTCGCTCCGCCTGCTTCTCAAAGTGGGCGAAGTGGAGCAGGACCCGCTCGAGCGCGTTCCGCTCATCGACCAGCTCGAATACGACGCTCGACTGCTTTTCCCGACCGCACTCGACCGGGTGCTTCGGCAGCGGCAACTCACCGTCAAGCTCGCAGGAAACGATACGCCCGAGATTGACGGTCGTCGCAAAGCGGGTGTCCGAAGCAATCAGCCGGAATTTATCGTCCTTTTCCGAGTATTCCAAATACGCAGGCGTGAGCCGCAGATTGCGGACACTGCCCTTGCGGTTCAGCATACCGATGCGCAGCGGACGGCGGTTTGCGACCGCGTCCAAAATCAGCCGGAAACGGCGAATGTACGCCTCGTCCTCATAGGGGTCGCCGTCGGCATAGGAATCGAAAATCACCACGTCCTCCGCCGTAAAGAGCGGCTCGGTGTCCCCGAGGTCGGGAAAGGCGTCCCCGAACAGGCGGACGCGCGGGTCTGCCGAAATCGCTTTCAACCACTGCTTTTCCAAGGTCGTCAGCGGCATCGTCGGCACATTTTGGAGCGGCGTGGTCCCGTCCTTGCGGAGAAGCTGCCACCGCTCCTCGGTCAGCGCGGGCTCGATGGTCAGAATGCTCTCGCCGAACGCATGGCGCGCCACGATCTCGCGCAGCTCGCCCTTTTGCAGCGTATGCCCGACCGCCGCTTTCAAAATGTTCGCCACCGCCGTGTAGTATGCGCTGTACAGCTCGCTGAAAATCATTCGCTTCCCTCCCAAAGACCGTAGAGACGTAGCATCGCCTCGATGTCATTCTTGAACTGTGCTTCAAGCGCGGGATTTGAAAAATGGATTTCGGTAATGCGGCAGATAAAGGTGCGAATCCACGGCACGATTTCGCTCGCGTCGAAAACGTCTGCCGAAAAGCGCGCGGTATTGCCGTCGAGGCGCTCGACGGTCCCGCAGCGTTTTTCACGCTCCAGGCGACCGAGTATATGCTGCTCATCGTCGGCATACCGCACGGTAAACTCCACGTGCTCCAACCGCTGCCCCGAGCGGCTGTCTGTGCTCACGCCCCAGATATGCGGGCACATGGCGTTCAGCCGCTCACGCAGTGTATCGAAGCGCGCATATACCTCCCCCGCCTGAACCGAAAGAATATTGTCGGTGCGGACAGGCGTAATGCGTCGGAAGCGGGGCGAATACGCCATCAGGTATTGCCTGCCGCTCTGCACGCTGATTCGGACGCAGAGCGGTACGAACACGCCCTCAAACACGCGTCCGCCGCCGCGGTGGACCGTTTCGAGTATGACCGACCTTTTTTCGTGCATGGCGGCAAACAGCGCACAGAGAATTTCGCTGTCGAGCGCCCCCGTGATATAGTGATGCTTGAAGGCAAAATGCGTCTCGTGCGCCCCGACCTTGTCGAGCAGATACGAGCCGACCACGCCGCAGGGTGCGACCTCCGAGAAAAAGTCGAGACAGTCGGTATTGCCGACCTCGGTCGTCCCGGCGCGGCGATAGCAGACCGTTTTGCCGCGCTTTTCGGGGACAATCAGCCCCTCCGCGGCATATTCCCGCAGCTTTTTGCGCACGGTGGACGCGTCAAAGACGCGCGGCACATCAAATTCGGCAAGATAGGCGTCAATCCGCTCGGTCAGCTCGCCGAGCGACAGGCAGACCTCGGGCGACGAAAGAATGTCGAACAGAATAAAGTGCAGCGTGATGTCCCCGTCGGTGAAACTCTTGGCTTTCCATGCCTTGTACAGCGGATTGTGCTGCGAAAGGCGGCTGTCGATGGAAAGAAAGACATTCTTGCCGTCGGGCGTTTGCCGAAACCGCATATAATCGCCGAGCCAGCTTTCGACGCGCCGCCGCTCGTCGTCATAGGAGCGGGCGCTTTTGCGGTCGAATTCGTCCCGACTCTTAAAGCCGTAGACATAGAACTCGCGCATATAGTCCCGAATGCGGTTAAAATTTTTGACAAGCTCGCTGTATGCCACTGTGATCTCCTTTCGCGCCGAAAATTTACCTATATATATATACATCATAATGCCAAATCCGCCGTTTTTCAACCGGTTTCGGGAAAATGATAGAAAAAAGCGGCTCATACAGAGCCGCTTTTTTCGGATTTTACGCGTTATTATACATAGTACGGATTCGGCTTGAACAAGAGGGCAATGAAGTCAATCACAGCGCCGATGAGGAACAATCCGCCCGTAAAGAAATACAGGATTCCCATGCCGATTTTCCCCTCGTAAAATTTGTGCGCGCCGATGTAGCCGAGGAACAAGCAGAGAAGCAGTGCAACCCACTTGTTTTTGGGCTTTCTGAACATAGCGGAATTCATGTTGGTGTTGACATTGCTGTTGGTATTGGTGTTTGCATTGTTAATGACAATTTGCGGCTGCGCATCTTTTTGCCCCTTGATTTCCTCAACCTGACAGCCGCAGAGCGGACAAATGACCGCCTCCGACGCAATTTTGCCCCCGCAGTGCTTGCAGAACTTCTGCGCCGCGGCGGGCGCATTCGCCGTCGCAGGATTTACCGTGCCGTTTTCGTTCTCCATAATAACCTCCGAAGCATAGTTTTTGATCGGCGGACATATAATATCACAAATTGAGATATTTGTCAATATCTCACAGTGAGATTTTTTATAATAAAGGAGAAAACAAAAATCCATGTCGAGGGAGGGGTCATCATGCGGCTGCGGGATATTCGCGAGGACAGAGACATTTCGCAAAAGACGCTGGCGGCGTATCTGCATATCGGACAAAATACCTATTCGCAGTACGAGACCGGCAAGCGGCAGCTCCCGCTCGACATTCTGATTCGCCTTGCCGAATACTTTGACACCTCGACCGATTATATTCTTGGGCTGACCGACGAGCCGAAGCCCTATCCGCGCCCCTGATTTTCGGTTTGACACACACACGCCGGAACACCGCACAAACCGGCGACGCGACGCGCCGCCGGTTTTTTCACGCAAAAAAGCACCCCGAAGGGTGCTTTTTTGTGGTTAGGGTTATGCGGTTGCCTTACTTGACGAAGTTTGCCTTCGC
>SFNW01000005.1 GCA_004554105.1 Clostridiales bacterium | reverse complement strand
ATTCGCGCCCATCGCGGCAAAGCGTTCGCCGCTGAGCTTGCCCATGCCGGACGCACCGCCCGTGATAATCGCCGTTTTCCCCTTGAAGTCGAATTCCATCATAGCTTGTATCCTTCTTTCTTGTTTCAGCTTCTCCTATTTTTATAGCATTTTCACAAAAGACGCGCAATGCAAAATCGGGTGCAAGCTTTGCACTTGAATTTTGGTTGACCGGCAAAAACGCGGCGGATACGTTCCCGTACCCGCCGCGTTATTTCGCAGCTGTTCAGTTTGTTGCTTCGAGAAGAAGCTTGAGCAGTTCCTTCCTCTCCTCGCCGCTCATCTCCCCGAGCAGGCGGTCAAGCGCCGCGCGCGCCGCCTGTAAATCCGCTGTGTTTTCCTCATGCCTTGGGGTTGCCATCGTCATATTCCCGTTCCTTTTACATCAATACTCTCGAAAAAGCGTGCAGGCAGACGGCAAAAGCGGGCAGACCCGCGCTTTTGCCGAATGCAGTGTGAGTTTGCACCCGCAAAACGGGGAGCAGGCGCAAAATTCATTCGACTCCTTGACAAATTTGCGAAATTCCTGTATAATGAAGCACGAAAGATGTTTCGCCTATTATTATAATCGAATTGTCTTCTTTTGTCAATAGAAAAAACGAAATTTGTTTCGTAAAATGGAGAAATATGGAATTTTGTCGAAAAATTCGCCTGCTTCGGCATGAAGCGGGGCTGACCCAGCGACAGGTTGCCGAAAAAATCGGCGTGACCTACCGCACCTATCAGAATTACGAGGCGGGCGCGTCTCTGCCGTCGGGCAGCGTCGCGTCAAAACTCGCGGCGGCGCTCGGCGTCAGCGCGGACACGCTGCTACGCGGCAGCGAAACGCCGCCCCCAAAGAAAGCCGACCGACGCTTAAACGCCCTGCTTGCCGAAATGCAGGCGCTCTTCGCGGGCGGCAAGCTGCGCGAGGAGGACAAGGAATACGTGCTCGAAGCACTGACCGAAGCATACTGGCAGTCCAAGGGCAGAAACCAAAGCCGCGACAAAGCCGGAGAAAAGGAGAAACACGATGCGTGACGCCGACACCCTGAAAGCCAAAGCCGAGGCACTCGGGCAATTTGTCCCGCCGGAATACGGCGCACTGCCCGAAATTGATTTGTACATGGACCAGGTCATCGGCTACTTAAACAAACTGCTCTGCAGCGTCTGCCGCAGCGACGACGGCGCGCCGCTCACCCCCAGTATGATCAACAACTACGTCAAGGGCGGCTATGTCGCGCGACCCGTGCAGAAAAAGTACAGCCGCGACCGCATTGCCATGCTATATATGCTCTGCTGTGTCAAGCAGAATCTCACAATTTCCGAGGCGGCGGCACTGCTCGGCGACAGCGACACCGAGCAGCTCTATGCGCGTTTTCGCGCCCTGCAAGCCGAAACCCTGCAAAGCGCCGTGCGCGACGCCGACCTCACCGAAAGCAAGGACGAGAGCGAACTGCGCATGACCGCGCTGCGGCTGGTTTTGCACAGCGCGGCGGAGCGTCTGCTCGCCGAGGAGATCATCGCACGGCTTGCAACGTCCGAGGAACCGTCCGACGCGGCGAAAAAGCAGAAGAAGCAAAATAAGGAATAAGGCTTGCTTTTTCCGGTATATCGCACTATAATATAATTTGTGTGCCACAACAAATGAAAAGAGGTTTGACAGCATGGAATATAAGATGAAAATCGCAGGGCTTGAGCGCGCGCTGCCGCTCTGCCCGTTAAACGAAAATCTGTACATCGGCGCGTTCGTCATGTTCGGCGACGTCGAACTGACGGTCGCCGCGGCAAGCGAGCTGCTGAAGATTGCGCCCGAATACGACGTGATGATTACCGCAGAGTCGAAGGGCATTCCGCTCGCCTATGAGATGGCGCGTCAGAGAGGCGGCGAACGCTGGCTGCTCGCACGCAAAGCGCCGAAGCTCTATATGCGCAACATTCTGAAGTGCGAGGTGCGCTCGATTACCACCGACGCAAACCAGGTGCTGTATCTCGACGGCGACGACGCCGCATATATGCGCGGCAAGCGCGTCCTGATTGTGGACGACGTCATCAGCACGGGCGAGTCGTTGCACGCGCTCGAAACGCTTGTAAACGAGGCAGGCGGCAAGGTCGTCGGCAAAATGGCGGTGCTCGCCGAGGGCGACGCGACCGAGCGGAAGGATATTTTGTACCTTGAAAAGCTGCCCTTATTCAACGCCGCCGGTCAACCGATCTAAAGGACAGCCGTATGCGGCACAGACCGAAGGGCGGGAAGTAGATTGTTTGGGTTACTTTTTGCCACTATCCATTAAAGTTGAAAACCGCTCTTTCGAGCGGTTTTCTGCATTTAGAAGTCAATTCCCGCCCTTCTATCCGCGAAAAAGGCGTTCGTTGTATAGAGATACAACTTGAACGCCTTTTTCGCGAATTCTGCATCCGAATCCATCCCGTCCGGCGGCAAGGTGCAGATTCGACGCAGGTTTTCACCCATAAGGGCTTCTTCCCCCTAAAAGTTTTTTGAAAGGGGCGCGGGGGAAACTTTTGTACACGGCGCGGAACAAGTATTCGGTGTCCGAAGCGCCTGCCGTCTCAAAGGACGAATGCATCGCAAGCTGGGCAAGCCCGATGTCGACCGTGCAGAGCGAAACCTGCGCGTTTGAGATATTGCCGAGCGTCGAGCCGCCGGGCATATCGGCGCGGTTGGCGTAGGACTGGACCGGCACGCCCGCGCGTGCGCAAATCAGCTTGAACAGCCCCGCCGAAAGCGCGTCGGTTGCATACTGCTGATTTGCGTTGTACTTAATCACCACGCCGCCGTTCATGCGCGCGGCGCAGGTCTTATCGGCAAGTTCGGGGTGATTCGGGTGTACGGCGTGCGCATTGTCGCAGGACAGCATCAGGCTGCCCGCAAGCCGCGTGTCGAAGTCGCAGCCGTAGGCAGCACAGACGCGGCGCAGCACGTCGAACAGAAAGGTCGACGCCGCACCCTGCCGCGTTCTGCTGCCGACCTCCTCGTTGTCAAAGAGGGCGAACACCTTCGCGCTCCCGCCCTTTTTTGCGTCGAGAAAGGCGGTGAGCGCCGCAAAAGCGCACTGCAAATCATCGAGCCGCGGCGCGGAAATATAGCCGTTCCACTCCACACCGGGTTGCGGATTGTATACAAACAAATCGGACGACAGAATTTCATCTTCCGAAACGCCGAGCCGCTCGGCAACCCGCGCACCGAGCGTCTTTGCCTCGCCGTCGCCGAAGAGCGGCGGCAAATCGACCGCGGCGTTCAGTTTCACGCCGTCGTTGACCGACCGATTCATGTGAATCGCCACATTCGGAATCACCGCGACAGGCTCGGAAAGATCGACAAGCCGCACAGCAACGCCCTCCGCCGTCTGAATGACGACGCGCCCCGCAACCGAGAGCGGACGGTCAAACCACGAGGAAAAAATCATACCGCCGTAAGGCTCAACCGAAAGCTGCGTATACCCGCCGCCGACCGTCGCGCCCTCGCGCAGCTTGAGCGCGGGACTGTCGCCATGCGCGGCGGCAATCACAAAGCCCGAAAACTCCCGCGGTGCGCGGAACGCAATCAGCGAGGACGAGCCGCGGCGGACAAAATAGCCCTTGCCGGCTTCGAGCGTCCACGCCGCCGACTCACAAAGTTCGGTAAAGCCGGCTTCGCTTAACTTCTGCGCCGCAGTTTCCGCCGTGTGACAGGCGGTCGGGCAGCGCCCGATAAAATCAAAGAGAGCCTTGTTCATCGCTGTTGCCTCAGAGCTTCATGTAGCCCGCCTTGACCCAGCCGAGCTTACGGAAAATCATATCAAAGAGCAGCGTCAGCAGCGCGGGGAGGACAAAGTGCATCAGCAGAACCTGCAGCACCGATACGAGCGAAAAGCCCATCGCCTCAAACGCGCCGAACTGCCCGACGAAGCCCGACGTACCCATGCCCGCGCCGACCTTGGTGTTGGTCATGTGCAAAACCGCGGTGGAAATCGGACCGAGGATTGCCGACGCGAGCGTCGGCGCAAGCAGAATCTGCGGGTGCTTCATGATGTTCGGAATCTGCAGCATCGAAGTGCCGACGCCGACCGAAATCGCGCCGCCGAGCTTGGTGTCGCGGTAGCCCGCGACCGCAAAGCCGATCATCTGGCAGCAGCAGCCGACGACCGCCGCGCCCGCCGCAATGCCGTTAATGCCAATCGAAATGCAGATTGCCGCCGAGGAAATCGGCGCGGTGAGTGCCAGACCGACAATGACCGCAATGACAATGCCCATCGGAATCGGCGCATACTCGGTCGCCGTGTTGATATAGTTGCCGAGGAAGGTCATAAACTGGTTGATATACGGTCCGACGAAAATGCCGACCGTGCCGCCCGAGAGAATGACGGTTGCGGGCGTGAGAATGATGTCGAGCTTGGTCTTGCCCGCGACGAGCGAGCCGACCTCCGCGCCGACGACCGCCGCGATATACGCGCCGATCGGACCGCCGAGCGCATAGCCGAGCGCGCCCGTGACCGCGCTTGTAAAGAGCGTGAGCTTCTGCGCGCCGAGCGCATAGGCAATCGCCACGCCGATTGCGCAGCCGATGACCGGCGACTTGGCGTCCCCGATATGCACCGTAAAGTTGGTCAGAAAGTCAAGATGCGGAATTTTCGCAATCTGCCCGAAAATCGTGCCGATAATCAGCGAGGCGAACAAGCCCTGCGCCATCGCGCCGAGCGCGTCGATAAAATACCGCTGAAAAAAGCCCTTTGCACTCTTCATTGTCAAATTTCCTTTCGTGCCGCGGTTTTCGCCGCGCTTATGCAAGCATTATACAAGAATCCGCCCGCAAAATCAATAGCCGTTTTGTATAGATTTCTGCCGCAGCGTTTGACTTATTCTGCCGTATATGATAGAATGAAAGCAGATTTCACGCGGAGGACTACCCATGCAAAATGAAATTCAAAAACCAAGCTCCAAACTGAAAAGCGCGCGCCGCGCGTTTTCCTATATCGGATTTGCGCTGATTTTGTGGACCGCGCTGGAGGGCGGCTTGCTGTACGCGCTCGGTATGTGGTTACGGCAGACCTACCCCGACGGCATTTCGCAGGATGTATGGCTGCTCATCGGCTACGGCGTTCTCTACTGCATTGTTTTCCCGCTCGTGCTGCTCTTTCTGCGCCGACTGCCCGCCGCGCCGCCCGAAAAGGGGCGTATCAGCGCAAAGCACTTTTTCGTATTTCTGCTGATAAACGTCGCGCTCGGCTATATCGGCGCGGTCGCCGGCAACCTGTCCGGCACACTGCTTGAGGATTTATTCGGCTTTGCCATGCCGAACGCAGTCGAGTCCATGAATGCGTACAATCTGCTGCTCGTCGCGCCGATTGCCGTCCTTGTCGGTCCGCTCGTCGAAGAACTGCTGTTCCGCAAGGCGATTCTCGACCGCACCCGCGCCTACGGCGAAAAACTCGCGCTGGTTTTCTCGGCACTGCTGTTCGCCTTCTTCCATACGAATCTGTATCAGTTCTTCTACGCATTTTCGTGCGGTCTCGTGTTTGGGTATCTCTATCTGCGCACCGGAAAAATCACGGTTTCCTACCTGCTGCACGCGCTGTACAATCTGCTGTTCGGCGTCCTGCCGCTCGCCCTGACGAAATGCGAGGGCTACAATGCGTTCTTTGACGCGCCGACCGCAGAAGAGCAGCTTGCCGCCATCGCCGCCAATCCGTCGGCATTTGCCCTGGTTGCCGCCTATTCGCTGTTTGAGCTTGCGCTGGTGATTGCCGGTTTTGTCCTGCTCGGCTTCTACCGCAAAAAAATCTTCTTTAAGCAGAGCGAATGTCAGCTCCCGCCCGACACCGAGGGCGCGGCGGGCTTCGTCAATGTCGGCGTCATTCTCTATATTCTTCTCGCCACGCTGCTGACCTTTCTTGTGCGGTAAGAGGCGGCAGAAAGCCCCGTACTGCACGTCCGACGGCACATTTTCCGCATTGCCGCGGCTTTTATGAATAAAAGATTTCCCCCGTGCGTATGATGTAGCAAATACGACAAGGGGGAAATTTTTCTATGTTCGTCCGTTCTGTCCGCGCAAGCACGCTGAAATTTGCCTCGATCGCCGCGCTGGCGGTCCTGGCGATTCTGACCCTGATTCTGTTTATCCCGTCCTACGAAAGCCCCGCGCCTGCGGCAAACGTCACCGAGAACACGAGCGAAATCCGCTTTGACAAAATCAAAACCGCGGGTGACCGCGTGCAGTTTTTGTCCCAGTTCGGCTATGTCGTCGAGGAAACGCCGGTAGAGGAATGCGAGGTCACGATTCCGAAAGAGTTTGACAAGGTCTTCGCCGCCTACAACGAGCTGCAAAAGGGAGAGGGACTCGACCTTGCCCGCTACAAGGGCAAAAAAGTGATGCGCTACACCTATAAAATCACGAATTACGAGGGCTACAGCGAGCCGGTCTACGCCAATCTTTTGGTTTACAAAAACAAGGTCGTCGGCGGCGACGTCTGCTCCGCAGACCCGAACGGCTTTGCCCACGGCTTGAGCAAAGCCTGACAGTCACATTTTTGCAATCCGTTCATAACATGACAATGGGAGACGCGCCGAAAGACGGCGCGAAAAGCAAAGCGCGAAACCGCGTTTCGCCGTGCTTTTCTCTCCGCGCCGCGCGCGGAGCGTTCTCACATATCAGAAAGGAACGGTCATGTTTATGAACAACTGCCTTTGCAATCTGTTTGATGGCAATAACTGCACTTGGATTATCATCCTTGCGCTGATTATCATTCTGTTCAGCTGCTGCTGCGGCTGATTTCTCCGCCTCCGAAAAGCATCGGGCAGCCGAAAGGCTGCCCGATGTATTTTTATTCGCTCGGTGCTTCAAAGGTGAAAATCTTCTCAAAGGTGTCGAGGCAGTCGTTGTAGTATTTCTCGGTGCGGGTCTGCCCCTTGAGGAACGAGAAGCTGCTCATGCGGCGCACGCAGAGCAGCGTGTCGTCGTTCAGCCCGCGCAGCACCGAAAAATAACTGCCGAGCGGCGTATCGCCGATGCGGATACTGTATTCGTCGACCGCGCCCTCCGGCGTATAGCCGAGCGCGTCGGCAAGCGGCAGAAAGCCGCCCGCCGCTTTCACGTCCTCGTAGAGCCACGGGTCGAGCAGGCAAATGACCGCGTCACCCGCGAGAATCTGCTGGTCAAAGGCGTTCCGATTGCTCGCAAACATCTCGTAGTTGACCGAAACCGATCCCTTTCCCTCGCTCTGCGCCGCAGAAACCGCGCCCTGAATCTGCTCGTCGGACATCAGATAGAAGTCGATGAGGACGACGTTCGTCTTGCCGTCGTTGTCCCTGTCGTCGGTGATGTAGGAAAACGCGCTCTCAAGGCTCTGCGTGTCGGTCTGCCCGAACTTGTAGGGACCGGCATACAGCACATACAAATCGACGCTTTTGCGTCCCAAAAGCTGCACGATGCAGACCGTAAAGGTCAGCACGAGAAAGCTGACGATGATGACCTTCCACTTGTTGTGATACCAGAAATTATCGAACCATTTGTAAAACTTTCCGCCAGGCTCATAGACCGGCGTAACCTTTTCTTCGCGCACTTCCCTGTCCTGCATCGCCGCGCCTCCTTTCGGTGATGCTTTATTATAGCATAAAAGTACCGGCTGTAGGCGTTTTTTCGTATTTTTTCTATCTTGTTTCACTCAAAACAATCGAAACACGGTTGTTGATGAGCTTTGTCACCTCGTCCACCGACTTTTCGCCCGCGAAATACGCGGACGCCTCCTCCGAAATGACATTATAGACGCTCTCGTCGTAGCCGAGCCGCTTGCTGACCGAGGTCGCAATCGTATAGATGCGCTCGACGTCCTCTGCGGTCTCCTTGCGTCTGCCATTGTCGTAAATCGGGCGTGCCACGCCGTCGCCGCTGCTCATCCAGGCGCTGATTTCGCCCGTGCCCTCTTCGTCCTCGGCGTTCCGCGACGCAATGGTGTCCAGTGCCGCCTGCTTTGCCTTATCGAGCGCGGTCTTCGTCACGGGGAAGCCGTATTCAAGCGAGGTCTGCGCCCCGTCGGTGAAGAACAGGCGGACAAATTTCCACGCCTCGTCGGCAAAGGGGCTTTTCGCGCTGATGAGGAATTGCAGATTGGTCGTGGTGAAGGCATAGCCGTTGCGGTCCTTTGAGGGCAGTCCGACAAGGTCGGTTTCGAGTTTGCCGAAGGTGTACGCCATGTCCTCAAAGCCGAAGAAGCTGCCGAAGCCCGAGATTTCGGCAATCGCCTTGCCCTCCTTGTACATATTGTCATAGGCTTCCCAGTCGTAATTTTCGGCATCGAAGCCGTCTTCCTCCCACCGACTCTTTTCGGGCACGGTTTTGATAAATTCGAGCATGGCGCGAAACTCATCGTTGTCAAAGTCGCAAGTGCCGTCGGCGACATTCACATAGTCGCTGTAGTTGATGAACAGCAGCACGCGCAGCATCTCTTCGCGCGAATAGTCGCCCGGGCGGATAAAGCTGACATCCTCGGGCAGGGCGGCAACCTTTTCGGCAAACTCGCGGATCGTGAGGTTGTCAAATTCGGCGATTTTCGATTTTTCGCCCATCATGCCGAATACGCCGAACGAGGAGGGCAGCTCGTAGAGCTTGCCGTTCTGCTCACACGCCGCGAGAATGTTCGGGAGAAAGATGTCGCGCGTAACTTCGCCGTCCTTGTCCATATAGCCGTACAAATCGGCGAAAATGCCCTTGTTCACATATTTTGCCGCCTGAAACTGCCCGTCCGAAATCAGCACGTCGGGGATATTGCCCGCGAGCAAATCGCTGTTTAACTGCTTTTCGCCGAGCGTATAATCCTCGCTTGTGTTGTAGTCTGCGTAATTGACATACTTGATTCGGTATTCGTCGGAGGACAGGTTAAATTCGACGACCTGCTCCTGGAAGTTGTACGCATAGCCCGCCGAGGCGACTGTAATCAGGCGCTTCGGCACAAGCGTTGCGGGGTCTGCCGGCTCAAAAAGGGTCAGCGAGGTGGTCGTCTTGCCGTTTTTCGTCGTGGTCAGCAGCGCGGCAAAGCGGTCGCCCGAAAGCCCGACAAAGGGTTTACTGCCGCTGTAAACCATATTTGAGGCGTTATAGATGACATCCGAGTTGATGTAGTCGAGCAGCAGTGTCTGCGTCCCCGTGGCGAGGTCGAGCTTGTAGATGCCGGTCGACGAGTCGTCGGTGTACATGCCGTCCGCGCCGCCGAACGGCTCATAGAACGCCGAATAGCCGCCCGGGAAGGTGCTCCGCGTAATGTCGATGCGCTCGCCGGTCGCAAGGTCGAGGACCGCGCCGAACGGCTCGCCCGCATTCTCATCATAGTAAGAGAAGAACAGCTTATCCGCGCCGAAGAAGAAAATCGACTGGATATAGTCCACGCCGTTTTCCGCAAAGACGACCGGCTCTTTCGCCTTGCCCGAAGCGTCGAGGCAAAGCAGCTTGCCCGTGACCGTCGGGTCGTCCGAATCAACCGCAAAGTACAGGTCGTCGCCCTTCGACAGAATTTTCTGCACGCCGAAAGGACCGTCCTCGCTCGCCTTCAGCCCGAACAGTTCGGGCGTAAATTCGGTTTCGCCGAGCAGCTTGCCGTCAAAGCCGTACTGCACAAGCACCGTCTTCGTTTCGTAAATCGGCTCTGCCGTGTCGCCCTCGCCTTGCTTGCCGACAACCTCGGTTCTGACGACGGCGGCGGCAACGCCGCGCGGCGTAACCGTCTGCCCCGCGACATACAGCCAGCCCTCCTCGCTTTTCGGCACATCAAGCGCAATCTCTGCGGGTGCGCTGCCGTCGAATTTGCCGAAGGTCAGCGATGTCGCGGTGGTGTTGTAGTCCTTGTCGACGCTTGTCGTGCGATAGACATAGCCGTTCTCGCTGAGCGCGGAGTCCTCGACCTGCGTGTAACCCTTGAATTCGGTGCTGTCGTCCCACTTGACCTCGTCGTATGTGGCAAGCACGGTGGATTCGTAGCGGTAGACGTGGTCAACCGTCTGCTTGTCGGGCAGTTTGGTCTTTGACCCGCAGGCGGCAAGGCAGCCCGCCGCCGTCACGGCGGCAAGCGCAAGCGAAAGGGCGCGTGTAAATTTGTTCATGGTTTTCTCCTTTTCAAAATAAATTTTAAGGTTTAATAAAATCTTAAAAAGTCCCCAAAACGCAAGTAAGATGCCGCAGAGCGGCATCTTACTTATGGTTGCTGGCAAGGCCTTTCACCAAGAAAAGGCTCTCTTTTTAGGCTTCCCCCAAGGGGGAAGGCGTTTTTCGACTGTTTTTTTATCTTCCCTCTGCGAGGAAAATGTTGATGCGGCTCTCCATCAGCGGGAGAATCTCGTCGAGCGACTTCGTTCCCGCAAAGTACGCCGAGGTTTCCTCGTCGATGATGTCAAACAGGCTGGTGTCGTAGACAAGCTGCTTCTTGGCGGAAAGGACGTAATTGTAGACAATCTCTACGTCCTCTGCGGTGACCTGACGGTCGGGGTATCCGGGGTAAATCGAAGCCGACGCCTCTGTTACCGCCGGTCTGACAACGATATCGCCGTCGACCTCGCCGTCGCCGCCGTTTGCCGCTTCTTCTTCTCTCTTCCTGATTTCATCGAGCGCCTTCTGCTTCATCGTGTCGAGCGCGCTCTTTCTGACCGGAAAGCCCCAGGACTGCTCGGTCTGATAGTCGTCGGAGAGGAAAATCTTGACGAAATCCCATGCGGCGTCGGGGAACGCACCCTTGGCACTGACGAGGAACTTTAAGTCGGAGGCGGTGAAGCCCATGCCCTCGCGGTCGGGAGAGGGAATGCCGACGAAGTCCAGTTCGATGTCGCCGCCGAAGTTGTAGGCATAATCCTGCAAGCTGCTGAACGAATCGAGCGAGGACATCTGTGCGATTGCCTTGCCGTCCTTATAGACGTTGTTATAGGCGTCCCAGTCGAAGTTCGAGTAGTCGAAATTCTCGTCCTCCCACATCGTCTTTTCGGGCAGGGTCTTGACATATTCGAGCAGGGCGCGGAACTCGTCGTTGTTGATGCTGCATTTGCCGGTCTTCAAATCGACGAAGTTGGGATAGTTGATGAGGAAAAGCTGCTGCAGCATATTCTTGCGGTTGTAGTCTCCGTCGCGGATAAAGGACACGCCCTCGGGCAGTGCGGCAACCTTGTCAGCAAACTCGCGCAGCGTCAGATTCTTGAACTCGGCGAGCTTATCCTTCGGACCGATGAAGCCCATGATGTAGAAGTTTGTCGGAATCTCGTAGAGCTTGCCGTCGATTTCGCAGCCGGTGAGGATATTTTCGAGGAAGTCGCTGCGGCTCGTGCTCTCGTCCTTGTCCATAAAGGTGTAAAGGTCGGCAAACAGCCCCTTGTTGACATACTTCGAGACCGAGAACTGGCTGTCGGCAATCAGAATGTCGGGGACGTTGCCCGCAAGAATATCGTCGCCGAGCTTGGTCTGTCCCAGCGTGTAGTCCTCGTCCGTGTTGTACTGCGAATAGTCGATGTACTTGATGCGGTACTCGTCGGACGCGAGGTTGAACTTGACAATCTGCTTTTGCAGATTGTAGCCCGCGCCCGCCGAGGCAACCGTGATGATGTATTTCGGCTGAATCTCGCTGTCCGGCACCTTGGTAAAGAGGTTGACGTAGTAATTCTGAATTTCGTTTGCGTTGTCGTACTCCGAGGTCATCGAAGCAAAGCGACCGTCGCTCAGCGCAGTGAAGTTGCCGTAATTGTAGCTGTAGTCGGAGTTGATGTAGTTCATCAGCTCGGTCTTTTCCAGCGTCGTCTTATCGACCTCATAGATGCCGTTCGAGTCGGCGGAATAGAGCTTGCCCGCAGCATCGGCAAACGCCATGTCGGTCAGCTGATAGTCGTTCTTCGTGTCGACTTCGGTGCGCGCGCCGGTGGTCAGGTCAATGAAGATCAAAAGCTGCTTCGACTCGTTTGCGCCGTAGGTCGACGCGGCGACGACCAGCTCGTTTTCGCCCGAGAAGAACGCGTTATTCACATAGCCTTCGGTGCCTGCCGGAAAGACTTCCAGCGGTGTGCCGAGCGTACCGTCGAGGCTGAGACGCTGAAAACCGGTGCCGTCCTCGCCCTCAACAAGCAGATAGAGCAGGTCGTCCCGCAGCAGCATACGGTTAACGCCGAACCACTTGTCGCCCTCGATGCCGAGTGCCTGCCGCAGGTCAATCGAGCTTTTCGGTTGTCCGTCCTCGCCGTAGATTTCAAGCAGGGTTTCCTGCCGATAGCTGTAGGTTTCGGCATCGAGCAGAATGCTTCTCTGCTTGATAACGCCGAAGCCGTCGGCAAAGCGCGCCATCGAGCTGTAATAGATACTGTCGTCCTGATTCTGCGGGATTTCCAGCTCGACAGTCTTGTCATTTCCGTCATACTTGCCGTAGTGCATCGTAAAAGCGGTGGTGTTGTAGTCCTTATCCGCCTTGTTGACCAAGAAAACATAGCCGTCTGCATTTGCGACATAGTCGTAGACATACTCGTAGCCGTCCGAGGATTCGGTGCTTCCGTCGTTTCCGTAGTTGTTTTTGGTCGAATAAATCTTTTGCTGTTCGTACTTGTAGACATGGTCGACGGTCTGCTTGTCGGGCAGCTTCTTTCCGCCGCCGAACAGCCCGCAGGAGGCAAGTGAGCCTGCCGCAAGCAGCGCCGCAAGCGAGAGCGCGGCGGCTCTGACGAGTTTCTTCATAGTCAAATTTCCTTTCGTATGTAAAATCATAATTTGAACAATCGTTAAACGATGGCGTGGCGTTTTTTCGCAGCGCGCTTTTCACGGTGCTTCACCGCAAGCGGGTGCAGCACGAGATATAGCAGCACGGCAAGCGTCAGTGCCGAACTTATATAGCATATCCCCTCAAAGACGAGAATCATGGCGCATTTTGTCTCCCGAATGCGCGAAATATTCTCGTAATACGGGAAGCTGTCGCCGTCGGCGACCGCCATCTCGGTCATGCCGCGAATGTTGTTCCACAGGCGGGTCGGGGTGTAGCGTCCCGTGTTCTCGACAATATCCTCGCCGTAGCTGCTGACCGCCTCCTTGAAGGTCTTGGAGGCAAAGTCGCTGATGGGGCTTGGCAGGACGCATTCAAGCGCGGTAAAGCTGAGATTTCTCTGCCGCATCGCCGCCGAATTGTATCGGATATAGACGCGCGGCGTGATGCCGTAGTAGTCGGCGTAGTCGGTTTTGTCCGCCTCGACGACCGCCGTAACCGTGTAAATCTGCCCGTCGATTTCGATGTCAAGCCCGCAGACGTCGGTCGAGCCGAAGAGCCGCCACGCGGCGTAGTCGTCGATGACGCAGTAGTCGACACCGGTCGCACTGTCGTCGACAAAGCCGCCCGTGAGCGGCAGGGTCGGGTGCAGTCCGAACCAGTTGCCGAAATAGACCGTGGCGACCGCCTCCGCCGACGATGTGCCGCGCGTCAGCGAAACCTTCTCCTCGCCGGAGCCGCAGAGCAGATAGCCGCCCTCGGGCGCAATGCTCTCGGCGACAAGCGAAGTTTCGAGTGAATTTTTCACGCGCATCATGCCGTCGGGCGTCAGGTAGTCGTCCCTGTCACAATAGAGCGAAAGCTGAACATACCGCGTATCCGACGCGCCGCGAAAGGCTTCGGCGGCAAAATCCCGTCGGTCGTCCCCGACGACGCCCCGACGCGCCGCGCCGAGGCAAAGCCCGACAAGCAGCGTACCGAGGACGACGGCGGCAAGGACGATATAGCGTTTCTTCACGGTCGTCCTCCTCACTTCTCGCTCATGCGCACCTGCATACCGTCCGAAATCGGTACAGACGCGCCGGTGATGACGTAGTCACCCCAGGAGAGCGTGGCGTCAATCGCGCTGCGCGTTGCGTCCGAGGCGAGGACCGTGACGTTTTGCCGCGACGCATAGTAACGGTTGCCGAGCGGCGAGGACTTGGAGGTGACGACAAGGATAAACTTGCCGTCCGAATCCTCGCGGATTGCGCTGTTCGGCACGATGCAGTCGTAGCTCGAGCCCTGACCGCCCACCGTGACCGTCAGCGACGTGCCGTCGGCGATGTCGCCCTCAACCGTAAAGGTGACAAGCTTGCCCTTGCCCGAATTGTTCGGGTCGTTCTTGATGGTGGATATGTAGACGTTCGGCTTGTCGCCCCAGTAGTAATACTGCACTTCGGCAATCTGTCCGACGCGCAGGCGCGACGCCTGTGCATTGGTGACGCTGCATTCCATGGTAAAGCCGTCGGACGCGGTGATTTCCATGACCGTCGTGCCCGCCGCGACTTCGTCACCCGCCGCGATGCTAACTGTGCTGACCGTGCCGTTCACGGTCGATTTCAGCTCGGTCGTGACCGCCTTTTCGCGCAGTTTTTCAATCTCGCGCTGTTTTTTCTGCATTTCGCTGCGCTTGATTTGCAGATTCAGCGCGGCGGTCTCGTCGTCAATCGAACCGTTTGCCTCGGCGATGCGTACCTGCTCGGTCAAGCTCTCGACCGAACGGGTCAGCGTGCGCTGCTTATCCTCGGCGTCGTCGAGCGTCGTCGTGATATTCTCGGCGACATAATCCGCAAGTTCCTTTTCAAGGTCGGCGACCGCGGTGTTCATCTTCTCGCGGTCCTTATCCATCAGTTTGCGCTCTTTTTCAAGCGCGTCGCGCTCCTCTTGGCGTGCGTCGCGCTGTTCCTCAAGCATGGCGCGCGACCAGCCCTCGTTCAGCGAATCGAGCGTCTTCTGTGCGCTCTTCTCGGCGGCAAGACAACTCTCGTATTTCGACCTTGCCAAATCGTAGGTCGAGCTGGCGGTGGTCAGCTCCGCGCCTTTCTTGGTATATTCCTCGAGCAGCTCTGCCTCCTTCGCCTTGGCGGCATCAAGTGCCGTTTCGGCGTCGGAAATCTGCGACTTTGTGCCGTTGATTTTGTCCCTGTTCTGATTGTAGTCGGCAGTCCACTGCTCGTCGCGGTCCTCGAGGGGGACCTCGTAGAGCGCGTCGCGCTCGGCTTCAAGCGTCTTCAGCGTCTCTTTCAGCGAATCGAGCGTTTCCTGCGCCGTCTTCGTGGCTTCGCACGCCGCATTGTAGTCCCGCAGCACCGCGGAATAGAGCGTATTGACATTGTCGACAACGCGCTGTGCGCTGTCCGACGCCCGCTTTGCCGATTTCGTCGCACGCTCGGCGTCCTTCAGCTCGTCCTCGGCGTCGGTGATTGCCTTTGACAGTTTCTCCAGCGTTAACCCTGCGTCGGAGAGTTTTGCCATCTGCTTTTCGATGCCCGCAATGACCTCGTCCAGCTCGGCAATCTCGTCCTCCTTGGCGGTAATCTCCGCCTCGCGCGTCTTGATTGTTTCCTTATACAGCTTGATTTGGTCCTCGTAGGCGGTTTTTTGCGCATTGAGCGTCGGATAAGACGCAATGTAGTCGTTCACCTCGACAAGTTCGCGCTGCGCGTCCTCCAGCTCGTAACGCTTGGCGGTCAGCGAGTCCTCGCTCTCGATTTGCAGCTTTTTATACTCGATTTGAAGCTGCTTCAGCTCGATTTCAAGCTGATCGATTTCGTCGCTCTCGCCCTTGACCAGCGTCGCCAGCACCGTGCCCGGCTCGACCGTGTCGCCGCGGCGCACCAGCACCGTGTCAATCTTGCGCGCGTACTCGAGCGTGACCGCCTTTGTCGTATTCGCATTGACGCTGCCCGACAGCTTCACCTGCGTGGTGATGCTGCCGCTCTCGGCGTTCTGCACGGCAACCTCGGGCAGCGAGCGGTTCATGAATGTATTTGAGAAAAGGGTGAGAATCAGCATCATCACGAGGAAAATGATAATTGCGTTTTTAATCCAACCCCGCTTGTTCGTTTCCATAATTGTTCTCCCGTTAAGCAAGTCGTAATTTGTAGGTGTCCGTGCGGTTTATCCCTTGACGCCGCCGGCGTAGGCAACGCCCTCGACGATGTAATCCTCGCTGTACAGGAAGGTCAGCAGAGGAATAATCATGTAGATGCTCGCGACCGCAAAGGCAAGCGCGGCGTCCCCCGAATTGATCTCGGACAGAAAGACCGAGAGCGGGTGCATATCCGAGGTCTTGAGCAGAACGAGCGGCTGCTCGACCATGTTCCAGTAGTCGATAAAGACGAGAATCGCCACCGAATAAATGATGCTCTTGGACATCGGCAGGCAGATTCGGAAGAAAATCTGGATTTCCCCCGCGCCGTCGAGTTTGGCGGCTTCAATCATCGCAGTCGGAATGCGGCGCATAAACTTGGTTAAGATAAACACCGCAAAGGGGGAGAAAATGCCGGGCAGAATGATTGCCCACCGCGTGTCGTAAATGTTCAGCATCTCGGAGACGAGGCGGTTCGGCACCAGCGTGACCTGATAGGGCATCAGCATCAGAATGACGTAAGTAAAGAAGATGATGCCGCGGATTTTCCCGTCGAAGCGCGCAAAGCCGTAGGCGGCAAGCAGCGCGACGAGAATCTGCCCGAGCACAATCGGCACGGTCAGAATCACCGAGTTCCAAAACTTGATGAGATACTGCGGATTTTTGATTAAGACGTTGAAATACTGGTCAAACGTGACCCTGTCGGGAATCAGCTTCAGGTTTGTCTCGGTCGCGACAAAGACCTTGGCGTCGCCCGACACGCTCGAAAAGATTTGCCCGTAGTTTGCGGCAATCTCGCCCTTTGACATCAGCGAGTTGGTAAAGGTCAGCACGGTCGGCATGACAAACACGAGCGAAACGACGGCAAAGAAGACGAAAATCAGCGCGGTTATCGCCTTTTTGCGTGCGCCGACGAGTTTTTTTAAAGTTTTGGCTTTCATTCGATGTCCCTCCCCACGCGGTTGTCCACGAAGAAGAGAATGCCGATCAGCACAATCATCACCGCGCACATGACAATGGCGGCGGCGGACAGTTTTTGATAGTCGAGCGACTCAAAGGTGTTGTTCATGAAGTGCTGGAGCATATACAATCGTTCGTAGGGGTATCGTCCGGTCATCAGATAGACCTCGCGGAAAATCTTAAACGAGTTGATGAGCGAAAGAATCGTGACAAAGCAGACCGTCGAGGATATGTAGGGCAGCTTGATTTTGAAGAAGACGCGCACAGGTCCCGCGCCGTCGAGCATACACGCCTCGGTGATGTCGACGGGAATCGCGGCGAGTGCCGACATGAACAGAATCATGTTGTAGCCGATGTTCTTCCACAAAAACAGCAGGACAATGATAATCAGGCAGTAGTCCGACTTGAAAAAGTCGATTTTGTCAATGCCGAAGCGCTCGAGAAAGGAGTTGACCGTGCCGTTGTAGTGGAACAGCACCTGCCAAATCAGCACGACCGACGCCGTCGGCACCATCAGCGGGCTGATAAGCACCGTCTTAAAGAGCGAGCCGCACGGCACTCGGCGCAGCAGCAAAAGCGCAAAGCAGAGCGGCAGCACAACCGCCAGCGGCACCGCAACAGCCGAAAAGGCCGCCGTATTTCTTGCCGCCGTGCGGAACGCGGAATTGCCGAACAGGTTGACGAAATTCTGCAGCCCGACAAATTCGCGGCTGATGGGGTTGTCAATCAGCGCATAGTAGCCGACAACGAAAAACGGCAATATAAAGAATATGGCCGCGCCGATAAAGGAAGGAGCGATGAACAGAGAGGTCTTGGCGCGGTCGATGCGTTCCCGCTTATCGCGCCGAATCTTCTCCGGCTTGCTCATTTTTGTTCTCTGCTTCAAGCCGCCGCCCCCTTTCCGAAATTTTCCGATTTTCCTCCGCGCAAACCGCGGTTCTTTGCCGCCCAAACTGTACTATTTTTAGCAGTACAGTTATTATACTCTGCCGCCGCCGTGATGTCAATACATATACGGAAAAATTAAGTAAATTTTAAGACCGGTGCGGCGTATTCCCTTGTACACGGATTTAGTCGAAAGAGACGCGCTTTTTCCTTACAAAAAAATCACAGATTCGCAAAACGTTTACGAATCTGTGATTTTTCGGTTAAAAGCCGAGAATTGCCTCGCAGCAGAGCCTGCCGTCCGCCCTTTGCAGCTTGAAAAAGAAGCGGTCGCCCTGCGCGGCGCGCAGCACGGTCAGCCGCTCGCCGAGCGGCGCTTCGGTCACAAAGCTGATGTTCGCCGTGCGGAGCGTCTTATGCAGAATGTCGGGAACACAGTCGCAGAGCCAATTCAAGTATTTCGTATTGTTGAGATGCCCGTTAATGTCGGCGTCGCTGAAATAAACCTCGCGCGTGCCGAGCGTCTCAAAGGCGTCGACCGGCGGAAACGGCTCGCGCATCGGCATATCGAGTCTCAGCGGCGGCTCGGACTCGCCGCCAAGCTGTTCGATCTCACCGACGCGGACGAGCTTATGCTCGACAAAGTTCAGGAGCGCCCAAGAGGAATACGCTTCAGCAACAAGCTCGTCGCCCGCATACATCTGATAGCAGCGGTTGTACGAGACGCCGCGGCTGTCGGTCGCAAAGGTGCGCGCGTCCGCAACCTCGCCCTCGCGAAGCGGGCGGTCGATGCGCAGCAGCAGGCGGCTGATGACAAACCCCATACCGCGCACGCGCAAATCGTCGTTGCTCGGCGGAAACGCCTCCATCTGCTTTGAGCCGGCGTCCTCGAGTTTAGCAAGCAGCACCGAAGGGCGAAGCAGCCCGTTCATGTCGACGTCCTGCCCGAAAATGACGGTCTTGTCCGAAAAAATCATAGTCGTCCTCTTTTTTCTCAAATCAAATCGGCAAAAGCCTTCTCCCAAAGGAGAAGGCTTTTGTGTGTGTTGAAAAGTCTGATTTCATGCCTCCCTCCCCGAGGGAGGTGTCGCCGAACGGCGACGGAAGGAGTGAGACAAACCGCTCAACTCCCTCAGTCGGCTTCGCCGACAGCTCCCTCAAAGAGGGAGCCTGTTTTATCAACAATCGCAAGCCTTCTCCTGCGGGGGAAGGCTTTTGAGCGCGTTGAAACCGACGCAGAATGCGGGCGGATACGGAATCCGCCCCTACGGGGGTGTAATGTGTGTTTGCCTGTATCTGATTAAAGCGTGTGTGCCGAGCCGAGCACATTCTCAATCTTGTGCGCAACCATCTTTCTGACCTCGTCGCGCGCAACGCTGAGATAGGTTCTCGGGTCAAAGACATCGGGCTTCTCGCTGAAGACGCGGCGAATGCCTGCAGTCATGGCGAGACGGATATCCGAGTCAATGTTGATTTTGCAGACTGCCATCGAAGCCGCTTTTCTCAACTCCTCTTCGGGAATACCGATAGCGTCCGGCAGCTTGCCGCCGAGCGAGTTGATTTCCTTGACAAATTCCTGCGGAACCGACGATGCGCCGTGCAGAACAATCGGGAAACCGGGCAGACGCTTGCCGACCTCTTCGAGAATGTCGAAGCGGAGCGGAGGGGGAACGAGAATGCCGTCCGCATTGCGCGTGCACTGCTCGGGCGTAAACTTGTATGCGCCGTGGCTCGTGCCGATGGCGATGGCGAGCGAGTCAACGCCGGTCTTCTCGACGAACTCCTCGACCTCTTCGGGACGGGTGTAGGAAGAATCCGCAGCCGAAACCTTGACGTCGTCCTCAACGCCCGCCAGTCTGCCCAGCTCGCCCTCAACGACGACGCCGTGCGCGTGCGCATATTCGACGACCTTCTTGGTCAGCGCGATGTTGTCCTCAAAGGTGTGGTGCGAGCCGTCAATCATGACCGAGGAGAAACCGCCGTCAATGCAGGTCTTGCAGATTTCAAAATCCGCGCCGTGGTCCAGATGAAGCGCAAGGTCAATGCCGGTGTCCTTGATTGCCGCCTGCGCCAGAGCGACGAGGTACTCGTGCTTCGCATACTTCCGTGCGCCTGCCGAAACCTGCAGGATAACGGGAGAGCGGAGCGACTCCGCCGCCTCGGTAATCGCCTGAATAATCTCCATGTTGTTGATGTTGAACGCGCCGATGGCGTAGCCGCCCTCGTAAGCCTTCTTGAACATCTCTTTGGTGGTTACAAGTGCCATTTTTCTTCTCCTTTTTCTTTGCTTGTTAAATCCTTATCGCTATTCTACCGCAAAAGGAGGAAAAATGCAATATCTTTATCGTATAAAATATCGAAGAAAATCTCCCGCACTTTTCACACCTCGCCTATCCGATGCCGCCGAGTCCGAAGCTGATGGAGATTGCGTTGTTGACCTCGCTCATCACCTCGTCGTCGAGATGCCCCATCTTTTCCCGCAGCCGCCGCTTGTCGATTGTGCGGATTTGTTCGAGCAGAATGACCGAGTCCTTCTGCAGACCGACCTTGTCCGCGTAAATGTCGATATGCGTGGGCAGGTGCGTTTTGCCCATTTTGCTGGTGATTGCCGCCGCAATGACGGTCGGGCTGTATTTGTTTCCGACGTCGTTCTGCACGATAAGTACCGGACGCAGTCCGCCCTGCTCCGAGCCGACGACCGGGCTTAAGTCGGCGTAGAAAATATCGCCGCGCCGCACGCTCATAGGAATCAATTCCTTTCCTTTTGGATTTTGCCGCACCGCGGCAATGTTATTTTTCCCTGCCTTGCGGGAATCTTAAACACGCCGCGCATTTTTTTGTTCGCGAAATTGCGACAGCTTCCGCGCGGCAAGGCTCTCCCTTTTTCAGTTTATGCGGCGGCGCGGCGCAGGGTTTGATTCACTTTTTCAGAGGCGGCGCATATACTGACAGCAGACGGGCGAAAAGGAGGAGTACCATGCACAATCTGCGCTGCGCGGCAAAACTGATCGGGCTGACGGTCCTTGCCTTCGGGGTCGGACTGCTCGCCTCTTTTTTCCTGCCTGCCGGCTGTCTGGTCGTCATCGAGGCGGTCGTCATCATCGGCATCGGCTTTCTGTACTTCTCGGTAAAATAGCCCGAAAGCCAAGGGAGGCTTTCCAAAGATGAAAATCATCACCGTAAAATCGCCGCGCGCGCTCCGCGCGCTGCTGCGGAAGCTGTTTCGTGTCTGAAAGCAGTCGAAAAAGCGCAGACCGGCAGTTTCATATCTTGCATAAAAAAGCATCGCCGTGTACTTGCGCGGCGGTGCTGTTTTTGTTATACTGTAATTATAATGGAAATCATCTGTCCGAAACCGGAGGAAGAAACGCAATGAAAAAGGCAATAAGCACTTCGATACTGTATCTGTTGCTTTCCGCCCTGCTGGCACTCGCCGCTGCCGCATACGACTTCACGCCCGGCAGTGCGCTGACGGTCTATGTCGACAATGTAAACGGCAGCGACGCATTGGACGGGCTGACCGCCGAAACACCGTTTGCAACCCTCACCAAAGCCTACAAACGCCTGCGGGAGGCAGACGGCGGCACGCTCGTCATTTCGGGCAGTGTGACCGTCCCGAGCAGCGGCTTTGCGCCCGCGGACGCCGGCGGCGCGGTCGTCTGGACAAGCGTTGCGGACGGCGTCGACTATCGCGCGAGCGGCGCCTCCCTGAAGCTCTACGGCAATTTTGCGGCGGGAAACGACACCTATTTCGACAACATAAACTTTGACCTGTACAAAAGCGGCGTCACCCTGTCGGGGCGGCACCGCAATTTCGGCTTCGGCGCGGGCGTTGTCTGCACCGACAAAAGCGGCGCGGAAAACTTCCGTTATCCGTTGCTGGTCGGCGGGTGGAATTATCCGCAAACCCTCTCCGAGGCAAATTCACAAAACAGTTATACGCTGACCGTCGCGGGCGGCACCTGGTGGGGGCTGGTCGGCGGCAACCGCCGCTCATCGGCGTCGCACGCGCTCGGCGTCCTCTCGGGTGATATCTGCATCTTCATCTCGGGCGGCAGCTTTACGGGCGGCGGCGGAGCAACCGTTGCGTCCGCCGGCTCGGAATACGACACAGGCAGGATTTACACCGAGATTTCGGGCGGCGATTTTGCCTGCACTTACTATATGTTCCGCCCGCTGTCCGCCCTGCCGACCGATTCCGCGCTCGACGCGCAGGCAGAGCGGTGTGCGCAGGCGGTCACCCGCATCACGGGCGGCAATTTCTCCGGCAATTTCATGACGGGCGCGGGGGACAAACTTTCGGCGACGGTACCCAACCGCTCAAACGCCGCGCTGATTATCAGGGGCGGCAGTTTTGCCGAAGCAACCAAGTTTTTCAACCGCGGTCTGCTCGGCAGCTTTGTTTTGCGGTGCAGTGAAGCGATGAAAGCCGAAATCAAGCCGCGCACCGAGCGGGCAATCGCCTTTTCCTGCGACCTTTTCCCCGTCACCGAGCCGCTTTCGACCGTCTCGGTCGAAAGCAAGCTCGCCAGTCTCGCCGACCCATACGCTGTCGAAAAGGACGGACACTACTACTTTGCCTACAGCGCGGGAACGACGGTCAACGGCGAGACGGTTTCGGCAATTCATATTGCCGAGAGTGCCGAGGTGCTGTTCTCGGATATGAACTACTGCTCGTCGGTCGTGTTCAATGCTTCCAAAACCGACCTCGCGGGCGCAAAAAAAGAATACTGGGCGCCCGAGCTGCACTACTTCTCCGCTGAAGAGGTCGGCGCCGCCGATGCGGGCTGGTATATCTATTTTACCGCCGACGACGGCGCAAACGCAAATCACAGAATGCATGTTCTGCGCGCCGACGACCCCGAAAACCCGATGGGCAGCTTTTCGATAGTCGGCAAGCTCGAAACCGACGGCGACCTTTGGGCAATCGACGGCACGGTCCTGAAATACGGCGGCAAGCTCTACCTCATTTGGTCGGGTACGCCCGTCACGGGCAGCCGCGTACAAAATCTCTACATTCAGCCGATGAAAAATCCCTATACAATGGAAGCCGCGCCGTGTACGCTGATTTCGACGCCCGAGCGCGACTGGGAACTGCTGAACGGACGCATCAACGAGGGACCGCAGGTCCTGCGGCTCGGCGATACGGTCAACATTCTCTATTCGGCAAACGGCAGCAGCACCGAATACTACCGCCTCGGTATGCTGACGCTGACCGGCAGCGACCCCTTGGACGCCGCCGCGTGGACGAAATCCGAACGCGCACTTTTTGAATCCGACCCGTCGGTCTCGATGTACGGCACAGGGCATTCCTCCTATCTGCAAAATCACCGCGACGGCACATGGTGGATTTACTATCACGCCAACGCCGAATGGGTAGAGGACGACTGGTCGAGCGGCACAAGCACCTGGTGGGCGGGGCGCAAGACCTATATCCAGCCCTTCACCGTCGCCGAAACCGAAATCGGCGGCAAGCCTTACAGCGTTCCCGTGTTCGGCAGTCCGCTCGGCTCGACCGCGCCGCGCCCGCTGACGGTTGCCTCGCCCGATTTCTGCGCGGGCGAACACCTGTTTGCCGCCGGAACAAACACCTGCCGCATCTGCTCGCTGACAACCGGCATCGGATTTTCCGCCGTCCGCGTCAAAGGCGGTCTGCGCATTGAGCCGCACTTTGAAGACGCCGACAACACCTGCGTATTCCGCGTTTACCGCGACGGCGAGCTTGTCGGCAGCTTTACGGGCGGCGACGGCTTCACCGACGCCGTTCCCACCGGCACATACCGCTACCGCATCGAGGTTCTGCGCGAGGGCAAACTGCTCGCAACAAGTAACGAAACGGCAGTCGCCGTGAAAGAAATCGGCGAAGTGCGCTTCACCGACGTCAACGCCGACGGCAAAATCGACTTGCACGACGCACTGCTGACGCTGAAAAAAGTGATAAACGACGAGGACGGCGCACAGCTTGCCGACGTGCTGCTCATTCTCCGCCATGTCGGCGGCAGTATCGACCTTTTCACCTTTTGACCCGTACAAAAAGCAGGGGAAACCGCAAATGCGGTTTCCCCTATTTAATTTTCTATTCTATTCCCTGTCCAAATAGGCGCACGCCGCGAGGGCAGCCGACGCGCCGTCGGCGACTGCGGTCGTAATCTGACGGACGCGCTTGGTGCGGCAGTCGCCCGCCGTGAAGATGCCCGCCGCGCTCGTCAGGCAATCCTCGCCCGCGTCGATATAGCCGCCGTCCAGCCGCACGAGCGGCTCAAACGCGCCATTTTCGGGCGCAAGCCCGATGGCGACGAACACGCCGTCGACTTCGAGCGTGCGGCGCTTTTTCGCGGCGTTTTCGACAACCACGCCCGAAAGCGTGTCCTCGCCGACGAATTCCGCGACCGTGCTGCCGAACATCACCTCGACGTTCGGACGCGCCAAGAGCAGCTCGACAAGGCTGCGCTCGCCGGTAAAGTTTTCGAGATTCTGCACGACGATGACGCGCACCGAGGTCTCGGCGAGCAGCAGTGCCTCCTGCAATGCCGAATTGCCGCCGCCGATGACGGCGACCGTCTTTCCCGCATAGAACGCGCCGTCGCAGACCGCGCAAAACGAAATGCCGTCGCCGATGAAGCGCTCCTCCCCGGGGACGTGCAGCAGCCTGTGCTTTGCGCCCGTGGCTAGAATAACGGCTCTCGCCGCAAAGGAAGCGTCGCCGCAACGCACACAAAAGCCGTCTGCCGTGCGCTCAATACCCGTGACCTCGCCGATTTCGACGTCTGCGCCGGCATTTAAGGTCTGGTCGACCATTTTATCCGCCAACTCGCTGCCGCTGATCGACGCAAACGCGGGGTAATTCTCGATTTTCGGCGAGAAGGTCATCTGCCCGCCGAAACCGTTCTTCTCAACAATCAGCACGCTGCGTCCGGCACGCCGTGCATACAGAGCGGCGGTCAGCCCCGCAGGGCCGCCGCCGACAATGATGATGTCATACATGTACTCTGTTTTCCTTCTGCGCGATGAAGTCCTTGACGCCGACTACGCCCGCAAATTTCGCGTCGCCGCAGAGCAGCGTGGGCGCCTGCTTCAGTCCGAGCGAGGTCGCAAGCTCCTTGTTGTCCTCGACGTAGAGCTTTTCATAGGGGATACCCGCCTCGTCAAGCAGCTTTGCCGCAATCTTGCAGTTGGGGCAGGTCTTGGTGGCGAACAGACGGACGGTCTCGTCGCCGCAAGCCGTCTCGGGTGCTGCTTCCTCGGCGGCACTGACGCCCGCGCGGCGCATCACGCTACGCTCGATGACGTATTCCTTGCGGTCTGCAAATTCATGCGTCTTGCCGTCGTTCCAGTTCTGCACCGGACGGTAGTAGCCAGTGATGCGGCTGTAGACCTCGGTCTTTTCGCCGCAGTGCGGGCACTCGTAATGCTCGCCCGCAATATAGCCGTGCGTCTTGCAGATCGAATAGGTGGGCGAAAGCGTGTAGTAAGGCAGTTTGTAGTTCTCCGCAATCTTGCGCACAAGATTTGCCGCCGCCTTCCAGTCGGGCAGCTTCTCGCCGAGGAAGGCGTGGAAGACCGTACCCGAGGTGTACAGCGTCTGCAGCTCGTCCTGAATATCGAGCGCGGTGAAGATGTCCTCGGTGTAGCCGACCGGCAGATGCGAGGAGTTGGTATAATACGGTGCGCCGTCGCAGCCGCCCGCAGTGATGATGTCGGGATAGCGGCGCTTGTCGTGCTTGGCAAGGCGGTAGGTCGTGGACTCTGCCGGCGTTGCTTCGAGGTTGTAGAGGTCGCCGTACTGCTCCTGATAGTCGGACAGGCGCTCGCGCATGTGGTTGAGCACTTCCTTGGTGAAGTCCTGCGCCGCAGTCTCGGTCAGATCCTTGCGGATCCAACGCGCGTTGAGGCAGGCCTCGTTCATACCGATCAGACCGATGGTCGAGAAGTGGTTTGCAAACGTACCGAGATAACGCTTGGTGTAGGGGTACAGACCCTCGTTCAGCAGCTTGGTAATAACGCCGCGCTTGACGCTGAGCGAACGCGCCGCAATGTCCATCATGTGGTCGAGGCGGCGGTAGAATTCGTCCTTGTCTGCCGAGAGATACGCGATGCGCGGCATATTGATGGTGACAACACCGACAGAGCCCGTGCTCTCGCCGCTGCCGAAGAAGCCGCCCGACTTCTTGCGCAGCTCGCGCAAATCGAGACGCAGACGGCAGCACATCGAGCGGACGTCGCTCGGCTCCATGTCGCTGTTGATGTAGTTAGAGAAATACGGCGTGCCGTACTTGCTGGTCATCTCAAAGAGCAGCTTGTTGTTCTCGGTCTCCGACCAGTCAAAATCGCGGGTAATCGAATAGGTCGGAATCGGGTACTGGAATCCTCTGCCGTTGGCGTCGCCCTCAATCATGATTTCGATGAACGCCTTGTTGATCATGTCCATCTCGGCTTTGCAGTCACCGTAGGTGAAGTCCATGTCCTTGCCGCCGACGATAGCGGGCATGGATTCCATGTCCTTCGGAACCGTCCAGTCGAGCGTGATGTTGGAGAAGGGCGCCTGCGTGCCCCAGCGCGACGGCGTGTTGACGCCGTAGACGAAGGCTTCAAGGCTCTTCTTGACCTGGTCATAGGTCAGGTTGTCCACCTTGACGAAAGGCGCGAGATAGGTGTCGAACGAGGAGAACGCCTGTGCGCCCGCCCACTCGTTCTGCATGATGCCGAGGAAGTTGACCATCTGGTTGCAAAGCACCGACAGGTGCTTTGCGGGCGCGGAGGTCATCTTGCCCGAAATGCCGCCAAGTCCCTCGCGGATAAGCTGCTTTAACGACCAGCCCGCGCAGTAACCGGTGAGCATACCGAGGTCATGGATATGAATGTCCGCGCTGCGGTGCGCCTGGGCAATCTCGTCGTCGTAAATCTCGGAGAGCCAGTAGTTCGCCGTGATCGCGCCCGAGTTGGAGAGAATCAAACCGCCGACCGAGTAGGTGACGGTGGAGTTTTCCTTGACGCGCCAGTCGGTGACCTTGACATAGCTGTCGACCAACTCCTTGTAGTCAAGAATCGTCGACTTCATGCTGCGGAGTTTTTCGCGCTGACGGCGGTACAAGATGTACGCCTTGGCAACCTCGGCATAGCCCGCCTGAATCAGCACAGACTCGACGCTGTCCTGAATATCCTCAACGGCAATCAGCCCGTCCTTAATCTTCGGCTCAAAGTCCGCCGTGACGCGGAGCGCGAGAAAGTCGATGACGCTGGGGTGGAAATTCACCTCGCACGCCTCGAACGCAAGCTGAATGGCATTGGAAATCTTCGATATGTCGAATTCTACGATTTTGTTGTCGCGTTTTTTAACCTGATACATAAAAACCGTCCCCCGTAGTATGCAAAATGTCGTCAGTACATAAAGCATACCACAGGTCGGACGGCTTTGTCAATCATCAAAAGGCACAATATTTTGAATCTTTTTTCGTCAAAAGGCACTATATGTTGTGCTATATGTTGCGCTGCGCGACGCACCTATCCCCGAATTTCCGTATTCGGCACAAACGCGCGGGCGGCGGCGAGCATCGCGGCAAGGTCGTCCGCGCCGGGGGGAAAGTCGCCCTCTCCCACGAGGTCGCCCGAGTCCCTGAACGGCTGGAGGAAGTAGCGTTTCGCGCCCGCAATCCACTCTGCCGCCGCGCCGATATCCTCGGGCGTGTGCAGTCTGCCCGTGACCGTCGTGCGGAACTCATAGTCGACCGCGCCCGAAAGCAGCAGATCGACCGTGCGGCGTATGGGGGCAAGGTCGAGGTCGGGGAGTCCCACCGTCTCGGCATACTTTTCGGGTCGGTTTTTGATGTCGACCGCCACATAGTCGACCAGCCCCTCGTCGAGCAGGGCGGCAAGGCGGTCGGGGTAGCTGCCGTTGGTGTCGAGCTTCGTCGCATAGCCGAGTGCGCGGATTTTGCGAAGCAGCTCCGCCGCGCCCTGCTGCATCAGCGGCTCGCCGCCGGTCAGCACCACGCCGTCGAGCAACCCCTTCCGCTTTTTTAAATAGGAAAGGATTTCGTCCTCGCCGACCTCTGCGGCAGACGGGCGGACGACCAGCCCCGCGTTCTGACAGAACGGGCAGCGGAAATCGCAGCCGTGCGCAAACAAAATCGCCGCCGTCCTGCCCGGAAAATCGAGCAGCGTCAGCTTCTGCATTCCCTCAATCCGCAAAACAAATCCCCTCCGTGTCCGAAAAAACGATCTATATTTAAGGATAGCACATTCGCGCGCGGATTGCAAATCGGATTTTTCGGCGTTTTTGCCGTTTTTTTGCATGATTTTTTCAAAGATGTTGCAGAAACCTTTGCAAAAACACTTGAAATCGCGTTTTTTCTCGTTTATAATGAAAGCGTCAGTCTTAAAAAATTGCAGGAGGCAAGACAAATGCTGAAAAACGAATATCTCAAAAGAGTCCTCACCGACCTTGAAAAGCGCAGTGCCGGTGAAAAAGAGTTTTTACAGGCGGTGACCGAGGTCCTCGAATCGCTCGAGCCGGTCATCGAAGCCGATCCCAGATACGAGCAGAACGGCGTCATCGAGCGCATCGTCGAGCCGGAACGCGCGATTCTCTTCCGCGTTTCGTGGGTGGACGACAACGGCAAGGTACAGGTCAACCGCGGCTACCGCGTGCAGTTCAACTCGGCAATCGGTCCCTACAAGGGCGGTCTGCGTCTGCACCCCTCGGTCAACCTCTCGGTTATCAAATTCCTCGGCTTTGAGCAGATTTTCAAGAACAGCCTGACCGGTCTGCCGATTGGCGGCGGCAAGGGCGGCTCCGACTTTGACCCCAAGGGCAAGAGCGACGGAGAAATTATGCGCTTCTGCCAGAGCTTCATGACCGAACTGGCGAAGCACATCGGCGCGGACACCGACGTTCCCGCAGGTGACATCGGCGTCGGCGGACGTGAGATCGGCTATCTGTTCGGACAGTACAAGCGTCTGCGCAACGAGTACACCGGCGTGCTGACCGGCAAGGGTCTGACCTACGGCGGCTCGCTCGCCCGCACCGAGGCGACCGGCTACGGTCTCTGCTACTACACCGAGGAAATGCTGAACTGCATGAAGAACGACTCGTTCAAGGGCAAGACGGTCGTCATCTCCGGCTCGGGCAATGTTGCCATCTACGCGAATCAGAAGGCGACCGAGCTGGGCGCAAAGGTCGTCGCCATGTCCGACTCGAACGGCTATATCTACGACGAAAATGGCATTGACCTCGCCGTCGTCAAGCAGATCAAAGAGGTTGAGCGCGGACGCATTAAGGAATACGCAGAGCGCGTCAAGGGTGCGAAGTATGTCGAGGGCTGCCGCGGCATTTGGAGCGTCAAGTGCGACATCGCCCTGCCCTGCGCAACGCAGAACGAGCTGAACGGCGAGGAAGCCGCAATGCTCATCAAGAACGGCGTCATCGCCGTCGCCGAGGGCGCAAATATGCCCTCCACCCCCGAGGCTATCGAGGCGTTCCAGAAGGCGGGCGTCCTCTTCGGGCCTGCAAAGGCTGCCAACGCGGGCGGCGTTGCAACCTCCGCGCTTGAAATGAGCCAGAACTCGATGCGCTACAGCTGGACGTTCGAGGAAGTCGACGCAAAACTGAAGAACATCATGGTCGGCATCTTCCACAACTCCTACAATGCCGCCGAAAAGTACGGCATGAAGGGCAACCTCGTCGCCGGCGCGAACATCGCGGGCTTCGAGAAGGTCGCCGCCGCGATGATTGCACAGGGCATCGCCTATTAAAAACTTTTTCAAACAAAAAGGGACGGTTTTCCGTCCCTTTTTGTTTGATTTGCATTTACTTTTGACCGACAAACGGATTTTTTCGCAATTTTTCGAGAGGCCAAGTCACAAATTTCGCTCTAATGCTGCCTTTTCGATTTTCACAACGGAAAATTTGAATTTGCAAGATGAACATTCAACCGCTTCCATATAATCTTCCCAAGCCATGCGGTATGTTCCTTTAATTTGAATAGCTTCTTCCCTTTTCTGCTTTGTCCCCGCACCTGTGCCCGGTGCCCAGCTTCTGTTTCCGTGTATACTTGTCCCCTCATGGATACGGAACGCTTGGTCTACTGTGTTCGTATGCCTTTTCGGTTGAGTCCAATAAAGCGAATCGTTGGTTAGGATAATTGCATATGCTGTTTGAATCGGATATTTTCCGCCTTCTGTCAGTCTTTCCAACCTTTGAATGTCGCTGAGAAAATCGTAGCGCCCTATATCCTGTGCCCCCTGATTTTTCAAAAAAACCGGCTCTGCTCCGAGCGGGCTAACAAACTGTTTGGTTTTATACTTCAGCTCAATCGGTATCATTTCTCCGCCGATGAATACTGCGATATCAATATGTATATTTAGGTCGAACTTACCGGGGATATACTCAAGCCTTACCTCGGAATCAGGAAACAATTCTTGGATTTTCCACGCTAATGCAAATTGAAAATCCGCTTCCGAACAAAAGACGCGCCTCTCCAAAAATAAAGCGTCAAGTGCCGTCCTAATCACGCCTACTCTCATATTTCACTGTCTCCTACGTTAGTTTTATATTTTAAAAATTGTATCATTCTATTTGGAATTTGTCAATTTTTCTCTCGCGTTGGGCAAATCGTACTTAAGTTTGCATACGCAAACCCCCGCGGCAAAAGGCTTTGCTTTTGCCGCGGGGGTTTATCTTATCCTTACTTCTTCTTTCGTACCGCGAGGGCGCACCAGTCGTTTTCGACTTTGGCGTCAAACACCTCAAAGCCCTCTTTTGCCAGCGCTTCTTCGACCTCGGCGCGGCGCGGGCAGATGATGCCCGACGCAATCAGCACGCCGTCGTCGGTCAGGTAATCGCCGACGTCGGGCGCCATGCGCAGAATGATGTCGGCGACGAGGTTTGCCGCGATGACGTTGAAGCGTCCGCCCGATTTGTCAACGTCGCGAAGCAAATCCGACGTGCCGCAGACGATGTTCTCGGCGCCGCTCGCCTCGATGTTCTCTCGTGCGACGCGCACCGCCGTCGGGTCGAGGTCATAGGCGGCACAGTAGGACGCGCCGAGCTTCGACGCGCAGATTGACAGAATGCCGCTGCCGCAGCCGACGTCGAGCATACGGTCGCCCGGCTTCAGATAGGTTTCAAGCATCGAGATGACGAGCCGCGTCGTCTCATGCGTCCCCGTGCCGAACGCCATACCGGGGTCCATCGTCACCGGAATTTCGCCCGCGGCGGGGGTGTAGTCCTCCCACGCGGGAACAATGACGATTCTGCCGATTTTGACCGGGTGATAGTATTTCTTCCACGACTCCGCCCAGTCCTCCTCGCGGCAGCCGACCGTCTCTATGGTGTACGGAATGCCCGAAGCCCGAAGCTGCCCCTCGATAAACGCCTTGCCCTCGGCGACGCTCTGCGTCTCGGGGATAAAGACCGAAACCGCGCCCTTGGTGCGGTCGGCGTTGAGCAGGCTGTCGTCGAGCAGTGCGCCGTACATACCGTCGGTTGTCACGTCGCTGTAATCCTCAATCATCAGGCTGTTATTGACCATGCTCATAACCGCGCTGATGGTCTCGAGGTCGCCTACCGCGCCGGTGACGCGGATCTGTGTCCACTGCATATCCATGTGCGTTTTTCCTATCCTTGATTATTTGAACAAATCCGAGAACTTCTTGAAGAAGGTCTCGCGCTTGCTTGCCACCTTGTCGCCGAAGCTCTCGGCGAGCGCGGTGAGCTGCTCCTTCTGCTTGGCGGTCAAGCCGCGCGGCACTTCAACCTTGACGGTGATGTACAGATTGCCGCGCGCCGACGAATTGACGCGCGGAATGCCGCGTCCGCGCAAAGTAAAGGTCGTGCCGGTCTGCGTTCCCTCGGGCACGGTGAATTTCTCCTTGCCCTCGAGGGTCGGAATGTCGATTTCGCCGCCGAGCGCCGCCTCCCAATAGGTAATCGGCACTTCGCAGTAGACGTCGTTGCCCTCGCGCTCAAAGACCGCGTGGGGTTTGACCGATACAAGGACGAGCAGATTGCCGGCGGGACCGCCGTTTCTGCCCTCATTGCCCTGTCCCGGAATCGACAGGCTCTGTCCGTCGTCGATGCCAGCGGGAATCGAGACCGCGATTTTCTTCGTAATCTTGACGTAACCCGTTCCGCGGCAGTTGGTGCAGGGGTCTTTGACAATCTTGCCCGTTCCGCGGCACTCGTCGCAGGCGCGGGTCGACTGCATCATGCCAAACGCCGTGCGCTGCTGGACGCGAATCTGTCCGCTGCCGCCGCACTTTTGGCAGGTCTCGGGCGAAGTTCCCTTCTTTGCGCCGCTGCCGCCGCACTCCTCACAGCGCTGCACTCTGCCGAAGGAAATGTCCTTCTTGCAGCCGTGTACCGCCTCTTCAAAGCTGATGGTGACGCGCACGCGGATATCCTCGCCGCGCATCGGCGCATTGCGGCGGCTGCCGCCTCCGCCGAAGCCGTTGCCGCCGAAGCTGAATCCGCCGCCGTCGCCGCCGAAGAACGAGGAGAAAATGTCGCCGAAGTCGAAGCCCTCGAATCCTGCGCCGTCGCCGCCGCCCATACCGCCGTTTTCAAAGGCGGCATGACCGTACTGGTCGTACTTTGCCTTTTTCTCCTCGTCGGAGAGGACGGCGTATGCCTCGTTGATTTCCTTGAACTTCTTCTCCGCCTCTTTATCGCCCGGATTGACGTCGGGGTGATACTGCTTTGCGAGCTTGTAATATGCTTTTTTGATTGTGGAAGCGTCGGCGTTTTTGTCAACGCCGAGCACTTCATAATAGTCTCTCTTGTCTGCCATCGTTCTTCTCTTATTTCACTGTATGAATTTGTCCGAAATACGCGAAAAATCCGAGCCGCATTCTCGGTCTTGCGGCTTGAGTGCAAAAGTCATGTAACACATCATGTGATTTTAAGGCTCCCTCCCCGAGGAGAACGCAAGGCGTTCTCCCTGAGTTTCACTTTGCATTTTAGAGTTTTCTTGCTGCAGAGCGAAACTCTATCGCGCTCTTTGAGCGCGATGGGAGCTGTCGCGTAAGCGACTGAGGGAGTTTACTCCTTCCGTCGTGCTTCGCACGCCACCTCCCTCAAAGAGGGAGGCTCAAAACATATCGGTGTTCGCTTTATCTTCAAACTGCAATCCGCATTTTGCGGCTCGGGATTTTTCACTCCCGATTATTTGCCGGTCTTATCCTCAAAATCGGCGTTGTAATAGGTGTTGCCGTCACTGCCCTGCTGTGCGCCTGCGTTCGGGTCGGCGTTCGGATTTGCGCCGCCCTGCGCAGCCTGCGCCTGGCTGTACAGCTTCTCGCTGATGGTGTAGAAGGACTTTTCGAGCGCCTCGGTGTCCGCCTTGATGGCCTCGGTGTCGCCCGTCTTGACCGTCTCCTTCAGTTTTTCAATCGCGGCGGTAACGGGGGCTTTCTCGGCGTCGGTAATCTTGTCGCCGAGCTCGCTCAGGGTCTTTTCGCTCTGGAAAATCAGGCTGTCGGCATGGTTCTTTGCCTCGACCGCTTCCTTCTGCTTCTTATCCTCCTCGGCGAACTTCTCCGCGTCCTTGACGGCGCGGTCGATGTCCTCCTTGGTCATATTGGTCGACGAAGTAATCGTGATGTGCTGCTCCTTGCCGGTACCCTTATCCTGCGCGGTGACGTTGACGATACCGTTGGAGTCGATGTCGAACGTGACCTCAATCTGCGGAATGCCGCGGGGCGCGGGCGTGATGCCGTCGAGAATGAATCTGCCGAGCGTGGTGTTGCCGGCAGCCATATCGCGTTCACCCTGCAGGACGTGAATCTCGACCGAGGTCTGATTGTCCGCCGCAGTGGAGTAAATCTGGCTCTTCTTGACCGGAATGGTCGTGTTGCGGTCGATGATGCGGTTGAAGACGCCGCCCATCGTCTCGATGCCGAGCGACAGAGGCGTTACGTCGAGCAGGACGATGTCCTTGACGTCGCCGCCGAGCACGCCGCCCTGAATTGCCGCGCCGATTGCGACGCACTCATCGGGGTTGATGCCCTTGAACGGCTCTTTGCCCATGAAGTTCTTGACCGCTTCCTGAACGGCGGGAATACGGGTCGAGCCGCCGACAAGCAGAACCTTTGCGATGTCGGAGGGCTGAAGTCCTGCGTCGGAGAGTGCCTGCTTGACGGGTCCCATCGTCGCGCTGACGAGGTCTGCGGTCAGTTCGTTGAACTTTGCGCGGGTCAGCGTTGCGTCGAAGTGCTTCGGACCGGTTGCGTCCGCCGTGATGAACGGCAGGTTGATGTTGGTCGAGGTCATGCCGGACAGTTCAATCTTCGCCTTCTCGGCAGCCTCCTTGAGTCTCTGCATTGCCATCTTATCCGAGCGCAGGTCAATGCCGCTCTCGCTCTTGAAGGTGTCGGCAATCCAGCCGATGACGCGTGCGTCAAAGTCATCGCCGCCGAGGCGGTTGTTGCCCGCGGTGGCAAGCACCTCAAAGACGCCGTCCGAAATTTCGAGAATCGAAACATCGAACGTACCGCCGCCGAGGTCGAAAATCATGATTTTCTGCTCGGCTTCCTTATCCATGCCGTAGGCAAGCGCAGCCGCCGTCGGCTCGTTGATGATACGCTTGACGTCAAGACCTGCGATCTTGCCCGCGTCCTTGGTCGCCTGACGCTGTGCGTCGGTGAAGTATGCGGGGACCGTGATAACCGCCTCGGTGACCTTCGTGCCGAGGTAGGCTTCTGCGTCCGCCTTCAGCTTTTGCAGAATCATCGCCGAAATTTCCTGCGGCGTGTACTGCTTGCCGTCGACTTCAACCTTGTAAGCCGTGCCCATCTCACGCTTAATGCTGCTGATGGTGCGGTCGGGGTTGGTTACGCTCTGGCGCTTTGCAACCTGACCGACCATTCTCTCGCCGGTCTTGCTGAACGCAACGACCGACGGCGTCGTTCTCGCACCCTCGGGGTTCGGAATGACGATAGGCTCACCGCCCTCATAAACCGCGACGCAGGAGTTTGTCGTACCTAAATCTATACCAATTACTTTTCCCATGATCAATTCCTCCGGAATCAATAAAATTTTATGTTAGTTTGATTTATATCGGGAAACCTTTTAAGGAAAGGTTTCCCGCGCCCTTCCAAACCTTTTCGGCAAGGGAGAGTTTCGGCTTCCCCCTCGGGGGAAGCTGTCAACGAAGTTGACTGATGAGGGGTAGCCGCTTGCGGCGTATCCGCAGCAAACGGGAAACTACCAAGACGGACACTTTCGTGTCCTACCCCTCATCCGGCGAGCATACTCGCCACCTTCCCCCAAGGGGGAAGGCTTATCGGGATTGCGGGATTTCAGCCGCCGCTAATTCGCGGATTTAACCATCGCGTAGCGGATCACCTTGTCACCCTTTTTGTAGCCCTTTTGGAAAACCTCCACGATTTCGCCCTCGCCGAGCGTGTCGTCCTCGACGTGCATCACGGCGTTGTGCAGATTCGGGTCAAAGGTCTTTGCCTCGATTTCGGTCACGCCGAGCTTTTGCAGCGCTTCGGCAAAGCTCTTCACGGTGAGGCGCACGCCCTCGGCAATCTTCTCACCGTCGGTAAACGCCGCCGCGCGCTCGATGTTGTCGTAAACCGGCAGCAGCGCGCCGATGACGTCGGCGCAGGCGTCGCTGTAGATCGCGTCGCGCTCCGCCTTCGACCGCTTGCGGAAGTTGTCGTACTCGGCGACGACACGCAGATAGCTTTCTTTCTGCTCCGCCGCCTCGGCGTCCTTTTTCGCAAGCTCGGCTTTCAGTGCCTCGATTTCGTTTTCGAGTTTTTTCTCGGCTTTGCTTTTCTTTGCCTTGCCGTCGGTTTCTTTTTCCGCCGTCTCGGCTTTCTCGACGGTTTCTTCGGTCTGCTCGGCCACGGTTTCGCTCACGGTTTCTTCCTTATTCTTTTCTTCCGCCATTCTTCACAGCACCCTTTCATTCGTCTTTCTTTTTCGGTCCTTCAAGCATTTTCAGCTCGTCGCTCAGCACACTGCCGACCGATTCGGCAAGCGCGCTGACGATCGGCATGACCTTGGCATAATCCATGCGGCACGGACCGATAATGCCGATGGCACCGACGACCTTGCCGTCCTTTTTAATCTTTTTGACGACCATGGTCGTGTCGCTCAGATTTTCTTCGCCGTTTTCCCTGCCGATGACGACGCCGAGGTCGTCGCCGTCAATGTGCGAAATCGTATCGAGAATGCCTTCCTTGCTTTCAATCGCACCGAGCAGACCGCGAAGTTTGCCGAGGTCGCTGTATTCGGGATATTCAAGCAACCGTTCGACACCGTCCACGCGAATCTCGCCGCCGCTCTGTTCCTCCATGCCGTTGTAAATCTCTTTCATGGCGATGGAGAGCAGACCGGCGCGGCTGCCCATTTCCTCCTCGGCGCGCATCATCACGGGAAGCGTGATTTCGCTCGGCGTGCGCCCCGCGATGTACTTGTTCAGCACTGCGGCGAGCTGCGCCGCCTGCGCCGGCAGAACATCGAACGGAAGCCGCAGATTGCAGGTCCTCGTCGCGCCGCTGCCCGAAAGCATGACAAGCACGAGCGTTTTGCTGTCGAAATACATGACCTCAAAGCGGATAATCTTGCTCATATCGGTGCGCGGACGTACCGCGATAGCCGTGTAGTTGGTCATGCTGCCCGCCAGCCGCGACGCCTCGGCAAGAATCTTGTCAAGCTCGTGCCGCTTGCCGCGAAGCTGCTCCGCCATGAAGTCGGTCTGTGCCTTGGTCTTTTTATATTCTTCGGAGAGACAATCGACATAGAAGCGATAGCCGCGCTCGCTCGGGACTCTGCCCGCCGAGGTGTGCGGCTGCTCCAAATAGCCGAGTGCTTCCAGCTCTGCCATCTCGTTGCGAATCGTCGCGGGAGAGCAATTCGGCAGTCTGCTCTCGGCGATATACTTCGAGCCGACCGGCTCGCCGGTCTTGACATAGGCTTCAACCACCGCCCGCAAAATCTGTTCCTTGCGTCGGCTGAGTCCGCTTTCCATGTTTCCCGCTCCTTTCCGATGTGATTTTAGCACTTAAAGTGGTTGAGTGCTAATTCATGATTCAAATTTAACACCTTTTTGCAGATTTGTCAAGGGCTTGCGCAAATTTTCTTTGTGATTTCTTCGTGAAGATTTTGCAAACAGTTGCTTTGGGTGCTAAAAGCCGCCTGTTTCTTCCCGTATTGCGCATAAAAGCCGCCGAGGACGGCAAAAATACTAACAACTTCTCGTGAAACGCCTCACGCAATCAGAAAGGAATGGCATAAATACGATGGAACAAAAGAAAAACGAACAGAAAACCGCGCAAGTTTTATACATGACGATTATTTTGGTGCTTCTCATCATGGCGGTCGCCGTCGGACTGGTCACGGCGGCGAATAAGCGGAACAAGCCCGCCGAGACGAGCGCAAACAGTGCCGAGGTCTCCACCTCCGCACAGACGACGGCACATTTGCCGATTGTGACAACCGCGCCGAAGCCGCAGACCACGCAGACCCTACCCGCCGTAACCGAGCCCGCCGAGACGAGCGCGGCAACGCGCCCCGCAGCTTCGGCGGCGGCGACCGATCCGATAACCGAGGCGGCGGCGCCCGAAAGTACGCTGCCCGTCTTTATCATGCCTACCATCGGCAACGTCTCGAAGAGCTATTCGGTTGACGTCTTAGTCTACTCCGACACGATGGAGGACTACCGCACGCACAGCGGCATCGACATCTGCGCCGGCACGGGCGAGGGTGTCATGGCGGCGGCGGACGGCGTCGTCTCCGAGGTCTACGCACACCCGATGATGGGCTACACCGTGGTCGTCCGCCATGACGGCAGTGCCGAAACCGTCTATCAGAATCTTGCCGAGGACATCGCCGTCTCGGTCGGCGACACGGTCAAGAGCGGCGAGGTCATCGGCGCGGTCGGCGACAGTGCGCTGATTGAAATTGCCGAAGAGCCGCACCTGCACTTCGAGCTGCGCGTCGACGGCAAAACCGTCAACCCCCTCGACTATATCTCGGCGGCAACCATGACGATTGTCTACGACGAATAATATATAAGGAAAAAAAGAGCCGCGAAAGCGACTCTTTTTTTAATGAAATCGTGCTGTCGCACGATGAAATCTTCGCTGCGCTCAGATGAAATTCGCGCGCTGCCGCGCACGAATGAAATAAAATCCACCCATCGCCGAAG
>SFNW01000067.1 GCA_004554105.1 Clostridiales bacterium | reverse complement strand
CGATCTGCCGTCCTTATGTACGACCTGCAGATGATAGGTACTGCCGGGTGTAAAAATCGAATCGCCGACATTCAGGTTACCGCCCCAGTTGCCCTCGAGATTCGAGTAACCGACCGCACCTTTTTTGCCGTCGTTGCTGATGAAAGACAAGTAGCCGTAGAACGAATTCGAGCCGTCGCTGTCCGCCTGCGAAAGGTCGGCGTGCGTGATTGCGCCGGCGGCGGTCTGCGAATTGACAATGTCAACGTCAACCGTATAATCGGTCAGGAGATTTGCGTCATGGTCTTTGGTGAACAGAATAAACGAGAAGTTGCTCGTTTCCTTGAAGCCGTCGGTGGCTGCGTCGTAATACAGTCCGCCGTCACGAATCGCCCAGTCACCGCGATACTGCGTGAAATCAGCCAGCGTTGCGGGATTGGAGAAATCGTTCTCGTAATATACATAGTCGGTAACCGTCATATCAAGGTCGGAAGCCTTGACCTCAACGACGTCGGGAACTTTCACTTCGATTGCCGGCGTGACCTTCGGCATAACTGCAGCCGATGCGGTCTTCGGCTTATAAGTCGAAAGCGGCTTGCCTGCGGCAAGGTGATCGCCGACTTCGCCGTTTGCCGTAATCTTCAGGTTATCGAAGCCGAGCATGGCAAGGTTGGTCAGACCGTTATTCATGATGCAGGCGCGGAAACCGAACGTGCCGCACGCCCATTCCTCGTTTTCAAAGCTATAGGTCCACAGCTCCGAGCCGGTATCCAGGTCGGAAATCGTATAGGTGAAGTTCTTGCCCGATGCAACCACTTTCAGATGGACATTCATACCGGGGGACACAATCGTGCCGCTGACCTTGAGGTTGCCGCCCCAGTCGCCGATGCCGTTGCCGCGGCCGAGTGCAGTCTTGTCACCGCTGAAGGTAATAAACGCCTGATAGCCGTAAAAGCTGTTGTTCGTCGCATCATTGATGCTTTTCGGGTCACAGCGGAAAATCGGACCGCCCTGGGTCTGAATATTCATCATATCGACGTCGAGCGTGTAGTCGGTCAGGTTGGCAACGCCCTCGTCCTTGGTATATGCCAAAAACGCCTGGTCGGTCATTTGCAGCTTGCCGAGTCCGATCATCATGAGCTGTCCGTCAACAATGCCCCATTCGCCGCGATACTGCGTGAAGTCGGACAGCGTCGTCGAATCCGAGAAATCATTCTCGTAGTAAACATAGTCCGCGGCGAGCGCGCCGACGGTCAGAATGCAAAACAATAGAGCCATGCACAGTGCGCAAAGCAAAGATTTTCTCATAGTACTCCTCCTTCCGGCACAACCGGTCAAGATTATTATACTATGGGTCAAAGGCAGAGTAAATGTAAATTATCGTTGTCTTTGTACAAAAAATCAAGGATAGCGGTCATGCTGCTGCAGCAACATGACGCACGCCGACAAAAAAGGCGCTGCCGCGCAGTGCCTTTAAGGCTGTCGCAAAACTTTGTTTTCCGACAGAGAGAGGGCGTTCACTCGCGTCTCGCTCAACCGCTCGCGCCCTCTAAGGAGTAAAAAAGCCGGCAGAGCCGTCTTTTTTACAAGATTTTATTATATTTTGCTTTGCGCAATACTTTCGGATAGATAAAAAAGGCACTGCCGCGCAGTGCCTTTTTTGATGCTTATGCCTTATTTCTTTTTCTTCGTAACAATGACGATGACGACAACCGCGACAACGATAACAGCCGCAACGATGCCGATAATCAAACCGACATTGACGCCGCCTTCATCGGAAGCGGCAGGCGCGGTTGCGGAAGCCTCGGTCGAAGCAGCGGTATCCGCCGCCTTGTCCTCGGTCGCCTTGGTCTCCTCTTTCGTCGTTGCCTTGGTCTCTTCCTTGGATTCAGCCGCAGTCTCATCGGTGCTCTCGCTTGCAGCCGTCGTGTCCTCGGGTGCGCCCGTTGCGTCCGTATTGTCGGGAGCAACAGTCGTACCGCCAACCGGCTTATCCGCAGCGCTCGTCGCAGTGCTCGTCGCCTCGGTCGTTACCTCGGGGGCAACAGTGGTCTCTTCGGGTGCAGAGGTCGTCTCGGCGGACTCGCTCTGAATCGTCGCACCGTTGTTGATGATCGTACCCTCGCCGGTAACCTGCTCGAACGTACCGCCGTTCAGGATAACGGTAGAGCCCTTTTCAACGTCAATCGCCATGTAGCAGGGATTCAGCGCATTGATGTTGCTCATGCACTCAATCTTGTCGCCGATGACCAGCGTGGAATTGTTGGTGACCTTAATCGTGTTCATCGCGCCTTCCTGGAAGAGGATAAGGTCGTCGAGGATCACGTCCGACTGCAGCGTCAGCGTAGCGCCCGTCTTCATCTTCATCGCGCAGGACGGATTCTCGAACGGAATGCCGTTCTTATAGTTTGCCTTGCCGTCGTTCGACGTGATCTTCAGCGTCGAGCCGAGCTCGGGCATCGAGTAGTCGCCGCCGATATACAGTTTGCCGACCGCGACCAACGTGCCGCCGTCCTTCAAAACGCCCATAGCGGCATTGTCTTCGGTGGTGAGAAGCTGCTTCTTCGGGGTATCCGCAGAAAGACCGTCATAGTCGTTGTTGCCTGTCTGGAAACTTATGTAGCAGACGGTATCGGCGGTTACCTTGGGTTCTTCTGCCGCAAATGCGCATACGCTGCCGAGAACGACAAGCATAACGGCAACGGCAATCGAGATGATTCTTTTTGTCATAATCTCCTCCGAAACTTGTACACAAAATTGTGCCTTTTGTACAAATATTATACGGCATCTGTCGCAGATGCGTCAATACAAAATCGCAAAGAAAATTACATGGAATTTAACTATTTTTCGGCAGTCGTTCCGAAAAATCAAAACCGCCCGGCTTAATCGTCGAGCGGTGTGAGAAGTTCGATGTGGACTCTGCCGTATCTGCCGCTTTTCAGCAGGCGGTACTTTTCCGAAAGCTGCGGATTTTTCTCCGTGACGCAGCCGTCCTCGCTCTCGCAGGCGACAAGGCAGCCGCGGTGCAGAAGCCCCGCGTCCGCAAGGCGTAAAAGCGCGTCGGCAAGCGCGTCCGACGCATAGGGCGGGTCGAGGAAAACCAAATCAAAGCCCGTTTTCCCCGCCGCGCGGCGCAGAAAATTCCGATAGTCGGCAACCGTAACCCGCGCGCGGTCGGCAAAGCCGGTTTTCGCAATGTTTTTGCGAATGATTGCCGCCGCATCGGAAGAAGCGTCGACAAAATCGCAGAATACGGCGCCGCGGCTGAGCGCCTCCAGTCCGAGCTGCCCCGAGCCGCCGAACAAATCGAGCACGCGCCGCCCCTCGATGTCGAATTGCAGCATAGAAAAGAGTGCTTCCTTTGCACGCGCGGAGGTGGGGCGCGTCGCGTCGCCCTCGAGGGTCGCAAGGCTGACACCCTTGGCACTGCCGGTGATGATTCTCATATCAATTCCCTTTCTTCTCGCGCTTGTCCGCGAAGTATGCGGCGATTGCCAGCGCGTCCTTTGCCGGAATGCCCATCTGCGCCATTTCGCCGCCCGAGGCGGTCTTGAGTTTTGCCAGTCCGCCTGCCGCTTTCAGATATTTTTTCGCCTTTGCCGCGCCGATGCCCTTGATGTTCTCAAGCACCGAATGCGTGAGCGTCTTGCGCTTGGCGTGGTCCATTCGTCCGACCGAGTAGCGGTGGACTTCCTCCTGCAAACTGTAGATAAAAATGAATACGCTCTGCTCGCGCGCGATACTGATGTCGTGTTCCCCGTCGGTCAGTGCGCGGGTCTTGTGATGCTCGTCCTTGACCATGCCGTAGACCGGAATTGAAAGCCCAAGTTCGGCAAGCAGGGCGCGCACCGTGCCGACGTGCCCCGCGCCGCCGTCGAGCAGAATCAGGTCGGGACGCTTTGAAAAACTCCCCTCCCCGTCCGCAAGATGCGCAAGGCGACGGCTGAGCGCTTCGCGCATCGCGCCGTAGTCGTCGATGCCGTCGGTCGTCCGAATCGAAAACGAGCGGTAATCCTTCTTCTTTAACTTGCCGTTTTCGGCAACGACCATGCCCGCCGTAATATGCTCGCGCCCGAGGTTGGAAATGTCGTATGCCTCGATACGCGCGGGCGGCGCGTCAAGCCGCAGCAGCGCGGCGAGTTTTTGCAGCATTTTGTTGTCCTTTTCGCTCGCCTCGGCGAATTTCGCCGCCTTTTCGCGCGCGTTGTCGCGCACCATGCCGCACAGCGAGCGAAGCTCGCCGCGCTGCGGCGTGTGAACGCTCACCTTTCTGCCCGCCTTTTCGCTGAGCAGTTCGGCAAGCGCCGCAAGGCTGTCCGCGTCCACCGTATCGGCAAGCAGCACCTCGCGCGGAATATAGGCGCGTGCGGAATACAGCCCGCACAAAAAAGTCGGCAGTTCCTCCGCTTCGACAATCTCGTCGGCGGAATAGACAAACTCGTCCTTGTCGACGAGCATACCGCCGCGGATATAAAAGACCGAAATGACGCTGCATTTGTCGTCGCTGTAGAGCGCAACGACGTCCTGATCCGCCTTCGGCGAGGAAACGACCTTCTGCCGCTCGGAAATCTTGTCGAGCGCGGCGATGCTGTCGCGGCACTTTGCCGCCGCCTCAAAATTCTCGTTCTCGGCAAGGCGGTACATTCGCTTGGAAAGTTCCTCTTTCGCGAGGTCGAAGTCGCCGCCGAGCACGCGCAGCGCGGCGTCTATCGCGGCGTCGTAATCCTCCTTGGACGCTCCCTTGCGGCAGGTGCCCATGCACTGCCCGATTTGATAGTAAATGCAGGGGCGCTCCCTGCCGATGTCCTCGGGAAATCGCCGCTTGCAGTTCGGAATGCCGAGCGATTTGCAGAGCGTGTCGATGATGTTGTACGCGATTCCCGCGCCCGAATACGGACCGAAATACTTGGCGCGATCGGCGGCGCGCGTCCGCGTCATGACAAGGCGCGGATAGTCCTCGCCGGTCGTCACCTTGATGTAGGGGTAGGACTTGGAATCCTTGAGCAGAATGTTGTAGCGCGGATAATACTCCTTGATGAGGACATTCTCGAGCGTGAGCGCCTCCATCTCGGTGTCGCACAGATAAAAGTCGAAGTCATGGACCGAAGCAACCATCTTTTCGGTCTTGATGTTCTTTTTGCTGTTCTGAAAATACTGCGAAACACGGTTCTTTAGCTTGGCGGATTTACCGACGTAAATGACCGCGCCCGCGCTGTTTTTCATGATATACACACCCGGGCGCAGCGGCAGCGAATTTGCTTTTTCCAAAAGGCGCGCCCGAATTTCGGCTCTGTCTTCCATCGGCATCTCCTTTCCGATGCGGTATGAAGCGCCGCATCAACAAGACAGGCGACCATAACGAAAAGCCGTCATGCCCGCCCGTTCATCTGTAAAATTGCAATTTACTCATTGAAGCCGTTCTCAATCAATTCCTTCAGCCCGTCCAGTGCTTCGCGCTCGTCGGAGCCGTCCGCCACGAGTGTAATCGTCATACCGTTCACGATGCCGAGAGACAGCACGCCGAGCAGGCTCTTCGCATTGACGCTGCGATCGTCCTTTTCAACCCAAATGGAACTCTTATAGGAATTGGCTTTCTGAATAAAGAATGTCGCCGGTCTTGCGTGCAGACCAACGCTGTTTTTAATCGTAACGTCTTGGGTCATCATGAGAAAATACGCTCCTTTATCCCTGTGAAAATGCGCAAAAATACCGATTCGCATTGTTTCTTTTGATAGTATAGCAAATTCGGCGTACAAATGCAAGTATTTTTAATGATTTTTTAATTTTTGCGTCACTTCAGCCTGATGTCGGTAATCTGAATATTCGCGTTGACTTTCGGCATGAGGGCATAAGTCGTCATGCCCGGCGCGATATACTGCGTGCCGCCGACGAGGAAGCCGCTCTCGCTCATCTGCCCCGCGCATTCAAACGAGCCGCGGATATCCACGCGCCCGATTCCCGACTCGGTCTTGATGATTTCGCTGTTTTTCTCGGCGTAAAAAACCGCAGGTGTCGAGGTAATGCTGTCGCCGATAATCGTGCCGAGACTGCAGCCGAGCGTCTCGCTGTAAACGGGGTCGCCGTCCGAAAAGTAGCGCGCCGTCGACGACTGCACATTGCTGATTTTAAATGAGATAATTGCCGTCTGCGTTTCGAGCTTTTCGTCGCTCCCGCGAGCGCCGCCGCGCAGGAAAGCGCCCGCAATGCAGATAACGACCGCCGCGAGAATCAGAAAGTCGAGAATGTTGACGCGAAATTTACGCTTTTGCATACCGCTTCCCCCTTATCTTATGCGCATGGCGCTGACATAGCCCGTGCCGGCGAAATTCTTTGCGTGAATCGAAATGCCCGTGCCGACCGCGACCCGTGAGCCGTTGATGTAGTAAGAACCGTCGGAGAGATAGCAGTCCGCCGACAGCGTGACGTTCATCGTAACGAGGTCGGGGTGTACGGCGGGAACGAGCGTTCCGGTCTCTTCGTCGAACACCTCTTTGATATACGGCTCGACGTCGACCTTGGTGACCGTACCGAGGTTAAAGCGTTTTGCCGCCTCGACCACGGTATCGCCGACGGCAATTTTGTCGGCGTATTCGCGCTCTATGCCCTTGAACTGCAAGGTGTACAGCATCGTAAAGTCGGTTTTCTCCGAGGTGTCCACGCCGAACGCGCTGGCAATCATAAATGCGCCGAACGTAATCGCGCCCGCCAAAACCACCGTAATCAGAATGTCGACAAAGTTGATGCGGAACGCGCGTGTATCTTTTTTATCCATCTGTTGTTCCTCCGTTTATAGTACAGTCGTCAGCCGAGCGTGACGTCGGCGCAGAAATCGCTGACCATCGCGCGCTTTTGCAGCCTTGCGGCGGCGTCGATTCGCCGTGCCGCCGAGCAGATGCCGAAGACGAGCCAGAAAATGAAGAATACGCGGTAATTGTACCAAACGTAGTCGGTCATGCCCTGCAGCAGTGCCGCAAGCACGCCGCAGAGCGCACCGCAGCCGATGAGCCGCACGGTTTTGTCCTCGCCCTTCTTCGCCAACGTAAAGCCGCTCTGCAAAAAGCAAATCAGCAGCGCGACAAAGAGAATGAAGCCGAAAATACCGAGTTCAAGAAAAATCTGCAAATACAGATTGTGCGAATGCGGCGCTTTTTCAATGCCCGCAAACGAATAGTACGGGTAAATGCGGTTGAACGCCTGTTCGCCGACGCCGACGCCGGTCAGCGCGTAGTCCGCCGCCATGCGCGTACTGCCGCGCCAGATATACACGCGGTAATTCGTCGAGGTGTCGGCAAGGTCGCCGATGCTGGTAAACCGCGCGACGATATTTGCGGGCAGGTACGGCACGGCAAGCGGCAGCAGGCAAAGCCCGCCGACAATCAGCGCAACCGAGCGGCGGCTCCACATCAGGATAAAGACGACGGCGGCGAGCAAAAAGCCGAGCCATGCGCCGCGCGCCCAAGTGTAAATCAGGCAGATGCAGCCGAAGGCGAATGCGGCGATATAGGTCGGTTTTGCCGTCCAGTTTCGGTCGCCGAGCATCAGCGCGGCAACGATGGGAAGCAGCAGAATCAAATACTCGCCGAGCATATTCGGGTTTTCAAAGGTCGAGACCACGCGCCCGCCGATGTTGTCGAACATTTCGGTGTCAATCCATTCGGCGGAAATGTTGCCGGTCAGATTCTGATAGACGCCGTAGAGCGAAACAAGCAGAAGCGAGACGCACAGTGCCACAGCGGCTTTTTTCAGTTTTTCCTTGGTGTTGAGCAGCCCCACCGCGAGAAAATAACCGAGCATCAGAATCGTGTAGATGCCCGCCGCGCGGACAGACTGCCCGCCGCCGTAGGACACGAAGCCGCCGAGCAGCATTGCAGCCATAAAGCAAAAGACGAGAATATCCAACAGCTCGGGCTTGAAATACCGCTTGCCGCGAATCAGCTTGATGACAAAGGCAAAGGTCGTGTAGAGCGTCAGCAGCGCGAGCAGAATGCTCGGGTGCGGCAGAACGACGAGGAACGGCAGTGCAAAAACCGTCAGATACAGCCCGCATTCGGGATTGACCAGCACGATATACGCGGCAATCAGACCGATACAGCCGAGCAGCAGCCACACAGGGCTGACAAAGCAGGCGAGAATGCCGAACGGCAGACCGAGCGCAAACGCAGCGCTTTTCCGTCCGGTCGGACCGTCCTCCACCGCAAACGAGCGCTCCTTAAAGCCGCAGAAGCCGCTGAAGACAGCGTTCCAAAGCGTGCTTTCATGCACCGCCGTACAGAGTGCCTTGCCCGAGAACAAAAGCGGAATGCCGAGCAGCAGCAGTGCCGCGGAAACCACGCCGCGCGTAATATGCAGCGCGTCCTGCCGAACGAGGTACAGCACAAGCTGAATGACCGACGAATAAAACCCGCAGGACATCAGAAATATGCCGATCACGCGCAGCGACAGGCGGCTGAAATAGCGCATCATGCCCGAGACTGCCGACACATAGACGCTCTCCTCGATGTTGGCGGCGAGATACCGCCCGACGCGGTGCTTGCCGTGGAGAAGCCCCGCCGCAGCGCTGTCGTCGAAGGTCTCGCACATCGTGTCGTAAGAACCGAACAGAAAGCTGTACAGCCCGCTGCCGAGTTTTTTATAGAGGAAACTGCCGAATCTGCCGATGCCGCGGCAAATTGCGCTTCCCTCAATGAGCGAGGAAAACCACGCTCGGAATCCTGTTTTCAAGTCTTGCTTTTCTCCTTTCCGCCGTCGTCGGCTCTGCTTTCCCACGCCGCAAAGAGGTCGGGGCGATTTTCGCGGGTGACGGCAACCGACTGTGCAAGCCGCCATTTGTCGATGTTTTCGTGATGCCCCGAAATCAGCACGTCGGGAACGGTCAGCCCCCTGTATTCATAGGGGCGCGTGTATTGCGGATATTCGAGCAGCCCGCTCGCGATGCTCTCTTTTTCATAACATTCGTCGTCCGCGAGCACGCCCGGGCAGAGCCGCGCGACCGCGTCGGTCACGATGCAGGCGGGCAGCTCCCCGCCGGTCAGTACAAAGTCGCCGATGGAGACCTCCTCGTCGACGATAAGGTCGAGCACGCGCGCGTCAACCCCCTCGTAATGCCCGCAGAGAATCACAAGGTCGTCGTATTCGGCAAAGCGCTTTGCCGCAGCATGGTCAAAAATCTTCCCGCGCGGCGACATATAAATCACGCGCCGCCGCACCTCGGGCGACTGCATTTTGCAGATTGCCTCAAAGCAGTTGACAATCGGCGGCGCCGCCATCAGCATGCCCATGCCGCCGCCGTAGGGCGTATCGTCCACGCGGCGGTGCTTGTCCTCGGAATAGTCGCGGATATTGTGCGCAAAGACCTCAATCGCGCCGCTCTTCTGCGCTCTGCCGATGATGCTCTCGGCAAGCACCTGCGTCACGAGGTCGGGAAACAGCGTCATAATGTCGAATCTCATGATTCAAACATCCCTTCGATTGCGTGAATGAAAATCCCTGTTTCGGGGTCGATTTTTTTGATAAATTCGCCGACGGCGGGAATCAGCGCCTTGCCCGACGGCGTCTCGACCTCGTAGATGTCCGACGCGCCGGAGGAAAACACGTCGCCGAGCTTGCCGTAAACTCTGCCGTCCGCCTCGTCGATAACGTCAAGCCCGATTAAATCCTGGATAAAGAAGTCGCCGTCTTTTTTCGGAATGTCCTCGCGCG
>SFNW01000066.1 GCA_004554105.1 Clostridiales bacterium | reverse complement strand
GGTCTGACCGACTGCTGGCCGCGCTCGGACTACGAAATGGCGGTTGCAACGCTGCCCTACTACCTCAATCTCGACGTGCCGTTCCACGCCTATTACATGACGGTCAGCGGACACGCAAACTACTCGTTTATGGGCAACAACATGAGCAAACGGCACAAGGACATCGTCGAAAACCTCGACTGCTCGGACAACGTCAAGGCATACCTCGCCTGCCAGTACGAGGTGGAGCTGATGGTCGAAGAGCTGGTCAGACAGCTCGATGAGGCGGGCAAGCTCGAGGACACGGTCTTTGTCATGAGTGCCGACCACTACCCCTACGCGCTGACCGACAGTGAGCTTTCCGAGCTGTACGGCATTCCCGAGGCAGGCATCCATCAGAATTTCGATTTGCTCCGCAACGGGCTGATTCTCTGGTGCGCGTCGATGGAGGAGCCGGTCATCGTCGACACGCCCTGCTCCTCGCTCGACATCATTCCGACGGTCTCCAACCTGTTCGGGCTGGAATACGACTCGCGCCTGCTGATGGGCACCGATGTGCTGTCGGACAGCGTTCCGCTCGTCATTCTCAATCAGGACGGCGACGGCAGCGCGTGGAACTGGATCAACAAGTACGGCGAGTATCACAGCGCGACCAAGACCTTTACGCCCTACGAGGGCTTTGACGCGACAAGCGAGGAAATCGACGCCTACGTCAAGCAGATGAACGGCGTCGTCCAGCGCAAGAACAAATACGCGCACCTGATCCTCGAAAAGAACTATTACGGGTATCTGTTCAAGTAGCAAAAAGGCATATCGCATTTTGCGATATGCCTTCTACTTTTTTAATTTCACACCGGGATTTCGATGTCCTCGCCGGGGGCTGCGGCTCTGCCGAAGACCGGGAAATCGCCGTCCCAGCTAAAGGGCTGCGCGCGGACGCCGCGCGTTTTCCAGCCGCCGTTTGGCGTGCGCATCGCGTGGTAGACGATGAAATCGGTCTTGCCGTCGACCGCCTTGACAAACGAGCAATGCCCGGTGCCGTGCGTCCCCTCGCTCTCCGAAAAGACGGGACGGTCGCATTTCGTCCAACTGTCGGCATTGAGAATGTCGCCGTCGCCACGATAGGTCAGCAGTCCGAGACAATAATAGCGCGTCATGCTGTGCGAAGCCGAATAAGCAATATACACCGTGCCACCGGGCGCGTACAAAATCTGCGGTCCCTCGTTGACCTCGGGCGACACCCGCCCCGACGCCGTCGGACCGCTGCCGTGCTTTTCCCAATCATATTCGGGGCGCGAAAGCAGCACGCGCCGCCCCGCGATTTCGGTGGGCGACCGCATTTCGGCAATGTAGATATTTTGGCTGTGCGGGACCCAAACCGTCGCGTCCTCATCCCAGCCCGACCAAACAAAATAGAGCTTCCCGCCATACTTCAGCACCGTGCCGTCGATGGCGAGGCAGTTCGGCTCGGCGGAAATCTCGCCGACCATCTCGTATTCGCCGTCCGGCGTCTTGTCCTTTGACTTCAGCACATACATTCTGTGCTTGGCAAGGTCACCGTCGTCCGCCGCAACATAAAGATACCAGTCGCCGTCGATTTCGTGAATTTCAGGCGCCCACAGATGCTTGGAATAGGGCTTGTCTGCCTCGGGGCGAAACACGCATTTGCCCTCGTGGGTCAGATGATGCAGATTGTCCGCGCGGCTGACCTCAATTGCCGCGTCCCCTGCGCTGTACACATAATAATAGTTGTCCTGCCAGCGGGTCACAAACGGGTCGGCACCCGCCTCCAAAATCGGGTTTTGAAACACTTCGGTCATGGTAAAACTCCTTTTCGGGTGTTTTTCTTCACTTTACCACACCCGCGCAGGCACCGCAATACGAAAACAGCGTATGTTTCTCCGCAGAATTTATACCTCAGCGCACTTCAAGCGCCGCAGTGTCGTACAGGACACGCGCGTGATTCTGCTTGATGCAGACTTTGGAGAGCGTGTCGCCCGTCCGCTTGTCAACGACCGTGCGAAAAACCTGCCCGACGCGGTAAACAACGCCGTCCTCACGCACAAAGCCCTCTCCCTCGCACGAAATATGGTAGGCGTAGGGGAGCGGCTGCGTCGTGCGCAGTTCGCCGCACAGATATTCGTCGGTGGTGTATACAATCAGCTGGAACGGCTGCTCCGTGGGATTCAGAACCCGATAGTCAATATAATTGTAAAATACGCTCGTGCCCGTACCGAACGGTACCTTTCGCCCAAAGTCGGGAAAAAGATCGATGCCGTCATGGTGGTGATGCTCAACGACAGAGAGCGGCGAATGCAGCACCATCCAGTGAATCAGATTGGTCATCTGACACATTCCACCACCGATATCGCTCGACGGCTCGCCGCCGCGTATCGTCAGCCCGGTCTGATACCCTTTTGCCGCCGTAACGCTGCCGACCGTCCGCCAAAAAGAAAACACCTCACCCGGACGAATCAGAAGCCGGTCGATTTTCGGCGCGGCGAGCGCAAGATTGACCGCCTTGTTTTCCTGAAGCTGCGCGTCGACATTGCCGAGCTTGCGGCGAATCAGCGAAGTGTGTTTGTATATGCAGACCGGCAGCGGTTCCTCCTGCTTTGTCTTCGCAAAGCGGGTTCGCCCGCACGCATCGGCAAGATTTCGTAAGAAAATGCACTTCTTGACCGAAAGGGCATACGCCGACGGAGACAGTTCGCAAAACAGCCGCCGCCCGCCCGCCTGTTTGCCCGCGCCGCTCACGCTTCGCAAGCGTTCAGGCAGGCGAGGACCGCCGCGGGAACGTAGTTTGACGCGTCCTGCCCGTACAGGCGCAGTTCGCGCACCATCGACGAGGACACCGCCGCGTGGTCGGCGCGGAAATACACCGTTTCAAGCGCGGGATTGATGAGCTTGTTGACCTCGGCGATGTTCTCTTCATAGTTATAATCGAGGTTATTGCGCAGTCCGCGCACCATGTAGCGGATGCCGTTCTGCTCTGCAAACGCCGCCGTCAGCCCCGTGTGGACGCAGACGACGCAGTTGGAAATCCCCTCGTCGGCAATCGCTGCTTCGATCGCGGCTTTCATCTTTTCCGCGTCGTAGGCACGCTTTTTCTCGGTGTTGACACCGATGAGCACATACACCCGCGAAAACAGCCGCGCCGCCTTTTTCACAATGTCCATGTGACCGTTGGTAAACGGGTCGAACGACCCGGGATAAACCGCAAATTCCGCCATAGTCTCGCCTCCGCTTCGTTTTCGTTCTCTCAGTATAGCATTTTGCGGCGCGAAAGTCAATGCCGCGGCGCGCGTGTAAAAAACACAACTTTCAATGCAACGCTTTCAACAGATTTTGCATTGCCATTTTTAAAATTGTTAGGTACAATGAACATAAAATCCCATGCTTACCGAGAAAGGAAGATTCGATTATGAAAAAAGCACTCGCATTGCTGCTTGCACTGCTGACTGTCGGCTCCTCCCTGCTTGCCTGCGGCGAGCAGAAGCCGGAGAACACGACAGCCTCCGATACGACGACCGCGACAACCGAGCCCGTCGTCACCGAGGAAGTGCCCGACCTGCCCGATCCCGCATCGCTCGACATTGCCGGCGAATTCAATATTCTCGTCAGCGGCAACTTTGCACGCAACGACTTCGCTGCCGAGGGCGGCGAAGGCAGCACCGCGGTCGAGCTTGCCATCTACCGCCGCAATCAGGTCATCAAAGAAAAGTACGGCGTGGAGGTCTTAAACGAGGACATCACGCGCTTCGGCTCGTCGACCGGCAGCGGCGACGGCTTCACCAAGATTTACAGCGACTACATGGCGGGCGAATCGAACTACGATGCCGCGATGATCGGCACCTACGACGTGGCGACGCTTGCTTACAGCGGCTATATTCACGACTTGAACGATATTCCGAACCTCAATCTATCGAAGTCCTGGTGGGACCAGAAGGCCAATCAAGACCTCACCATTCGCGGCAAAATGTTCTACACCACCGGCGACATCAGCGTCGTCGACAACATGGTCACGCACGCGATTCTGTTCAACAAGGACATGATTACAAGCTACAACCTCGACAGTCCCTATGACCTCGTCGAGGACAACAACTGGACGCTCGAAACCTTCGGTTCGCTTGTCAAGGCGGTCGGACAGGACCTCGACAACAACGGCGTCTACGACGAAAAGGACCTCTACGGACTGCTCACCTGGAATGACCCGATGACCGCAATCCTCGCGGCGGGCGGCGAAAAAATCTGCGCAATTGACGAGGGCGGCAACCTGACGCTCACGCTCTACAACGAGCGCGTGGTCAACCTCTACGAGACCTTTGAGAACATCGTCTTCGACCAGGCACACGCCTATAACTACCAGTACGACAACGTCACGGGCGCGGGCACGCCCTCCAAGGTTTGGAACACCAACCGCGACGCGATTTTCAACGAAAACCGCGCGCTCTTCTACCTCAACACAGTTACGACCGCCGAGCGTCACCGCGACAGCGAGCTGGACTTCGGTATTCTGCCCTATCCGAAATACGACCGCGAGCAGACCGAGTACGGTCACAACGTCAGCGCGTTCCACTGCCAGTTCCTCTGCGTTCCCGAGATGAGCAAGGATTTTGCCCGCACCGGCGTTATCCTCGAGGAGCTTGCATACCAGGGCAAGAAGCTGCTCACCCCCGCATACTATGATCAGACGCTCGTCGGCAAGTCGGTGCGCGACGAAGAGAGCGTCGGTATGCTCGACATCATTTTCGCTTCGCGCGTCTTCGACGTCGGCATTTACTACAACATCGGCACTTACAAGAACGAGCTCGGCAGACTGTTTGTCAGCCGTTCGGCACTGTCGTCGATTTACGAGACCTTCCGCGGCTCGGCAGAGGCGCAGATTGCCGCAATCAACGAAACCTTTGCGCAGAATACCGCAGCCGAATAACGAAAGCCGAAAAGAAGCCGGCGACCCGTTGACAAAGGTCGCTTCCCGAACCGGTCTCTCAAAGGCTCCCTCGTTGAGGGAGCTGTCGGCGGAGCCGACTGAGGGAGTGTCGTTATTCTTTGTTACTCCTTCCGTCGCCTTTCGGCGACACCTCCCTCAAAGAGGGAGGCGCAGTCAGATTGTGCGCATAAACGCATTGCCAAAAAAAGAAGCCCTGCGGGGCTTCTTTTTTTGGCGCAAAATAACCCTTGATTCCGAAAATCAAACCATTCGCCGCGCGCGCTTGCATTCGCCTGCGCCAAAGCGTACAATGGGGTTGACATTCTACCGAAAGGGATAGGACTATGACAGAATTTTTAAAGACCGAGGACGGCATTTTCGTCTCGGTCGACGGCGCACGCGTCGTGCGGATTCCCGCCGCCGCGGGTGCGTCGGACAGCTTTGAGCCGATTGAGGACGGCGTGTGGAAGTGGACGCGCCGCACCGATAAGCCGACCGACAAGATGCGCATGGAAGCGATTCTCGCAGGCGGCGCGGACTTTACCATGATTCCCGGCATCAGCTACAACGGCAACGGCTGGGGCAAAACGCCCGAATATGTCGGTGACCGCGCCGAGGACGGTACGCCCTGGAGCTTTGCCTCGCACCGCGCGACGATTCCCTCCTGCACCTACAGTGAAAATGACAGCGTCAGTCTCGTGCTGATGGCGGCGGACGCGAACGATTCCTCCGCCTGCTCACAGCTTCGCACCGAGGAGGGCGAAGCGCATATTCTGATTTTCCCCGAGGAGGAGCAGCCGAAGACGCTTCAGCGGCACTTCTGGGGCGAGCCGTTCCAAGGGAAAATCGAGCCGCGCGACAGTTTTTCCGCGATTCTGATGCTCTACCCCGCGGACGGCACAAAGCATCGCTATGCGCCGCTGCTCGACTTTGCCTGGCGGTATTTCGGGCATTCGCTGTCCGCGCCGCTGCCCGCAAAGGAGATGTACCGCCTTTCGATTGCCTACTGCCGCTATCTGTTCGAGCGCGAGCCGGACGGCTTTGCGGGCTTTACCATGGGCGCACAGTGGCATCTCGGCGTGACTTCATACCTCAAGACCCAGCACCGCTACGAAATCAGTTGGGTCGGTCAGAGCGCCTCGATTGCCAACGCCTATATTTACGACTATCTGCACACCGGCGACCGCGAGAAGCTCGACATCGCCGTCGAGGTGCATGACAGTTGGCTGAAAAAAGGCAAATACCCCGCCGGTCACGTCGCCGCGCGGCTTGATTTCGACCCTTGGCTCTACAATGAGTATCCCGCCGACTTTGTCCCCGACCGCACAAAGGTCGGCGAATGCACCTACGAAACGCTGCTTGCCTGGGCGGGGCGCAAGTTCCGCCGTGCGCCCGACGGCAAAATTCTTCTGCAAAACGATGCCTGCAACAACGGCGGCGCGGCAGACGGCTATTTTGAAGCCTACGACCTGTTAAAGGAAGCGGGCATTGACAAGCCCGAATACCTTGAAGCCGCCTACGGTATCTGTGACTTCGCGATGAAGAATCAGAGCGAGGACGGCGCGTTTGCAAAGTCGTGGGACGAAAACGGCAATATTCTCGCCAAAAACGGCACGGTCGGCTGTTTTCTCGTCCTTCCGCTCATCACGGCGTACAAGAAGAGCGGCGACAAGAAGTACCTCGACAGCGCCGTGCGCGCGTTTGACTTCTACTACGGCTCACTCGTGCGCGACGGCTTTACGACCGCGGGTGCGCTCGACACCTACTGCATCGACAAGGAGTCCGCAAGCCCGCTGCTGCGCGACGCGCTCGCGCTGTACGACGCGACGGGCGACAAACAGTATGTCGCCGCCGCCGAGAAAATCGCGTGGTATCTCTGCACCTGGATGATGCACTTCACGGTGGACTATCCCGCCGACTCGATGCTCGGGCAAATGGGCGTCGACACCTTTGGGCTGACCTCGGTCTCGACCGCGCATCAGGCGCTCGACCAGTACGCCCTGCGCGACGTGCAGTCGTTTTTGCGCCTTTATGAACTGACCGGGCGCGTCCAGTGGCGCGAGCGTGCGCTCGCGTTTTGGTGCGCGGCTTGCCAGTGCATCTCGGACGGCACGCTGTACATCAACGGCAGACTGCGCCCCGCCGGCTCGCAGGACGAAGCGATTTTCCACACGCGCTGGGGACGCCACGGCGTCGAGCCGTTCCGCCCCTCGCAGTGGCTGCCCGCATGGCCCTGCGCCTTCCGCCTTGAAATCCTCCGTCAGATTCCCGACCCGTCGCTCCTCGACGCAGGTCTTGCCGAAATCGACGGAAAGATTGAATAAGAAAAGGAGAAATGCGGGGCTTTGCCCCGCCCCCACACAAGGTGCTTTTTTGTAAAAAAGCACCTTGTGAATCCGAAAAAACTTTGATAACCCAGAAAAGTAAGAAGCACCCGATAGGGTGCTTCTTTGTGTATGTTTTTACTTTACGAGAATTGCCTGACGGTCTGCGGCATTCCACAAAACCGTCGCGCCGAGTGTTTCGGCAACGAAGCGGACAGGCGTATAGGTGCGCCCGCCGCGGATAAAGGCGGGACTGTCGAGCGTGACCGCGTTGCCGTTGATATACGCCGTCGCACTGTCGATGTAGATTTCAACGGTGACGCCGTTTCCGGTAATCGTCGCCTTGCGCGTTTCCGCGTCCCACGCAACGTCCGCGCCGAGTGCTTCGGCAACGAAGCGTGCAGGCAGCATCGTGCGGTTATTCGCGATAATCGGCGCAACATCGGTCTTTGCCGCCTCACCGAAGACCGTCGCATCGGTCGAGTCAATCGTCATCACGACGCACTGCTCGCTCGGAATCCACTTGGCATAAGCCGTTAAATCCATAAAAATACTTGCGAAATCAAACGGCAGTGTATATGCCGGGTCGGCACCTGCCTGCGAAGACAAAGCCGTTCTTAACAGGTGATCCGGGCTTCTCCGCCTGCTTTCCCTGTCGGATATTCTGAGGAGCGATGATACTGCCGCCGTCGGTTTCAAAGGACACCGCGTAGGTTGCAAACGGTACAAAAACGCAACCATATTTCCCTGCATATTGCTCCGCCGCACTTCCCGCCGCACCGCGGATTGTAGTCCCGCGCGGGAAAGCATTATTCTCAATGCTTGTGACACTCTCGGGGATTGTAACCGAGGTCAGCGAGCTGCAATCGGCAAAAGCATACCTTCCGATACTCGTGACACTCTCCGGAATCGTAATTGAAGTCAAAGATTCACAACCGTAAAACATACATTCGAAAATGCATTTCAAGCCTTCTTTTAAGGTAACCGTAGTTAAAGCATCGCAAGCATCGAAGACCCCGCTGTTGTGTTTAGGATCGCCCCATTCTGTCAGGCTTGCCGGAATTGTCACCGCAGTCAGCGCTGAGCAGCCATAAAATGCCTCTTCGCCAACGGTTGCTACGCCCTCCGGAATCGTGACCGAAGTCAGCGCTTTACAAAAATAAAATGCGTTTCTGCTGATGCTTGTTACGCTACTCGGAATCGTGATGGAAGTCAGCGAACTGCAGCCGGAAAATGCAGCGAATCCAATACTTGTCACGCCTTGACCGATTGTAACCGAAGTCAGCGAAGCGCAATCACCAAATGCTATAGAGTCAATACTTGTCACGCTGCCCGGAATTGCAACCGAAGTCAAGCCCGATTTCCAAAACGCATGTTCCCCTATGCTCGTCACGCTGCTCGGAATCGTAACCTGCTTCAGAGCGGCGCAATTACTGAACACACTTTCAGCTATGGCGGTTATGCTGCTCGGAATCACAACCGAAGTCAAGCCCGTGCCCGCAAAGGCGTACTTTCCGATGCTCGTCACACTGCTCGGAAGCGTAATTTGGGTCAGTGCGGCGCATCCATTAAACGCACATTCCCCGATGTTTTTCACACTGCTCGAAATTGAAACCTCAGTCAGCGAACTACATCCGCTAAACGCATAGTCGCCAATGCTGATTACGCTGCTCGGGATTGTAATCGAGTTCAGTTTTCCGAGATTTAAAAATGCGTCGCCGATAAAGCGGGTCTTGCTGTTAATCGTATAGGAGTTTGCAATATAATTTGTTACGCCGCTTAAATAGAAATATGGGTTGTTTGTCGTCTTGATATAAACCAAATCTCCCGCTTTGTTTACCAACTCGTCGCAGTCATAAAATGCGTTTCTGCCGATGCTCGTCACGCTGTCCGGAATCGTAAGTCTGGTCAGATTATAGAGTCCGGAAAATGCCCAAGACCCGATGTGCGTTACCCCATTCTCAACAACCACTGTCTTTATGTAGCTTGTATTCAACCACCACGGGTGGCTAGCATCACCAGCAGCATATTCCTTCATCGCGCCCGTACCCGAAATGGTGAGTTTTCCGGTATCGGTATTCAATACCCATGTGACATTGTCGCCTTCCGCGCCGCAGTCGCCGCCGTAAACATTCGCGCTGGCGGTCACGCACAGCGCGGTCACAAGGCAGACAAGTGCTGCAAACAGAATCAAAAATTTGCTCTTTTTCATTTTCTTTCTCCTTTAATCTTTTTTTCTTTTGCGTTTTTAACAGCGAATTTTTCGGCTTCTCTTGCTTGCTTCCTCAGTATACCAAAAGCCGTGCACGCTTTTCGGTACTTGAATGGAATATCGCAAAAATTCTTTTTTCGGCGATACGCTGTCCTATTGCCGCAAATTAACTTCATATAGTTAATTGTATCTTATCATAGCACACTCACCCCATCTTGTCAACTGCATACAGTTAATTTTGTTCTATAAAATAGGCTATAATAAGTTGATAGAAATCGAACGACCGAAAAGGAGAGTGCCATGGATCTCCGCGAAGCAATCAGAGAACGCATTCTTCAGCTATGCGCCGAGCGGGGCATCACCGTTACGGCTGTGCCCGCCGTTATGGCAGACGGCGCGCCGGTCAGCTCCTCCCGCATCCGCGATGCCATCGCGGCGGGGGAGAT